>DRLC01000371.1 GCA_011053145.1 Planctomycetota bacterium | reverse complement strand
CTTCCGATCTTCGACGACCGCGCGATCCACGATCTCTGCGCGATCGTCTCCTACTTCGCATTCGTGAATCGCATCGCCGACGGCCTCGGCGTGGAGTTGGAATCCTAGCGATACTTCGGCGCCGGGTAGACCGGGAGGCTTCGATGCCCCGCGCGGTCGACGGCCTCGACGGCGAAGAGCCAGTCGTCCTTGCTGAGGCCCTCGAGGAGGGTTTCGGTCGTGCGGCCCACCTCGATGCGGCGGGTCCAGTCGGGCTCGTGCGTGCGGCGGACGAGGACCGCATAGCCTGCGAGGTCGGGCTCGGGGTTCGTATCCCACAGGAGGCGGGTGTGCGGCGTGAGTTCGGTCACGTCGACCAGGACGCCGCGGGGAGCACGCGGGGCGAGGGCGAGCTCGCCGGCGGCGGCGCAGACGCTTCCCGTGACGCGGCCGACGTAGGCGAAGTCCACGTTGCCGGGGACGTCGCCGTAGGGCTTGCCGTCCTCGACGCGCACGTCCTGGTGCTGCCAATCGTAGTTCTCGTGGGGTTCGGTGAGGCGGACGGCCGGCCAGCCCTCGTCGAGGAACGGGATGTGGTCGCCGCCACGGAGGTAGCGGTCGCGACGGAAGACGAGGGTCAGTTCGAAGTCGGGCAGGAACGAGGAGGCGGCTCGCTTCGTGTAACGCGCGAGCTGGCGGGACGGCGCGTCGTTGTCGCTCCCGACGACCTTCGCTCCGGCCGAGGGAATCCCCTCGCTGAAGACCCGAACGCGATTGGGTTCGCGCTCTCCCGATGAACCGGTGGCTCCGCCGACGATGTCCAGGGTGAACATCGCCTCGATCGTCTTGCCTTCGCTCTTCCACTGGGCCGCCTGGGCAGCTGCGCCGAGGAGGCCCTGCTCCTCGCCCGCGACACAAAGGAAGACCAGCGTCGCGCGCGGGTGCAGGGAGCCGAGGACGCGGGCGGCCTCGAGCACCGCGGCCGTACCGCTCGCATCGTCGTTCGCGCCCGGGGCGTCGCTCACGGCGTCCATCGGGTCGCTCGCGCGCGAGTCGTAGTGGCCGGAGAGGACGACGAGACGGTCGGGATCCGTGCCGGGGAGCGTGGCGACGACGTTGACGATGCGCGCGCCGTCCGGGACGCGGCGTCCGGCAGGGACATCGTGGGGGACCAGGGCGACCGAGATGCGGCCGCCGGCGAACTGCGCCGAGATGGCTTCGAGTTCGCTCGCGAGCCAGCGCCGGGCCGCGCCGATCCCACGCTCTTCATTCTCGGTTTCGCTCAGGGTGTGACGCGTTCCGAAGCCCGCCAGCGTGCGGATGTCGTGCTCGATGCGCGCGGGATTCACCCCCTGGACGGACGCGGCGAGGTCCGCCTCCCCCTGGCCCCCGGCAGCGGGGGTGAGGAGGGCGAGGGCGACCAGGAGTGTCTTCATGTCTAGAAGAACTCGACCCGGTCCTCTGGATCGCGCCACATTCCGTCGCCCCTCTGGACGTGGAAGGTTTCGTAGAACGGCGTGAAGTTCATCAGCGATCCGGTCAGGCGGAACTCGGCCGGGGAGTGCGGATTCGTCTGGACCTGTTGGCGCAGCATCGCGTCCCGTGACTTCGAGCGCCAGATCTGCGCGAAGTTGATGAAGAAGCGCTCGTCACCCGAAAGCCCGTCGATCGTCGGAGGAGTCTTGCCGCGCAGGCTGCGCTGGTAAGCACGCCACGCGAGGGTCACGCCGTTCAGGTCGCCGATGTTCTCGCCCATCGTCAGCGCTCCGTTGATGTGGAGATCGGGGAGCGGGAAGAAGCGTTCGTATTGCGCGGCGAGCCGCTTCGCGCGAGCGTCGTACTCGGCCGCGTCCTCGTCCGTCCACCAGTTGCGCAGCATCCCGTCCCCGTCGGATTTGCGGCCCTGGTCGTCGAATCCATGGCCCATCTCGTGGCCGATCACCGCGCCGATCCCACCATAGTTCACCGCATCGTCCGCCTGGAGGTCGAAGAAGGGCGGCTGGAGGATCGCGGCGGGGAACACGATTTCGTTGAGGCGCGGGTTGTAGTAGGCGTTCACCGTTTGCGGCGACATGTACCACTCGTAACGGCGGATCGGACCGCCGAGCTTCCCGAGCTGGTACGCGTAGTCGAAGGCTTCGATGCGCTCGAGGTTCCCGATCAGGTCATCCCCGCGCAGCTCGAGGCCGGTGTAGTCACGCCAGCGGTCGGGATAGCCGATCTTCGGCGTGAACTTCGCGAGTTTGTCGAGGGCCTGGGCACGCGTCTCCTCGGTCATCCACTCGCAGCTCCGCAGGCTGTCCCCGAGCGCGGCGCGCAGGTTCGAGACGAGCTCCTCCATGCGCGCCTTCGCCGCGGGCGGGAAGTGGCGCCGGACGTATTCCCGCCCGACCGCCTGACCGAGCTGGCGATTCACGAGGCTGACGCCGCGCTTCCAACGAGCGGCGGGCTCCTCCTGGCCGTAGAGCGTGCGGTTGTGGAACGCGAAGCGCGCGTCGTAGAAGGGGGTCGAGAGGTAGGGGGACGCGTGGTCGAGGATCCGGACAGCCAGGTAGGCCTTCCAGTCATCGAGCGAGGCTTCGGCGAAGACGCGTCCCATTCCTCCGATGTAGCTCGGCTGGTGGACGATGAACTCGGAGATCTCTCCGAGGGAGAGGGCTTCGAGCAGGGGCTCCCAGGGAAAGGATTCGGCCGAGGCGAGGAGCGCGTCCTTCGTGAGCTTGTTGTAGGTCTTCTCGCTGTCGCGGTTCTCGACGCGGGTCCATTGCTCGGCCGCGAGGGCTTCCTCGAGCCGAAAGGCGCGGTCCGCGGTCTCCGCCGGTGTCGGATCGCCCGCGAGTTCGAGGAGTCGGGTGATGTACGTGCGGTAGGCGTCTCGCACCGTCTGCGCCTCCTCGCCCTCACGGAAGTAGTAGTCGCGGTCCGGCAGGCCGAGTCCATTCTGGGAAACGAAGACCGCGTAGGCGGTCGGGTTCTTCGAGTCCTGGCCGACGAAGAACGCGATGGGCGTGTCGATGTTCCTGCGCGTGATGCGGCCCAGAAGCCCCGCGAGCTCTTCCTTCGACGAGACCGCGGAGACTTCATCGAGCGCGGGACGCACCGGCGCGGCGCCGAGCTTCTCGAGCCGCTCGGTGTCCATGAAGCTGCGGTAGAGGTCGCGCACGAGTTCTTCGGGCGATCCGGCGGCGAGGTCGTCGCGGCGTGCGAGGTCCTCGATGATCTCGCGCACGTCCCGGTTGCTCTTCTCGCCGAGCTCCGCGAAGCTTCCCCAGCTCGCCTTGTCCGCGGGAATCTTGGTGCGCTCGATCCACCGCCCGTTCACGTAGCGCCAGAAGTCGTCCTGCGGGCGCACCGACGGGTCGAGGTCCGCGGGGTCGATGCCGGGCGCGTGCGTGCGGTGGGAAGAGGGCTCCGGCGCGCGATCGATGGAACCGCAGGAAAGGACTGGGAGCAGCAGTGGGAGCAGGAGGACGGGGCGCATGGGGTGTGGGGGGGGTCGCGTCGGACTCCGGGCAGAGGGATCGGGGCGGGCGAACCGTCGCGGCACCGACGGGGCTCGGGAGTTTAGTGCACCGCGGGGGCGGGTGGCTGGGCTCTCCGGCCGGGTCGGCGGACTCCTTACCCCGACTTTGCAGGGCTCGGGGAGGGTGGAGGCAGGGAAGCTCGGGGCGAGGAAGCGACCCTTGACACCCTCTCGCACCTGGGCGCAGGATCGTCTCCGTGGAACCTCGCACGAAACGACGGCTCCTGACGACGGTGGCTCTCCTGGTCGTCGCCCTGGCCGTGCTCGCGGCACTGCCCTGCGGAGGGTGGATCCACGGAGTGCACGAGACCTGTCCGCTCTGTTTCCTGCACGTGGCGGAGGCTCCGCCCGTCGTCGTGGTGCCGGGGCTCTTCGGACCGGCGACCGTTCTGGCGTTCGCTGCGGCGGCGCTTTTTGAGGGGATCGAGCGTCCCGCGCGGTGGACGCGCGGCCCGCCGGCGCGCGGCTGACCGGGGCTCCCTCGAGCCCGGCGCCCAGACGGCGCAAGTCGGCTCCGCGAAACACGCGGTGCCTCGACGTGTTTGCCCGCCGCGCCTCGATCGCGCTGGCGATGTGCCGCCCGATCCTCCACAGCCCAATCGCATTCCGCCATGCACAGCCATGCCGCATCCGGCCTGGCGTTCACGCTCGCGATCCTCGCGACCGCGCCGAGCGCCCACGGCCAGGCGTCCGATTCCGAGACGGACTCCACAGCTCCTCCGACCGTACAAGAACTCCTCCAACGCATCGAGCGCCTCGAACGGGCTCGCGATGCCGACCGCGAAGACTTCGAGTTCGAACTCGAAGGTCTCGAGGACGATCTCTCACGCCTCGAGTCGAAGGCAGGGGTCCAGACCCAGCGCTCGAACGTCTTCAACCCGGGCATCACGGTGTTCGGGAACTTTCTGGCGCGGGCCGACGACCAGAGCGTACACCTCGACGACGACCCAACCGCTCCCCGGATCGATGATCAGTTCAACCTGCGCGAGTTCGAGGTGGACTACCGGGCTTCGATCGACCCCTGGACCGACGGCGTCTTGATCGCCACCTACGAGTCGGAGACTCCGGGGGAGGCGAACGCGACGATCGAGGAGGGCTATGTGATCGTCAAGAAGCTGCCCGTCCTCGACAGCGCGCCGGCGGGTCTCAAGCTCAAGATGGGGCGCTTCCGGCCGAACTTCGGACGCTTCAACCAGATCCATACCCACGACCTCCCGCAGCCGACCTACCCGCGCGCGCTCGGGACGTTCCTCGGGCCGGAGGGGTACATCCGCGATGGCGTGGAGGGCAAGTTCTTCCTTCCTTCGCCGTCGGAGAGCCAGACGATCGAGGCGACGGTGGGACTCTTCGATGGGGGCGAGTTGCCGATCGCTCCCGGGGAGAGCGCGTCCAACCTCAGCGTCCTCGGCCACGTGAAGTGGTTCAAGGACCTCGGAAAGGGAAGGGACGTGGAGCTCGGGGTGTCCGGCCTGCAGAACGACTCCGATCACCGCGTGGTCGGACTCGACGGGACCTACAAGTGGAAGCCCTTTGAGGGCGGTGAGTGGAAGTCCTTCCTGGTCGGCGGCGAGTTCTTCCAAGCCGACCTCAGCGAGGCCGGTTTGGATTCGAGCCCGATGGGCTACTACCTCTGGTCCCAGTACCAGTTCGACAAGAACCTCTACTTCGGCGTGCGCTACTACCACGCGGAGGACCTGACGGACGCGTCGATGAGCACCGACACCTACGGCGCCTATCTCACGTTCTACACGACGGAGTTCTTCCGTCTGCGATTCGGAATGGAGCACTCGACGAGTGACATCGACGAGATCGACGGCCGCAACACCGCGCTCCTCGAAACGAACTTCATCTTCGGTTCCCACCCCGTCGAGCCCTACTGGGTCAACCGCTAGGACCTCCGCCATGAACACGAAAACCACACTGCGAACGCTGGCCCTCTCCTCGCTCTTTCTCGCTCCGGTCCCGGCCCTCGCCCGGTCGGTCGACGGCGAGTTCGCGCCGGGCACGGAGGGCATCGAGTCCCTCGAGGTCGTGACGACCCTCCCGGTCCTGGCCGACATCGCGAAGGACGTCGGGGGGGAGTTCATCCACGTCGCCGCTCTCTCGACTCCGAACCAAGACCCGCACTACGTCCAGCCGACACCCGTCTTGATGCAGAAGGCCCGCGGGGCGGACGTGTTCATCGAGTGCGGCCTCCAACTCGAACTGTGGGGCGAGAAGGTCGCGGCGGGATCCGGCAACCCGAAGATCCAGGTGGGGCAGCCGGGACGCGTGATCGCCTCGACGGGGGTCGAGACCCTCGAGCTTCCGACCATCCTGATCCGTGAGTGGGGTGACGTGCATCCCTACGGAAACCCCCACGTGTGGCTCGATCCGCTGAACGCGAAGATCCTCGCGAAGAACATCGCCGAAGCCTTTTCGAAGCTCGATGCACCGCACGCCGACGCCTATCGCGCGAACCTGGCCGAGTTCGAACACCGGATCGACGTGGCGCTCTTCGGAGCGGACCTCGTGGACGAGATCGGCGGTCGCAAGCTCGCGCGCCTCTCGAAGGGCGGCCGACTGGAGGAGTACCTCGAGCACCGCGGCCTCTCGGAGATGCTCGGCGGGTGGCTCGCGAAGGCGGCGCCCCTGAGGGGACGACCGATCGTTACCTACCACAAGACCTTCATCTATCTCGCGACCCGGTTCGGCTTCGAGATCCCGATCGAGATCGAAGAGAAACCGGGAATTCCGCCGTCGGCGAAGCAGCGCGATCGTGTTCTGAAGCTCATTCGGGACCAGGGCGTGCACACGATCCTCCAAGCCGTCTACCACGACCGCACCGCGGGGACCTACCTCGCGAAGGAGACTGGCGCACACCTGCTCTCCGAACCCATTGATGTGGGAGAAGACGTCGGCATCCCGGACTACTTCGCGCTGATGGACAACCTGGTCTCCAAGCTCGTCGAGTCCGAATCGACCCACAACTAGAAAGGCGTCGACATGGCTGAGTTCCTGCACTCGATGGCCTACCCGTTCCTGGCGTGCCTGATCCTCACGGGGATCCACGTCTACCTCGGGATCCACGTGATCCAGCGCAAGGTCATCTTCGTGGACCTCGCGCTCGCGACGATCGCGGCCCTCGGGGCGGTTTGGGGAGCGCTGCTCGGATGGGACGTCCACGAGAACGTTCTCGTGATCAAGGGGTTCTCGCTGGCCTTCACGATCGTGGGCGCGGCTGTTTTTTCGCTGACGCGCATGCGTCACGAGCGCGTCCCCCACGAGGCGTTCATCGGGATCGCGTATGCGGTCGCCCTGGCGGCGATCATCCTCGGCAGCTCGAAGCTACCCCACGGCGCCGAGGAGCTGCGTGACCTGCAGGCCGGCAGCATCCTCTGGATCGGCGGGGGGACGATCTTCTGGACCGCGGTGCTCTACGCGGGCGTGGGAGTCTTCCACTTCCTCTTCCGGCGGCAGTTCTTCGCGATATCTCGAGACCCGGAGAAGGCCGAGGCGGAGGGGCTGAACGTTCGCTTCTGGGACTTCCTGTTCTACGTCTCCTTCGGCTTCGTCGTCACGAGTTCGGTCTCGATCGCGGGCGTGCTGCTGGTCTTCTCCTACCTCGTGATCCCGTCGGTGATCGCGCTCCTGTTCGCCGAAACCGTGCGCTCGCGGCTCCTTGTCGGCTGGGTCGTCGGCACCCTGGTGAGTGCCACCGGGGTGACGATCTCGTACTACGGGGACATGCCCTCGGGGCCGGTGATCGTGGTCTGCTTCGGGGCCTTCCTCGTCCTGGCCGGGACCTTTCACTTCGTCTTCTGGTCTGAGCACAGGGTCAGGGCCCTGGGCCATGTGGTCGGCTACGGCCTGCTCGCCGCCGCGTTCCTGCGCGGGACCCTCTACTTCGAGCACCGCAAGGAGCTCGAAATCGCTCATCTGCTCGAGACGGGCTCTCCGGCGGAGAAGATGATCGCGCTCGCGGCGGTCGAGGCGAACCCCGAGCTCTTCGACGAGGTCGAACCGGAGCTCGAGGCGATTCTGGCGGAGGGGGACGTCGAGGTGAGGCTGCGGGTCCTGGGCTTGGTCGGCGAGGGGCACTGGACCCAGCTCCTCGACGAGGTCCTCGCGATGCTTACCGACCCCGACGACATCGTGCGCGAG
>DRLC01000370.1 GCA_011053145.1 Planctomycetota bacterium | reverse complement strand
TGGCGGAGATCATCGCGTGGGGGGACGTGGCCAAGATGGGGCTCACCGAGCACGTCATGGCCTGGTCGCGGGTCGACTACCTCGTGAGCCTCGGGCCCGCGAGCGCCCGGAAGCTGCTCCTGGGCCTCGAGGAGCCGGTTCCGTGGGGGGAGGGGCGCGAGGAGAAGATCGCCGCGCTCAGCGAGGCGGCGATCCGGGCTGCCACCGGGATGGAACTCGACGCGTTCGACGCCGCCTGGGCGAGCTGGGTGCGCGAAACCTACCCGAAGAAGTAAGACCTTCGCAGCCCCGAATCCCCGGGGAGCGGGAACAATAGGGGCAGGGAACCCCCGGAGGGCGTGGCACGTCCTATCGTGGTTCCAGCGAGGTTCTTCCCCGCGCCCCCCCCCTCTATCTCCCAAGAATTCCCCATGCAGCTTCGATCCGCCCTCTCCCTGGGATCGGTCGCGCTCCTGTTCGCAGGCGCCGCTTCCGCTCAGGATGCCCCCTTCCACGCCTCGTTCCGGGACCGCTTCGATGTCGGTGGCTCCACCTACTCCGATGTCTGGGGCAGCGGCACGACCGCCTACATCGGCCGATTCGGCCTGAACAAGGTGGATCTCGTCGACGTCTCGAACCCGGATTCGATCTCGCTGCGCACGACGATCACGGTGCCGAGTCCGAACAACGGAGCCAGTGCCCAGGACGTGAAGGTCGGGCAGAGCGCCTTCGACCCGAGCAAGACCCTGGCGTTCATCGCGTACGATGCGTCAGGCCCCGATACATTCGGGATCTACGACGTCACCAACCCGAACAGCCCCTCGCTGCTGACGACCGTGAGTGTGGCCAGCATGTCGACGAGCCACAACACGAGCTACCGCGCCGACGGGTGGATCGCGACCTGCAACTCGTTCGAATCGCGAATCGCGCTGGTCGATCTCTCCAGCTACGACCCTTCGAGCCCGCCCGCGACGATCACGAGCGCCGACTATGTGCTCTCCGGGCTCGGCTCGGGCTTCGTGCACGACATCCAACTGACGGACAACTACCTGTTCGTCTCCGAGTGGGACTCGCTGCAGGTCTGGGACGTCTCGAACCTCGCGAGTAGCGCGCCCACCTACCTCGGGGAGGTGCGCGGCTTCTCGAACCACGCGGTCTGGTCGACGCCGGACGGGCGCTACATCGCGTCGATCGACGAACGCAGCGGCGGCGCCCTGCGGCTCTGGAAGTTCACAGACAACGGCTCTTCGATCACGATCGATTCGCTCGACTCGGTCACGCCGCCTTCGAGCGGGTTGAACGCAGCGTACAGCTACCACAACCCCGTTTTCTTCGGGGATCGCCTCTATGCGTCCTCCTACAACGCCGGGACAATCGTTTACCAGATCGATCGCACCACCGACACGTTCGAGAAGGTCGCCTCCTACGACACCTCGACCACGAGTCCGACCGGTTTCGACGGCTGCTGGGGCGTGTACCCCTACCTCGGTGAGGATCGGGTTCTGCTCTCCGACCTCGAGAACGGCCTCTACGTGATCGACTTCAGTGCGGTCGAGTTCGTCTTCCCGACCGCACGGCCGACGACCGTCGCGCCGTTCCAGGCCACGACGGTCCAGGTGAACATCGGGACGCGCGGTGCGAAGGTCCTCGACGGCGCCACGCCGACCCTGCACGCGAGCATCGACGGCGGCGCGTTCACGACCTCCGCGCTGGTGAACCTCGGTGGCGGCATCTGGGAGGCGACCCTTCCCGCACTGAGCTGCGGCAGCAAGGTGGACTACTACTTCTCCGCGGAGGATACCGGAGGAGAGAGCTTCTTCGCCCCCGCGGAAGCCCCGGGGAATGTTTACACCGCCTATGCGGCGTTCAACCTGACGACGGTCTTCGAGGACAACTTCAACACGAACAAGGGCTGGAGCGTCTCGAATTCCAGCGTCTCGAACGGCGCCTGGGAGCGAGGCACGCCGATCGACTCGGGCATGAACCCGAACCTGGATGATCCGCGCGACAGCGGCAACAAGTGCTATGTGACCGAGAACGGCACGGCCGGTGCGTCGGTGGGGACCTATGACCTCGACGGTGGGCCGACCACGCTCACTTCCCCGACCCTCGATTTCAGTGCGGGGGACGGGATCGTGTCGTTCAGCGCTTGGCAGGCTTCGTCGGTCGCGGACGCGGCCCACGGGCTGAAGGTCCAGGTTTCGAACGACAACGGGTCTTCCTGGACGACGGTGAAGACCATCTCCGGCAAGTCGGGCGGCTGGACACCGCACACCTTCCGGGTGTCGGACTACGTTTCGCCGAGCGCGCAGGTGAAGGTCCGCTTCCGGATCTCGGACAACCCGAACAACGCCATCACCGAGGGCGGCGTGGACAACTTCCGGGCCGAGCTGCTCTGCTCCCCGGCCGCGAGCTCCACGTTCCGCAACGGGACCGGGATCAACGCGAGCTGCTACTTCGCCACCGCTCCCGTGCTCGGCGAGCAGTGGGACGCGACGGTGACGCACTCGGGACACCCGGGCGCCACGTTCACCGCGGTCGAGGTGTACGCCGCGGCCGGAACCGGCCCGATCGTCGCCGGCGGTGAGTTCCTCGTGGACCTCGGCTCCCAGCGCCTCGTCCAGAGCCTGCAGACCGCCACCGGAACCCAGGACGTGCACTCGTTCTCGATTCCCGCGGACACCTCCTTCGCCGGGACGACCCTGGCCACCCAGGGCGTGATCCTCGGCGGGGCCGGGTACGAACTCTGCAACGCCTACGACATCGTGGTGGGCTTCTAGCAAACCCACCCCTACGGGAATGCCCGGTTTCTCAGCTCGGCTCGGCAGGGCCAGGCGGGAGACCGGGCATTTCCGTTGGGGGGTCAGTCCTGGATGCCGAGCAGCTCCCGCTGGATCGTGCGCCAGGTCAGTTCGCGGTCGAACCAGCGCTGGTCGCGGTTCGAGATTCCGTGGCGGTTTTGGGGGTAGAGCATGAGCTCGAAGCTCTTGTTCGCCTTCTGGAGCGCATAGACGAGCTGCATCGCATTCTGGACGTGGACGTTGTCATCCATGACGCCGTGCGTGAGCAGGAGGTGGCCGTGGAGGTTCGCGGCCGCTTCGACGACGGACGTCTTCGCGTAGCCCTCGGGGTTGCGGTCCGGCGTCGACATGTAACGCTCGGTGTAGATGGTGTCGTACATGCGCCAGTCGTAGACTCCGCTCGCGGCGATGGCGAGGGCGAAGCGATCGGAGTGGGTCAGCGCGAAGGCGCTGATGAATCCGCCGTAGCTGCCGCCGGTGATGCCCACACGGGAGGCATCCGCCCAGGGATTCTCCGTGACCCAGGCGACGGCGTCCTCCAGGTCCGCGAGCTCCTGCACACCGAGCTGTAGGTATGCGGCCGCGGTCGTTTCCTGCCCCTTGCCGCTCGCCGAACGCACGTTCACCTGCAGCACGACGATGCCGTTCTGCGCGAGGAACTGCATCCAGGGACTCGCGTTCCACGCGTTGCGCACGGTCGGCGCATTCGGGCCTGAATAGGTCGGGATCCAGACGGGGTAGCTCTTCTTCGGATCGAACGGGACGGGCTTCAGGAGCGCAACGTCGAGCCGAAATCCGTCCCGGGCCTCGATCTGGTGGTACTCCCAGGCGCGGGTCGCGTACCGCTCGAAGTCCCCCATGTCCGCGCGCGCGAGTTCGCTGAGGAGTCGGCCCTCCGCGTCGACGAGCAGGAGGCGCGGGGGCGTGGAAAGGCTCGAGACGCGGTCGAGGAACATCGTGTGAGCGTCGTTCCAGGTCACCCGATGCGTTCCGTCACCGGGGGTCAGACGCACGAGGCCCGATCCGTCGATGTCGATCCGATAGAGGTTGCGATTCACCGCTCCGTCCTTCGTCGACGTGAACCAGATGCGCCCTGCGTCCTCATCGATGCGCTCGATCGAGTCCACGGTCCAGGGACCGGAGGTGATCGCACGGATCAACTCGCCGTCGGCACGGTAGTGGTAGACGTGGCGCTGCCCCGTGCGCTCGCTCATCCAAAGGAAGGTGCCGTCGGCGAGCCAGCGGGGCTCGTCCGGCCGGTTCACCCAGGAGTCGGATGTCTCGCGCAGCACGGTCGTCGCCTCGAAGCTCTCCGCGTCGAAGAACAGCATCTCCATCCAGGTCTGGATGCGGTCCTGGACCATCGCGACGAGCCGATCCCCGCCCGGGGTCCACGACACGCGCACGATCAGGGGTTCGTCGTCCCCGAAGCGCTCGAGGTCCAGCCAGCGCACCTCGGATGGAGCGACCGCGGAGGCGATCCCGAGCGAGACCGTGGGATTCGGATCGCCCACCTTCGGGTACTTGGTGACCTCGGGCTTCACACGCCAGTTGCCCGGCTCGATGTGGTCGATCACCGTGAAGTCGTAGACATCGCTCTCGTCGAGGCGCAGGAACGCGATGTGTGTCGAGTCCGGGCTCCACCAGAAGGCCTTGAAGGTCCCGCGCCCATAGATCTCCTCCTGGTAGACCCAGTCGAGCTTGCCGTTGAAGACGTCCTCGCCGCCGTCGCGGGTGAGCGCGCGCAGCGCGCCGGTCTCGGTGTCGACGACGAAGAGGTCGTTGCCGCGCACGAACGCAACGTGCTCGCCGTCGGGGGAGAGCTCCTCGAGCTCGACCTTTCCCGCGGTGCCGTCGGTGAGGCGCCGCGCCGTCCCGCCGCGTGAGTACCAGAGCTCATCGCCGACCTTGCGCAGCTCGCCGCCGTTGGCCCCGCTCTTGGCGCGCGCCCGCGCGACGCGCTTCGCGTGCGCCTCGTCCACCTCGTCGGAGGCGAAGAGTTTCCAGAGGTCGGGGTCGCGCGGCGTTCGCGCGCCCTTTTCCGGTTCGGGAGCCGGGGTGCGCTCGAGCGTGATCGGGTCGATCCACTCGCCGCCCTCCCTGAGGTGCACTCCGTCCGGTGCCCAGCGGATCGAGGGCAGGCGGCCGGAGAAGCTGACCCGCTCCCCGCGCCCCGCGGTCTGCTCGAGGGTCAGGCGCAGCCCGGCGGACTCCTGGGGATCCGCGGAAGCCCGCGGCACCGCCCCGCAGGAGATCGAGAGCAAGAAGAGTGAGGCGACGTGGATCGAAATGCGGAGGCGCGGTTGCATGGGCTCTGGAATGGGGCCGGGTGGGGGAGAGCCGCATCCTAAGCAATCGCAGGGCGTCGCCCGGGCACCCGAGCGCGGAGCCCTGTTCGATTCCGGTTCGAGCCCGGGAGGCGCGCGCGGGGTACGATGCGGGGAGCATGGTCCGCCGATCCAACCAAGCGCTCGCCGCTCTTCTCGTCGCTGGGCTGGTCTCCTGCGGGGCCGGCCCGGACGGCGGCGCCTCCGCCCGACGCGTCGTCCTGGTCACCTGCGACACCCTGCGCGCGGACCACCTCGGCGCCTACGGTGCCCCGGAGGGGGCTACCCCGGCCCTCGACGCCTTCGCGGAGCGGGCGCTGGTCTTCGAGCGGGCCTTCGCGTCCGCGCCCCTCACCTGCCCGGCCCTCTCCACGGTCATGACCGGTCGCCTTCCCGACGAGCTCGGGATGGGCTCCAACAAGGTGCTCCTCCCCGCCGCGGCCGAGACCCTGGCCGAGGTCATCTCCGCGGCCGGGATCCGCACCCACGCGATCGTCTCGAACTGGGTCCTGCGCATGCGCGACGATGCCACCGTCAGCCTGAGCCAGGGTTTCCTGACCTACGACGACGAGTTCGACGCGGTCGAGCCGAATCGACCGAAGGTGCTCGAACGCCGCGCGAAGAGCACCACCGACGCGGCCCTCGCCTGGCTCGCGGAGCACGATGCGGAGCGCTTCTTTCTCTGGGTCCACTACCAGGATCCCCACGGCCCCTACACGCCACCCGCGCCGTACGTGCGTTGGAGTCCCACCGAGGGTGAGGCGCACCTTCCCGTCGGGAAGACCCAGATCGGACTCGGCGAGATCCCGCAGTACCAGTTCCTCGAGGACGAGACTCGACCGAGCTTCTACCGCGCGCGCTACGAGGGCGAGATCCGTTACTTCGACCACGAGCTCGGGCGCCTCCTCGAAGCCCTCGCCGATTCTCCCGGCACCCTCGTCGTGATCACCGCCGACCACGGGGAATCCCTCGGCGAACACGACTATTGGTTCAGCCACGGCCAGTCCCTCTACGCGGAACTCCTCCACGTCCCGCTCCTCATCCACGGCCCCGGCGTGCGTTCCGGCCGCGCCACGTCCCTCGTCGGCCACATCGACATCCTGCCGACGATCCTAGGCGCCCTCGGACTCGAGGCTCCGGCGAACCATGGGACGGACCTTCTCGGCGAGCTTCCGACCGACCGCATCGTCCCCGCCCAGGTGCGACGCCCCGGCGCGCCGGATCGCTGGCAGTCGGTGACCGGCGAGCGCTGGAGGCTCGTCGTCTCTGCGAAGGGCCAGATGCTGTTCGATCTCGACGCGGATCCGGGCGAACTCCGGGACCTCGCCCCTTCGAATCACGAACTCGTCCAGAGCCTTGCGAGCCGCGCGGAGGCGATGCTGGAGGAACTCGCCCCCCTCGGCGAGCGCGCCCAGGCCGAGGTCCTGAGCGCCGAGGACCACAGCCGCCTCGGAGCCCTCGGCTACGGCGGCACGAGCAGCGAATAGCCCCTCAGCCCTTCGCCGCCCGCGCCATCTTCTTGCGCTGATCGGCGGTGCGGATGCGCTTTCGCAGTCGCAGTGAATCGGGCGTGACCTCGAGCAGCTCGTCCTCCTCGACGTACTCGAGCGCCTCCTCGAGCGAGAAGATCACCGGCGGAGCGAGGTTCACGTTGTCGTCCCGGCCGGCGGCACGCATGTTCGAGAGCTTCTTCGTCCGGCACACGTTCACCGGCAGGTCGCCCTCCTTCTTGTACGCGCCGACGATCATGCCCTCGTAGACCTCGACTCCGGGCGACACGAAGAACTTGCCGCGGTCCGAGAGCCCGTTCAGCGCGTAGGCGACCGCGGGGCCGGAGCGGTCCGACACCAGGACGCCGGTCGTGCGGCGCGGGATCGTCCCGCCGTCGGGCTTCCAGTCTTCGAACACGTGGCTGAGGACCGCTTCGCCCTGGCTGAGGGTGAGCAGTGCGGTACGGGCGCCGATCAGACCGCGGGCCGGGACGGAGAACTCGAGCTTGCTCATCGTCTCTCCGAGCGGCTCCATGTGCAGCATCTCGCCGCGCCGTCGGCCCAGGTATTCGATGATCCTTCCCGCGAAGTCCGCCGGCACTTCGACCGTGGCGCGCTCGTAGGGCTCGCACCGCTTGCCATCGACCTCCTTGAGGATGACGTGGGGTTTGCCGACCGCGAACTCGTACCCCTCGCGGCGCATGTTCTCGATCAGGACGCCGAGGTGCATGACCCCGCGGCCCTTGACCTCGATCGCGTCCGCGGTCTGGGTGTCTTGGAGTTCGAGCGCCACGTCCCGGAGCGCAGCCCTCTCGAGGCGCGCGCGCAGGTGGCGGCTCGTGACGAAACGCCCCTCGGTCCCGGCGAAGGGCGAGTCGTTCACCTGGAAGACCATCGACACGGTCGGGTCGTCGACCGCGATCGCGGGGAGTGCGTCCGGTGCGTCCGGGGGACACAGGGTGTCCCCGATCTGCAGGTCGTCGAGCCCGCTCACCACCGCGATGTCTCCCGCGCCGACCTCCTCGACCGCCGTGCGCTGCAGGCCCTCGTAGCGGAACAGTGACTTGACGACACCCGTCGCCGCGCGATCCCGATTCGGATGGGCGAGGCTGACGCGCTGCCCGACCTTCAGAACGCCGCGCACGACGCGCCCGATTCCGATGCGTCCGACGTAGTCGTCGTGGTCGAGCGTCGCGGCCTGGAACTGGAGCGGTGCTTCGATGTCCTGCTCGGGGACCGGAAGTTCTTCGAGCAGTGCTTCGAAGAGCGGTCCGAGATCCCCGCTGCGCGCCTCGGATTCACGCGAGGCCCAGCCGTCCCGACCCGAGCCGAAGAGCACCGGGAAGTCGAGCTGATCGTCGTTCGCCCCGAGGTCCACGAACAGGTCGAAGACCTCGTTGAGCACGTCGTCCGGGCGCGCGTCCGGACGGTCGATCTTGTTGATCATCACGAGCACGCGCAGGCCGTGCTCGAAGGCCTTGCGCAGCACGAAGCGCGTCTGGGGCATCGGCCCCTCGAAGGAGTCGACCAGCAGGAGCACCCCGTCCGCCATCGCGAGCGTCCGCTCCACCTGCCCGCCGAAGTCCGCGTGGCCGGGCGTGTCGACGATGTTGATCCGCGTGCCCTGGAAGTTCACCGAGGTGTTCTTCGCGAGGATCGTGATGCCGCGCTCGCGCTCCTGGGCGTCGGAATCCATGACCCGCTCGGGCACGTCCTGGTTGGCGCGGAACGTGCCGGCGTACGCGAACATCGCGTCCACCAGCGTGGTCTTGCCGTGGTCGACGTGGGCGACGATGGCGACGTTGCGGATCGGTTCGGGAGCATTCATCGGGGAGAGCTGGCTTCGACGCGTTGCACGCGGTCCAGGCGGTAGGTCTTCAGGAGGCCGGAGGCGTGACACTCCGCCTCGATGTAACAGTGGTCGCGACCGCGGTACAGGAGCCGCGGCGTTACGGTGATTCGGGCGGGAGGCGAAGAGGAACCACCGTAGCAAAGGGTGACCGGGAGTTCTTCGCGCCGTGCGGCCTCGAGGACGCGCACCTGGGCGGGGCGGCGGTTCGGGCGCGGTGGAAGCGCGCCGGTGAGCGGGAACGGGATCGCGGCCGCGGCGAACAGGCGACTTTCGCTCCAGGGCTCGCCGTGCCCGAGCTCTTCGAGGCAGGCTTCGACGAGTTGCCAGCAGGCCACGGCGTCCGGGAGCGCGCGGTGCAGCCCGTCGATCTCGAGCCCGAGGAACTCCACCAGGGTGTCGAGGCGGTGGTCCGGGGCGTCCGGAAAGGCCGCGCGGGCGAGGGCCAGGCTGTCGAGGATGCGGAGCGGTGGGGGGGCGAGGTCGGCGCGCGCGCAGGCGAAGCCGAGGGTGTTCGCGTCGGCCCGCGCGTTGTGGGCGATCAGGGTCGCATCGGCGGCGAACTCGAAGAAGCGCTCCAGGACGTCCGGCGCAGGCTCGGCGTCGACGAGGTCCGCGTCCGAGATCCCGTGCACCGCGAGCGCGTGCTCGTCCACCTCGACCTCCGGTCGCACGAGCGCCTGGAAGTGTTCTTCCGAATCGCCCGCTCCGAAGCGGACCGCCCCCAGTTCGATGAGGTGCGGTGCGCCGGAGGAGGTGGCCGATTCGGTGTCGAAAGCGACGAGGGGGGTGGGGAGGGTTTGCATCGGGGAGCGAAAGCCCGCCAGTGTACGGGCGGGGAGGTCGGAGCGGGTGGGGCGAAGGGCATTCGGAGCTCGAATGTCGGCTTCCTGGACCGGCCGAAGGGCTCGGCGGTCGCGCTCCCCGTGCGCGCCGGGTCGCCGCGGCCGTCAGGAGAGCAGGCGCCGAAACTCCGCGCGGCCGCGCAGGATGTCGAGGTCGGGGTTGCTCGCCGCCTCGCTCTCGATGTGGAAACCGCGTTCCTGGGCCTCCTTCAGGAGCGCGAGCGCCTCCTCCGGATCGTCCACGAGCGCGTGGACGAGCGCCGCATGGAACAGGGTGTAGGGGTCCTTCGGCGCGAACCGCCGCGCTGCACGAACCGTCGCGCGGGCCTCGTCGAGCAATCCCATGCGCCCCTGCAGGAGCGCCGCGTGCAGGCGCGCCTCCTGGTCGTCGGGGACCTCACCGAGATGCTTGCGCGCGAGGGCCAAGGCCCGCTCGCCCGTTTCGATCGCTTCCTCGTAGCGGTCGAGCCGGCAGAGCACGCGGTAGAAATGGTCGTAGGAGCCGATGTGCGTCGGGCGCAGGGCGATGGC
>DRLC01000369.1 GCA_011053145.1 Planctomycetota bacterium | reverse complement strand
TGGGTCTTGCCCTCGCGGATCAGGGCCGAAACGGCCTGGGTCGCGATCAGGACCTCGAGCGCGGCGACACGGCCGCCACCGTTCTTCTTGCAGAGGGTCTGGGCGATCACCCCTCGCAGGGACGCGGAAAGGAGCTGGCGGATCTGGCTCTGACGGTCGGCCGGGAACTGGTCGATGATCCGGTCGACGGTGGAGGCCGCGGTGGTCGTGTGCAGGGTGCCGAACACGAGGTGCCCGGTCTCCGCGGTTTCGATCGCGATCTCGATCGTCTCGAGGTCACGCAGCTCGCCGACCAGGATGATGTCGGGGTCCTCGCGCAGCGCGGCGCGCAGGGCACGCTTGAAGCTCTGGGTGTGACGACCGACCTCGCGCTGGTGCACCAGGCACTTCTTCTGCTTGTGCACGAATTCGATCGGGTCCTCGATCGTGATGATGTGGTCCGAACGGCTCTGGTTGACGAGGTCGATCATCGCCGCCAGGGTCGTGGACTTGCCGCTGCCGGTCGGCCCGGTGACGAGGACGAGTCCCTTGTTCAGGTAGCACAGGTTGCGCACCGCCTCGGGGAGGCCGAGGGCTTGTGCGCTGAGGATCTCATCGGGGATCAGGCGGAAGACCGCACCGGGACCGTTGCGGTCCTGGAAGAGGTTGGCGCGGAAGCGCGCCTTGCCCGGGAGCTCGTAGGCGAAGTCGGTGTCGTTTTCCTCTTCGAATTGAGCCCTGTTGCGCTCGGGCGCGATCTCGAAGAGCACCTCGCGCATCTGCTCCGCGGTGAAGGGCTGGGCGCCGCTGACGGCGACCATCTCGCCGTGCAAGCGGAAGTGGGGAGCGACCCCGGTCGTGAGGTGGAGGTCGGAAGCCTCCAGCTCGATCATCTTGTTGAAGAAAACATCCAGTTTCGCCATGGAATCGACTCCCAGGGGGGGTTGCGGCCGGTGGAACAATGCTCCTTCGGCCTCGCGAGGGTTGTCCCCGTAGGGAGAATCGCCCAAATCGGGGTAGGGTGAATGTGCCCCCCCCACGCCGTGCCTCTCCCCCCGCCCCTCCTCGCCGACCTCGTCGTCGCACTCCACCTCGCCGTCGTGATCGCGATGGCCACGCTGACGGTTGCCGTGCCCTTCGCGTGGGTCGCATCGCGCCTCTCGAAGACCCGCGGAGGAGTCCCGAGCTGGGTGCAATCCCCCTGGCTCCGCTGGCCGCACATCGCGGTCTTCGCGTACATCGCGGTCAATGCAGCCCTCGGGAAGCTGTGCGTCTTGACCGTGCTCGAGAACCGACTGCGGAGGGAGGCAGGCGCCCAGGGGGAGGAAGAGTTTTCCTTCGTGGGCCGCATGCTCCACGAGATCCTCTTCACGGAGATCTCGCAGACCGTGCTGGACCGCGTCTATCTCGCGCTCTTCCTCCTCACGGTCGCGATGCTGTTTCTGCTTCCACCGCGCAGGCCCGCATCACCCCGAAGCACGCGCATCGCGCAGTGACCCGGACCGGCAGAGGACCCGCTGCGGCGTGGACCCCGAACCGATCCGGCTCACGTCGCCGCCGCTCGCTCCACCGCGGAGACGAGATCCTTGATCTCGAAGGGTTTGCGCAGGAAGCCGCAGGGAAAGTCGTGCGTGTCGCAGGGGCCCGCGTCCCCGCAGCGCCCGCGGGATTCCTGCTCGGGGTAACCGCTCATGAGAACGATCCGCAGGTCGGGATTCATCCGGTGGAGCTCCCGCGCGGTCTCCGGTCCCGCCATCCGGCGCATCGTCATGTCGAGTAGCACCACCCGAACGGCATCCCTGTTGCGTTTGAACAGATCGATGGCCTGGATGCCATCCTCCGCGAGAAGGACCCGGTAGCCTGCCCTCTCGAGACCGATCCTCGCGACATCGCGCACCGACTCCTCGTCGTCGACGACGAGCACCGTGCCCCTGACCGGGCCCTTGGTGGGAACCGGCTCCGCCCCTCGCTCCGGCACACTCTCGACCTCCGCGCTCGGCAGGCAGACGCAGAACCGCGTCCCCTCGCCCGGGGTGGAAGACACCTTGATCGAACCGCCGTGTCCCCAGACGATCCCTTGGACGGCTGCGAGTCCGAGCCCCCGCCCGGTGAACTTCGTCGTGAAGAAGGGATCGAAGATGCGCGCGCGGGTCTCCTCGTCCATCCCGCATCCGGTGTCGACCACCTCGAGGACCACCGTCGGGCCCGGATGCACGGCGACCTTCCCCGCGCAGGGGGATTCCCACTCCGTACGGATGCTGAGGCGCACCTCCCCGTCGGATCCCTCGAGAGCCTCGGCCGCATTCAGGATCAGGTTCATCACGACCTGGCGCAGTTGAGTCGCGTCGCCGGAGACGAAGGCGGGCTCGGGGTCCAGGTCGAGGTGGAACTCCGAGCCCGCCGGCAACGAGAGCTCCAGCAGGGACCGCATCTCGCGCACGAGACCTCCGAGTTCCACCGTCTCATTCCGCACCCTCGCACGTCCGGTGTAGACCAGGAGCTGGCCCGCGAGGTCCGCGGCCCGCTGGGCCGAAGTGAGGATCGTCCGCAGGAACTCGGCGCACTCCGAAGTCTCGGGTACGGTCGCCAGCGCGAGGTCCGCATTCCCGAGAATGCCGACCAGGAGGTTGTTGAAGTCATGGGCGATGCCGCCGGCCATCAGACCCAAGCTCTCCAGCTTCTGCCCCTCGAGCAGCTTGCGTTCGAGTGCGCGGCTCCTCTCCTGCTCCTCCCGCATGAGGTGACGCTCGATGACGACCCGCGCCAGGTGCGCAGCCGCTTCGATCACGAGTAGGTCGTCTTCGTCGGGCCGCCGGGGCTCATCGTCATACATCGCGAAGGTCCCCAGCACCCGCCCATCGGAGCCGATGATCGGCTGGGCCCAACAGGCGCGGAAGCCGACGCGTTCGGCCAGCTCCCGGAACCCCTCCCACTTCGGATCGTCCAGGACGTCTTCGACGATGACGCGCTCGGCGCGGTACGCCGCCGCGCCGCAGGACCCCACCTCCGGTCCGATCTCGAGCCCGTCGACCGCATCGCGATAAAACTCGGGGAGCCGTGCTCCCGCCCCGTCGCGAAGCTCCTGCCCGCCGGGGTCCATCAAGAGGATCGAGGCGCGGATCCCGGGGCACTGCGACTCGATCGTCCGGACGACCAGTTCGAGCGACTCGGAGAGCTCCCTTCCCGCGTCCATGAAGAGGGTCTCCAAGAGCGGGATGTACCCCGCACGGTGGATCGTTGCGAGCCACTTGGGCTGTGTCAGCAGCGGAACTTCGGACGGCGCGTTGGCAAGCGTCTTGCGGCCGGCCATGGAGAACCCCCTATCTTTTTCGGTGGCGTGGTCTCGGAGCGACAAGGTAGCAGGCCCCGAGAACGGCAGGCGCGCGCCGGCCGTGGCCGACGCTCGCCTTCCTAGGACTGCATCGGCCGGGATGGGCGCACCCGGACCCCAAAGCACGCGTGCCTTCTTCCCGGGCGTACACTGTTCCCGATGCTGGCACTCTTGACTCAGCTCAACGTCGTAGTCGCGATCCTGGTTCCGCTGGTCGAGGCCCTTGGGCTCTACTGTGCCTGGCGGGCGCTGATGCACTCGCGCACGGCCCAGGGTGCGGCGGCCTGGGTCGTTTCGCTCGTCCTGCAGCCCTTCATCGCCGTCCCCATGTATGCGGTCTTCGGGCGGCGCAAGTTCGTCGGTTACGTCCGAGCGCGGCGCGAAGGCGACGGGGCCCTCGCCCACGTCGCCGAGTCCACCTGCGAGGGCGTCGGAGGCTGCCGGTCCGACCGCGATGAGGAGGTCCCCGAACTGGCCGCCCTCGAGCGCCTCGCCCGCCTGCCCTTCACGAGCGGCAACAGGGCCGATCTGCTCGTCGATGGCGAGGCGACCTTCGCGGCCACCTTCGCCGGCATCGATCGAGCCCACAGCTACGTCCTCGTGCAGACGTTCATCCTGCGCGCCGACGGCATCGGAGAGGAGCTTGCCGGGCACCTGCTCCGGGCCGCCGAGCGCGGCGTGCGGGTGCTCCTGCTCTACGACGAAATCGGCAGCCACGCGCTCCCGCGTTCGTTCGTCGATCGCCTGCGCGCAGGAGGGGTTTCGGTACGCTCCTTCCACTCCACGCGCGGCAAGCAGAACCGCTTCCAGCTCAACTTCAGAAACCATCGCAAGGTGGTCGTGGTCGACGGCGAGTCCGCATTCGTCGGTGGGCACAACGTCGGCGATGAGTACCTGGGCCGCGATCCCGAGATCGGCCCCTGGCGCGACACGCATGTCGAACTCCGAGGGCCCGTCGTCCTCGGCGTCCAACTCGGTTTCCTAGAGGACTGGCACTGGGCCACGGGCCGAATCCCCGAACTCTCCTGGGTCTCGAAACCCTGCGAGGATGGGCACATGCATGCCCTCGCCATCGCGAGCGGACCAGCGGACGAATTCGAGACGGCCGCACTGATGTTCCTGCACCTGATCGCGAGTGCCCACGAGAGGCTCTGGATCACCAGCCCCTACTTCGTCCCCGACGACGCCGTCGTCCAGGCCCTGATCCTCGCCTCGATGCGCGGGGTCGACGTACGCATCCTCCTTCCCTCCAAGCCCGACCACCTGCTCGTCTACCTCTCCTCCTTCTCCTACCTCGAGGAGCTCGAGTCCTCCGGTGTCTGCGTCTATCGCTATTCGCCCGGGTTCCTCCACCAGAAGGTGGCCCTCGTCGATGACGAGATCGCCTGCGTCGGCACGGCGAACCTCGACAACCGCTCCTTCCGGTTGAACTTCGAGCTCTCCGTGCTCGTCCACGACGCTTCCTTCGCCGCCGATGTGCGCGAGATGCTCGAACGCGACTTCGCCGCGAGCAAGAAGCTCGACCTCTCGCAGCTCGAGGAACGGCCGCTCTGGTTCCGCTCGGCCGTCAAACTGGCCCGTCTCGCCGCACCGATCCAGTGATCGGTGTGACGAGCGGCGTTCAGGCCCCCGGGTCCGCGCTCGCGAGCAGGACGTTTTCTTCCAGACCGCCGAGGCCGCTCTCGCCCAGTGGGCCGGGGACCTCCGAGCCGACGCGGTGGACGAGGGAGAGGAAGCGGTAGGGGGGACAGAGCGCCGCTTCCAGCTCGGAGGTCGGGACCGAGAACGGCGGCCCTTCCTTTTCGTCCTGGTTGTACGCGATCGTGATGAACAGGATGCGGCGCGGCTCTCCGCCGAGGCCGTCCCCGAGCAACGAGGCGAGGTGCGCGAGGTAGCGCGGGCGCAGCTCGGGCGGGAGTGCGACGACGGCCGCGCGGTCGTAGGCGATGCGGCACGGGCCGAGGGTCTCGCGCGTGAGGTCGAAGAAGTCCCCGATCAGGATCGTGAGATCGAAGGGGTCGGGAGCGCGCAGGGCGACGTGAGGGCCCTCGCGATGCTCGCTGGGCTGAAGGCCGGCCTCCTCGAAGAACGCGCGCGCCGCGAGCTCGGAGAACTCGACGCCGAGGACGCTGTGGCCCCTTTCGGCGAGCCAGAGAAGGTCCTTCGACTTGCCGCAGAGCGGCACGAGCACGCGCTCGCCGGGCTGAGCCTCCACAGCCGCCCAATGCTCGCGCAAGTCCGGGCAACCGTGCTTCTGGTGGAAGCGGGTCCGTCCCTCGACCCACGCCGTCTTCCAGAACTCCGCGTCCGCCGCCGTCGCCTTCACGCGAGGAGCTCGCTGGCGATGCGCTGGACGAGCTTGCCGTCGACGCGTCCGCGGTGTTCGGCGAGGACGGCCTTCATCAGTTGGCCCAGCTCCTTCTTCGAGGTCAGCCCCAGGGCATCGATCGTTTCCTTCACCACGGAGCGCACCTCGTCTTCGGTGAGCTGGCTCGGGACGTAGCGCGAGAGCACGGCGGCCTCGGCGCGCTCGTTCTCGGCGAGCTCGCCTCGTCCGGCCGCTTCGAATTGCTCTGCCGCATCCGCGCGCTTCTTCAGCTCCTTCTGGATCACCGCGATCTCCTCGGCTTCCTCGAGGTCACGGCCGAGCTCGATGCGGCGGTTCTTCAGCGCGCTCATCGCCATGCGCAGGCACTGGCGCGCGGTCGTATCACCTGCCTTCATCGCGGCCTTGAGGTCCGCGCCGAGGGTGTCCGCGAGTCCCATCGCTATTCCTCCTCCGCGGGGGCGTCCCCGGTGGGCGGCGCATCGTTCGGCGCGCCGTCGGACGCACTCCCGCCCTCCTCTTCCGACCCACCCGCCTCTTCGGCGAGGGCGAGGTCCGCGGCGTGGACGATCTCGGTGCTGACGAGCCTGTCGTCCTTCTTCAGGTTCACCAGCCGCACGCCCTGGGTGCCGCGTCCCATCGGGCGCATGTCCGCCACCGGCGACCGGACGATCATCCCTCCGCTGGTGATGAACATCACATCGTCCTCGTCCTGCGCCGCGGCGATCGAGACGACCGGGCCGTTGCGAGGCGTCGCCTTGATGTTGATGACCCCCTGACCGCCGCGGTTCTTGATCGGGTACTCCGCGAGCGGGGTGCGCTTGCCGTATCCGTTTTCGCACGCCGTGAAGATCGTGCAATCCTCGGATTCGCTCGCGACGACCATCCCGACGACATAGTCCTCGCCGAGCAGTCGAATCCCGCGCACGCCGTGGGCCTGGCGCCCCATCGCCCGTGCGGCCTTCTCATCGAAGCGGATCGCCTTTCCATTCGCGGTCCCGAGCAGGATCGTGTCGCCGGGCCGCGAGAGCCCCACCCCCACGAGTTCATCGTCCTCGTCGAGTTGAATCGCCCAGATTCCTCCCGAACGCGGCCGCGAGTAGGCCTCGAGCAGGGTCTTCTTGACCGTGCCCTTGCGGGTCGCGAAGAAGATCGAGCTCTCGGCGTCGAAGCTCGGCACCCGCAGAACCGTGTGGATCTCCTCGGCCTCTTCGAGGGGCAAGAGGTTGCGGATCGCGCGGCCCTGGGCCGTGCGCGTCCCCTCCGGGAGCTGGTAGACCTTGAGCCAGTGCACGCGCCCGCGGTTCGTGAAGCACAGGAGATAGTCGTGGGTGTTCGCGACGAAGAGCGACTTCAGGACATCGCCCTCCTTCGAGGTCGAGCCCTTGACGCCCCGGCCACCCCGCCCCTGGGCACGATACTCGTCGAGCGAGGTGCGCTTGACGTAGCCCGCGTGGCTGAAGGTGACGACCATCATCTCCTCGGTGATCAGCTCTTCGATGTCGAAGGAACCGTCCACCTCTTCGTTCGAGATCTCGGTGCGCCGCTCGTCGCCGAAGCGCTTCTCGACGTCGTTGATGTCCTCGCGGATGATTCCGACGACGCGCTCCTCGCGGTTCAGGATGTCGTTCAGGTCGGCGATCTCGGCCACGAGCTTGTTGAACTCGTCCTCGAGCTTCTCGCGTTCGAGCCCGGTCAGGCGACCGAGGCGCATGTCGACGATCGCCTGGGCCTGGGCGCTCGAGAGCGAGAAGGCGCCGATCAGGCCGCGCTTGGCCTCATCGGTATCCGCCGCGGCGCGGATGATGCGAATGACCTCGTCGATCTCGCCGATCGCGATCCGAAGTCCCTCGACGATGTGCTTGCGCTCCTCGGCCTTGCGCAGGAGGAAGCGCGTGCGGCGACGAATGACCTCCTTGCGGTGCTCGATGTAGGCGTCGATCAGGCCGCGCAGCGTCAGTGTTCTCGGACGTCCATCGTGGATCGCGAGGTTGATGACGCTGTAGGTCGATTGAAGCGGCGTGAACTGATAGAGCTGGTTCAGGACCACCTGCGGGTCCTCGCCCTTCTTGAGCTCGATCACGAGGCGGATGCCGTCGCGGTCGGACTCGTCGCGCAGATCGCTGATTCCCGGGATGCGCCCGTCGCGCACGAGATCGACGATCTTGTCGATGATCGTGGACTTGCGGACCTGGTAGGGAATCTCGGTGAAGACGATCTGCTGCTTGGTGCGGATGTCCTCGACGTGGCTCTTGCCGCGCACGATGACCCGGCCGCGGCCGGTGGAATAGGCGCGCAGGATGCCGCTGCGGCCCATGATCGTGCCGCCCGTAGGGAAGTCCGGCCCCTTCACGAGTTCGAGCAACGCTGGCAGGCCGACGCCGGGATCGTCGAGCACGGCCCGGATCGCCGAAGCGATTTCGCGCAGGTTGTGGGGCGGCAGGCTCGTCGCCATGCCGACGGCGATGCCGTCGGATCCGTTGCAGAGCAGGTTCGGGAAGCGCGACGTCAGGACCGTCGGCTCCATCAGGCGCTCGTCGTAGTTCGGCTGGAGATCGACCGTCTCCTTCTCGAGGTCGGCCATCATCTCCATGGCCGTCCCGTCCATGCGCGCCTCGGTGTATCGCATCGCGGCCGGGGGATCGCCGTCGATCGAGCCGAAGTTGCCCTGGCCGTCGATCAGCGGATAGCGCAGCGAGAAGTGCTGCGCCATGCGCACCAAGGTCGGGTAGATCACCGACTCGCCGTGCGGGTGGTACTCCCCGGAGGTGTGACCGGCGATGTTCGCGCACTTTCTGTACTTCGCGCTGGGACGAAGCTTGAGATCGTTCATCGCCACCAGGATCCGGCGCTGGGACGGCTTGAGGCCGTCGCGCACGTCGGGGAGAGCCCGGGAGTGGATGACGCTCAGCGCGTAGATCAGGTACGACTCGCTCATCTCCCGCTCGATCAGGCGCGGGGTGATGCGGCCGCCCGCTCCGGAGTCCGGAGTCGGCGTGACTTGGTCGGTGTCGCTCATCGTCGAATCGTCACAGCTTGCTTTGGGCGGAGGATCCCCACCGCCGTGGGAGGACCCGCACGTTCCGCCGTCCACCGGTCCGCGCGCGTCCGGATCATGTGGAGGCGCGGAAGCGGGGAGGCTCGAACGGAGGGGGGAGCGCGAGCCACCGGCCCCGCCGTCCGCCTCGCCCCGCATCGGAAGGCGGATCGGGGCGGGGTCTTTTCGGTGGGACTTGGAAGGCGCGCGGCCGGGGGGCGATTATCGCACTCCGGGGGCCTGATTCCACGTGTGGGCACCTCTTAAAGAGGAATGAGACCGAGCCCCGCCCTATCCTCTCAGGCTTCTCCGGGGCCCCGCCCCGCTCCCCCCTTCCCCAAACCCCTCGACCATGTCCGACCGACCCGAACCGACCCCCATCGGCAAGGCCCTGGGACGCCTGCCCACCGGCCTCTACATCGTCGCCACGCGAGCCCAGGCTCCCGACTCCCCCGCCGTGGGGTTCGTGGGCTCCTTCGTGATGCAGCAGGGCCTGGCCTCGCCGGTGGTCTCCGTGGCCGTGGGCAAGGACCGAGCCCACCTCGATGCGATCCGCGCCGCGGGGGCGTTCAGCATTTCGATCCTGGACTCGGCGAGTTCCGGCTCGATGGGCGCCTTCTTCAAGAAGTACGAGCCCGGCAGCGGCCCCTTCGACGATCTCGAAACCCTCGAGACGCCGCGCGGGCTGCCCGCCCTCGCCGGGGCCCTCGCCTGGCTCGAGTGTGAGGTCACCGGCGAACACGAGCTCGAGGACCACATCGTCGTCTTCGGCAAGGTGCTCGCGGGTGCGCAGCTGCACGACGGCGACCCCGCGATCCATCTGCGCAAGGACGGGCTCGGGTACTGAGCGAAGCCCACCGGGGTACGATCCCCACCGCATGAAGAGGAAGGCCGAGAACCGCGAGCCGGTGAAGCGTGCTCCGCTCCACGACAGTGTTCGTCGCTGGACGTTGCTCTTCCTGGGTACGCTGGCGACGTTCGCCCTCGTGCTCGAGTTCGGGTTCCACCTGGACGAGCGCACGACCGAGGCGCTCGAGATCCTGGACATCGCGATCGCGGTGGTCTTCGGGCTGGAGCTCACGATCGATCTCGCGCTGACCGGCGGGCGGGCGTCGCGGCTGAGGTGGTTCGAGTACAGCCTCGCGGCACTCTTCGCGCTCGCCGTGATCTCGCTCGAGTGGATCGTCAGCGAGGACGCGATCGAGGCCTTGCTCTCGACCCTGCACCTTCCGGCGGTCTCGCAGCTCTACCTGATCCTCGCCCAGATCTTCGTGCTGATCGGGGCGGGGACGCACTTCCTGCGCGAGCACGAGCGCATGCTCACGGCGCCGGTACGCGCCGAACTGATGTTCGTCGGGGGCTTCGCGGCCCTGATCGCGCTCGGGACGGCGCTCCTGTCGCTGCCGCGCTCGATGGCCGACGGGGTGGCTTCGCTCGGGCCCGTGGACGCACTCTTCACCTCGACGAGCGCGGTGTGCGTGACCGGCCTCGCGGTGCGGGACACCGGATCCGAGTTCTCCTTCCTGGGGCAGACGATCCTGCTGGTCCTGATCCAGGTCGGCGGGCTCGGGATCATCACCTTCGTCGGCTTCCTCGTGATGACGTCCGGGCAGAGTTCGATCCCGCAGCTCGTCGCGCTGCGCAAGCTCGTGAACGCCCGCTCGGTCGCCGACGTCGGGCGCCAGATCCTCGCGATCCTGCTCACCGCGGTCGTGATCGAGGCGATCGGCGCGGTGGCCCTGTTCTTCCTCGTGGACCGGCCGATGGGCGGCCGCCTGGAGCACGGCTTCTGGGCGTTGTTCCACTCGATTTCGGCCTTCTGCAACGCGGGCTTCGCGCTGCAGTCGGACAGCCTGACCTCGATGCGATCCGACTGGGGCGTCTGCTCCGTCATCATGGGCCTGATCGTGATCGGCGGCCTCGGCGCCCCGGTGGTCCGCAACGTCGTGGACGTTCTGTGGTCCAGGCTGCCGCGCCGGGGTCCTCGGATCGCGCGCGCCCGGGTGCGGCTCGGCGTGCAGTCGCGCATCACGCTGGTGCTCACCGGTCTTCTGATCGTGCTCGGCGCGCTGCTCTTCGGCGCCCTGGAATCGAGCGGGGGCGTCCTCGCGGGGCAGGACCTCGGGTCGGGGACCTTGATGTCGCTCTTCCAGTCCACGACCACGCGCACCGCCGGTTTCAACACGGTGGAGATCGGCGACCTCAAGGACGCGACGCTGATCGTGATGTCCGGCCTGATGGTCGTCGGCGCGAGCCCGGTTTCGACCGGGGGCGGGATCAAGACCGTCGCGTTCGGGATCCTCCTGCTCACGATCCGTTCGATGATGACGGGCAAGCGCGCCGAGATCTTCGGCCGCCAGATCCCCGATCGTTTCGTGACCGCGGCGATCAGCATCTTCGTGGTCTACGTCTTCAGCGCGATCGGGATCTGCTTCCTGCTCTCGATCACCGACCCCGATATCGGCTTCGTCGACCGTGTCGTCGAAACCGTCTCCGCCCTCAGCACCGTGGGGCTGTCCACGGGCATCACCTCCGAGCTCAGTTCCGCGGGCAAGCTGATCCTGTGCGTCGCGATGTTCGCGGGCCGGATCGGGCCCTTGAGCCTCGCGATGACGGTGGTCCGCGCCCACGGCCACCGGGCCACGTACGATCTCCCCGAGGAACCCCTGGTCCTCAGTTAGAAAGAGCACCTCCCATGAAAGCTGTCATCGTCGGACTCGGACAATTCGGACGCGCCGCCGCCCTCGCCTTCGCGCGCAGCGGAGCGGAGACCGTCGCCATCGATCTCGACATGGAGGCCATCAAGCACGTCCAGGACGAAGTCGACCTCGCGGTGCGGACCGACGCGTCGAGTGCCGAGAACCTCGAGGCCCAGGGCGTCGGCCATGCGGACGTCTTGATCGCGGGGATCGGCAACGACTTCGAGGCCCAGGTCCTGACCGTGGTGCACGCGAAGAAGCTCGGGGTCACGCGCGTGCTCGCCCGAGCGATCTCCGACACCCACGCCCGGGCCCTGCTCGCGGTGGGTGCCGACGAGGTCCTGAACCCCGAACGCGACGCGGCCGAGACCCTGGTCCTGCGCTTGATGACCCGGATGGACGGGACCCAGCGCAAGCTGACCCCCGATGCGAGCGCGATCGAGCTCGCGGCCCCCTCCGGTCTGATCGGGCGGCCCCTCCGGGCCCAGACCCTCGACTTCCTGGACCTCTCCAGCGTCCACCTGGTCGCGCTCCTGCGCGGGGACGACCCGAACTCGCCGGAGACGGTGACGGACCCGGAGAGCCGCATCGAGGAGGGCGATCGGCTGCTCGTGGTGGGGCGCGACGGGGACATCGCCGCGCTGACTCAAAAACTCGGGATCAAGGCCGCGCCGGAGCCGAAGGCGGAGTCCGAGGACGACGAGTCCGAGTAGGGCCCCGGCCCCCAGAACGCATCGAGGGCGGGGGGCCACGCAATGGAAAAACTACTAATTCTTCTCCGATTAGCATTGCCGGAGCGCCCGCCCAATCTCTACTAATCGGATCCACTTTAGTATTGTCTGGGAATGGAGCCCCCCAAGACCCCACCGCCGCTGGACGCGCTCCTCTCGGACCCCGAACTCCTCGCCCGTTGCGCCGCGGCGCCGCCCCCTCTGGGGGACGCCCACGACTACCCCCACTGGGACACGCTCTCGAAGATCCCTGGGGAGGGCGAATCGGCGCGCGTCGAGCGCTGGTACGCCCATCGGCTTCCGCGCCGCGCCCAGCTTCGGGACCTCCCGCAGCTGGACGGCACCGGCCGGCCCTTCCGGGTCTGGACGCCCCCTGTCCTGCTCCCCGCCCTCTTCCGGCTCGACCGCGCCCTCCGCGGCGACCTCCTCGCCGAGGACCCCTCGATTCCCTCCTGCGCCCGCTCCCGCGGGCTCACCGACGCCCTGATCGAGGAGGCCGTCCGCTCCGCCCAGCTCGACGGCGCCCCGACGACGACCCGGGAAGCGCGCGAACTCCTGCGCTCTCGCCGCGGCCCCCGCACCCGAGGCGAGCGCATGATCCGGGCCCAGCTCGACACCCTGGAGTGGATCCTCGCATCCGCCGAGCCCCCCCTCGATCCCGATCTCGTCCTCGAAACCCACCGCCGACTCCACGCCGGGGCGAGGGGCTCCGGCCGCCTCCGCACCCCGGACGAGCCGGTCCGGGTCCTCGACCCCGCCACGAACGCCGTCCTGCACACCCCGCCCCCGGCGGAAGAACTCCAATCCCGCCTCGAAGCCCTCTGCGCCTTCGCGAACGGCACGGACGACACCACCTGGCTGCACCCGATCCTGCGCGCGATCCTCGTCCACTTCTGGGTTGCCCAGGACCAGCCCTTCCCCGATGCGAACTGCCGGGCGGCGCGCACGCTGTTCTACCGAACGATGCTCCAGCACGGCTACCGCTCCGCCCCCTACGTCTCCATCTCTGCCATCCTGAAGCGCGAGCCCCCCCGCTACGGCCGTGCGTTCCTCCTCGCGACGACCGACGAAAACGACGCAACCCACTTCGTCCACTTCCACCTGCGCGTCCTCGAGCGCGCCCTCGCCACCTCCGAGGACGCCCTCTCGTCGGAGGAGCGCGCCCTCCAAGAACTCCAGCTCCGCCTCCCCGCCGGCACCGACCTCAACCCCCGCCAGCTCGCCCTCCTCGCACGCGCCCTCCGCGCCCCCCACCGCCCGACCACGATCCGCGCCCACCAGAACTCCCACCGGGTCACCTACCAAACCGCCCGCACCGACCTCCTCGCCCTGGAGGCCCAGGGCCTCTTCTCCATGCGCCTCGCGGGCCGAACGATGGTCTTCCGCCCCCGAAAGGACCTCCTGGAGCGCCTCTCGGGACCCGAGGTCAAGCCAGAGCCCACCGGCTGATCCAGAGGTGGGCTTCTCCAGGTGATTCCCGTGGTTACGCACGTAGAGGGACGCCGGATCCAGGGCTGGGGCTCAGTGACCTTTCTCTCGGTGCCTCTTGATGCCCGCCTCTCTTTGGAGCATTGCCGTTTTCTCCCGGGCCCAGTTCAGCAGCGGATACTCCTCGGTTGGAAACTCGATTATCTTCTCAACAACAAAGCCACCGGGAAGCTTGTCCCCTCCCGCAAAGGCGACTGCGTACGGATACTCCTCTTGAATGGACACCAGATCGACCGGCTCGGCAAAGGTGCGGGAATGGTAGAGTCCTCTCTCGTACCTATCATCAAAAGCCACGCTAGCAAGGTCCGAATAGGCCCGAAACGTCCTAGCGGCTAGAGCGCTGAGGTCCCGCGATGCCATGGTTTCCAGTTCCCCGGATTGCTCCATGGACTCGATTTCGTCTTTCAATTTCAGAACCCGCCTGTGGAGAGCATCGTCCGCCGCGGGATCCTGCCCTTTTTCGAGCCCCTCCGAGACGGGCATCGGACTCCTCGCCGTTTCTTCCCTTGTCTCCTGAGCCGGGGTTTCAAGCGGAACCATCAGCCTTCCCGGAGAGTCCGAAGGGGAATCGGATGACCGCATCGGCTCCGCCGCGACATCCGGGCGATCGCTGGGCGGAACTGGGCCTGGCCTCATGTCGCGCATAACGAGGAGTACCGTTGTCGCCAAGACAGCCAGCGACAACACGATCACTCCCCCTCTCACTGGAAACGAGGCGCTGGACATTCTGGACATTTTAGGGTCTTCAGGATTTCGTGTGGGTGAGGAGCTCGTCGGGGTATAGCTCCAGGCCACCGAAGTGGAAGTAGATCGCGTTCCGGAAGCGCTCTCGGTTTCGGTACCCGCAGGCCGTCTTCTTCAGCCTCTGGATCTTCGCGTTCAGCCCCTCGGCACCGGCGTTCGTCACGTTCAGCACGATCCCGTTGACGATCCCCCACAGGGGATCGCAGATCGTCCGGGCCGCCTTCCTCACCGCCTGCGCCGCCGTCATGGCCGCCTGGATCCTCGTCTTCGACCCCATCTTCTCCGGCCTCGCCTGCTCCTTCGTCTTCGGCATCGTCGCCAACACCGCCTACACCCTCCTCGTGATTCCGCTCACCTACGCCCTGGTAAAGGGACACGGGCGAGAGGCGACTTGAACCGATCTCCCCCGGACACCTCACCTCATCCGCACCCAGAACCAGGCCCGTTGGCCTTCCTCCACTCGAGCAGGGGGTCAGCGCGACGGTTCCCAGAGCGCGCGAATCGGAACGCCGAAGATCCGATCGCCAAAGTCGATGACGGCGCTTCCGTCGTAGAGGACGACGCCTGCGGTGAAGCGGCTTCCCGCGGCCGCGCGGAGCTTATGGAGCCCGCGCAGGTCTCGGGGCACCACCGTGGCTGCCGCCTTGACCTCAACACCGGCGACCTCACCGTGGCCCTGTTCGAGCACGATGTCGACCTCGAGACCATCCCGGTCCCGGTAGTGGAAGAAACCGACCGGCTCCGGACGCGCGCTGGCCTGCCGTTGCAGTTCCTGAAGGACGAAGGTCTCCAAGAGGGAGCCGAGAGCGGTGCGATCGGCGTCCAGGCCGTCGGCGTCCAGGCCGAGCAGGGCACAGGCGAATCCCGTGTCCCCGACGTGGAGCTTCGGCCGCTTTACGGCTCGGCTCAGTCGATTCGTGTGCCACGGCTGCAAGCGTTGCAGGAGGAAGATCCGCTCCAGCAGCGTCACGTGCTCGTGGATGGTCTGGCGCGTCAGCTCGAAGGGTGCGGCGAGCTCGGCGACGTTGATGAGTTGCGCGGTGTGTGACGCCGCCAGCGTGAGCAGCTTGGGCAGCGTGTCGAACGAGCGGAGTCGACTGAGATCTCGGACGTCCCTCTGGATCTGCGCGCCCACGTAGTCGCGGTACCATGCGCGTCGCCGAGCCGGCGTGCGCCGCGCCAGAGCGGCCGGGTATCCACCGTCGACGACATGGCACGCGAGCTCCTCGCCGAGCCGATCGCTCATCCCCGTCCTGAATCGCCCACGAAACAGGGCATCGAGGAAACGCGGCCGCTTCCCAGCGATTTCCGCCCGCGACAGCGGGTGGAGCCGGAGCACGCCCATTCGCCCTGCGAGCGAGTCCGCCAGTCGGGGAACGAACAGCACGTTCGCGGATCCGGTGAGGATGTAACGACCGGCGGTCCTGCGCTCGTCGATGACGGACTTCAGCGAGGTGAAGATCTCCGGAACCCTCTGCACCTCGTCGAGGATCGACCTCGCGGGCAGGCGGGCCACGAACCCCACCGGATCGGTCTTCGCGGCGGCCAGCGCGGCCTCGTCGTCGAAGGAGACGTAGCGGTACCCCTTGGCCTCCCCAACCATGCGCGCCAGCGTGGTCTTGCCGCTCTGACGAGGCCCGTGGATGAGGACGGCGGGCGTATCCCGGAGCGCCTCCCGCAGTCGCGGGGCAAGGTGGCGAGGAATGAGGGGGATTCGACGTGGCATGTGCGCTGGCTGGGATCGAGTTCGGCTAAATGCTAGTTCTCGGGTCGGCTAGATGCTAGTTACAGAACCGGCTCGACGCTAGTCCGCAGTGCACATGGGGAACGGCCATCCAAGACGACTCGCCCGATCGCGATCCCAGCCTCGCCGCCACCGCATCCCCTTCGCGGCGAGCGCTCCCCTCTCGATCGGCATCGAGTCCGACCCCCGGCGCCGCCGTCATGGGCGCCCGGGTCCTCGTCTTCGACCCCATCTTCTCCGGCCTCGCCTGGTCCTTCGTCTTCGGCATCGCCGTCAGCACCGCCTTCACCCTCCTCGTGCTCCCGCTGACGTACGCCTTGGGGAAGGGGCACCGAGTCTCCACCGTGGCGCCGCGAAGGGACTCTTGCCCCTGCTCTGCCCTGGGAAGGACTCCGACTCCGCACTTCCGCCACCCGCCCGTGCCATTCCTGCTGCCCAGGAGAGTCGCATTGTCCCACTTGTGAGAATCCCGGACGTTCAAGCGGTCTACCCCTTGCATGCCCCTTGCCCCCCCCCCGGGGGAGATCCTGCTAGTAGGAATGAACCGCTCACCACGGTCGGAGAGCGGTCGCGCAGAATCGCCCATCTCGCGGGAGGGTCGAATGCGCGTTCCCCTCACTTTCCGCAGTCAGGACTCAGAGAGATGATTCGAAGATTCCTTGTGGCCGTCTCGGCCTCAGCGTTCCTCGCGACGGTTCCCCAGCTCGCCACGGCTGCCTCCATGGCCCTTCATGTCCCCAAACCCCTTCCGGACTGTTTCGCCGTGGGCTCGAACTGCCTCGCAAACCAGACCTGTGTCAATCGCGGTGGTTCCTGCGCGGTTGGTGGAACGAACGGCGAGGATGGATACAGGGACCCGAACGGTGACCTGTGCGGCTGCCAGCTGTAGGTAGCAGCCTCGGAAGAGGCTGGACTCACGCCCGGACGAGTCGATTCTTGGTTCGCCCGGGTGCAGTCGTCGGGTGCTCGGCTACGAAGTCTCCTGGAAATCCCATGGCAACTCGCCTTCTTGCACGAAGCGCGTCGTCCGTCCCGGACTGATTCCTTCCTCCCAATGCGCAAAGGACCTGATCCGCGTCGGCTTGGCAGTACGAAGCGCACGCTGGTCGTCTCGCTGATCTTCCTCTCCCTCGCCGTGCTCTCCCTCTGGGTCGGGGGGCGACTTCGTGCGCGCTACCCGGATCGGACGCCGACTGATCCCCGCCTCGAGCGAGCTCAACCCCGCACGGACCCCCTGGCTCCTCTGCCTATCGCAAGCCGGGCCTCCCATACAGAACCGCAGGTGGGAATTCAGACGACAAGGGGGGAGGAGGACGAGTCCAGGGAAGCGCCCACTCGGCTGGTCCACGGTGTCCTTCTCGTCGAGGAGAGTGGCGCGCCTCTGCCGTCCGCGCGAGTCAAGATGTGGACGCACATCCCCGCTGGAGGCCCCCTGTTCCAGACGCACACGACCAGTGGTCTCGATGGCGTCTTCGAACTGGAGGTGCCGATCGCCCTTCCAGACGGCACCCCCTGCAACCTTCAGGTGACCCAGCCCCCCCGGTCCGTTCTCTACTCCGGCCCAGTCACGCTGCGTGATGACTTCATCGTCTTGGTGCCCTCCCCAGTCTTCCTCCATGGGCACGTCCTGGGAATCTCCCCTGATCGTGTTTCTGCTGTTCGGATCGACGAGGATCATGCGGGGGACCCGCGTTTCCTGGGCTCCAGTCCGGTGGACGGCAGCGGAGCCTTTCGGTGTGCAGTCAGCGCTCCCTCCTTGCCTCCCAGCCTCCAGTGCACGGTCCTGTTGGAAGGGGCAACGAACTATCGAGTCGCCGTCGGAACGCCCGACCTCACGAGCCCGGACGGTGCTGAGATTCCCGTCCCCTTGAGCGACATCATGCTCTTGGTTACGACCGCCGACGGGAGCCCGCTGGAAGGAGCTCGTGTCGCCGGTGGGGATTCCGAACAGCGTTGCTTCTTTCGCGTGGAAACCGGGGCCGATGGGTACGCTCAGGCCGAAGTACTCGATGGAAAGGTCATCCTCTGTGCGTCGGCTGATGGGTACGGCCCCGTCGTGGAGTCGTTCGATGCACGCCCAGACGCCCGCTGGACGATCGCGCTTCCGTCTCTCGAGGAGGAAGACTCGGTCTCGGGGCAGGTGATCTTCTCGGACGGTCGTCCCGCCGAGGGCGCCTTCGTGTCCGCGACTCCCGTCACAGGGCTACCCAACATCGCGACAGACGCGATGCGTTCCGCGATCACCGACGAAACGGGACACTTCGAGATCAAGGTCGGTGGGCGTGCCCGGTTCGTGCTCACCGCCTACCTCCGATCGTACGGACTGAGCGCGCCGCAGGCCGCGACTTCGGGCGTCTCCGACCTGACCATCCGAATCCCTGACTATGGGTCCTTGGACATTTCGATGGGACCCTGCCCACCCTCGGATGCATCCCGGGCTGGTGTGGTCGAGTTCGTCTTCGCCAATGTGGACACCCTCTACGAGGACTCGGGCCATACCACCTCCCTCCCCATCCACATCGAGGAGATGGACCCGGGTGTCTATAACGTCTACGTCTGGGAACAGAACGAAGACCGCTACGCGAGTGGAACCGTGGAGGTGATCCCTGGAGAGACCGGAGACTATTCCCTCCCCTGCCAAACCGCCTGGTTCGTGGAGGGACGCGTCGTGAATGGAAGCGGTCAGCCCGTCGAAGGCTGTGTGGTGCGAAGCGTGGTACGGGAGTGGCCCACCGAGGCCGTGAATCGCTGGGGGTCTTGCCAGACGGATGGACAGGGCAGGTTCAAGCTCCTCGTGCCCTCCCGCGAAACCGTTCCTCTCTCGGTCTCGAGGCAAGGCTCCGTTCTTCTCCGATCCGAGGGGAACCCGGACACCCAGGTCACCCTTCGTATCCCCGGAGAAGACGGCTGATGCCCTGAGAGCGAGGCGGCGAGCTGCCCGAGGTGATCGACGTGACGAGCTACGCGGGTCACGCCTCGCCGCGATTCACGTCGGCAGAGCAACAGTTGGGGTGCAAAAACTCACTCGGCGTCCATGCTGAGGTAAATGCGTCCGGTCCCCCACTCCTCTCCAGACGTCGATCGCGGCGGC
>DRLC01000368.1 GCA_011053145.1 Planctomycetota bacterium | reverse complement strand
CGGTACATCGGGGATCCCAGCGGGCCGCTTCGGAATAATGTCGGATCGCCGCTTCGTGCTCGCCGGCAATCTCCGCCAGACGCGCGGCGCGAAGCGAGATCGGCGAGGCGTCCGGACCGGGTTCGATCGCTGCGAGCGCTTCGCTGCAGAGCCTGCGGCATTCCCGCTCGTTTCCCCGTTCCCCGACCAGCTGGCAGAGCAGGGCCCAGGCAGGGGCGAGACGCGGGTCCGATCGGGTCGAGAGCTCGAGATTCCGACGGGCGCGGATCGGATCCTCGAGGGCGATCGCATGTTCGGCGGCGCGGAGCGCCGCGAGGGCGCGACGCTCGGGCTGCTCGCATTCCCGGGTCCAGCGTTCGAGCGCTTCCAGGGCCTCTTCGGGGCGTGCGGCCCGTTCGTGGACCCGGACGAGTCCTTCGTGTGCATCGTCGATGGAGGGATCGAGGACGATCGCTTCCTCGAACTGGGACCAGGCCGCATCGAGCAGGTTCTCGGACTCGAGGCAGCGCGCGAGCATCGTGCGCTTCTCCCCTTCCGTGGCGTCCGCCCCTGCCAGCTCGAGGTGGTGCTCGAGGAGGGGGCGCGCCAACCGGTACTCGGCGTCTTCGAAGTGGGCCTTCGCGATTTCGAAGCTGGCCTCGACGTGGTCCGGTTCGATCTCGAGGACGATCTCGTAGAAGCGGCGGCAGGCCTGTGCCCGGTTTCCTTCGCGTGCAGCGCGACCCCCGAGCAGCGCGATCTCGAGCCGGGTCGGGTCGTCAAGGGACGAGGGTCGGCCGAGTTCGAGGACCGCTTCGGCCGAGGCTTCGGCCGTGTCGTATCGTTCGAGCCTGCTCGCGCAGCGGGCCATCCCGATCCGGGCCGCGAGGTGGGCCGGATCGAGCCGGATGGCCTGCTCGAGCAGTTCATGGGCCCGTTCCGGGTGGGTGTCGCCGAGGGTGACCGCGGCCTCGACGAGGTACTCCGCTCCGGTCGCCGCGTCGGCATGGTCGGCAGCACGCGCGAACGCGTCGGACGCCTTCTCGGGCTCGTTCCGAGCCCGGTGGAGTTCGCCGAGCAGCGCCCACGCCTCGGGGTGCTCGGGGGCGAGGGCCGTTGCCCGTTCGGCACGAGCGCGGGCGGCCTCGCCGCGCTCGTGCGCCATCAGGCGTCGAGCGAGTTCGAGATGGTCGTCCACCGTGGCCATCGAGTCTTCCCGGTCGCACCAGCGGCCGAACGTCGCTGCAAAATCGTCGAACTGGCCCTCGGATTCGTGGAGGCGCGCCAGATGGAGTTCGTCCTCTGCCGCGAGGCGGTCGATTGCGGCGGCTTCACGATAGGCATGGATCGCCTCGTCCGGACGGTTGCATTCCCCGTGCGCGAGCCTGGCGATCCTCGACCAGATCTCGAATCGGCGCTGACGATCCTCTGGCTCGTCTCCGAGCAGGGCGACTTCCCGTTCGAGGAGGGCGATCGTCTCGGGGTATTCTTCGCGAGCGGCCCGCACGTCCTGGAGGGCGCGAAGAGTGCGAAGGTCATGGCCGTCCATCTCGAGCGCTCGGACGTACGCGGCGACCGTCCGTTCGCTCGCTCCGAAATGCCGCAGACACAGGTCGCCCAGGCTGCGGGCGATCGCGATCCGCGCGGTCCGGCCGAGGCCGGTCGACTCTTCGCTCTCCGCTTCGAGCGCATGGGCGACCTCGTCCCAGTCATGCAGCCGTTCGGCACAGCGCCGTCTTCCCCGGAGCGCCGCGAGGCGAAGTCCGGGATCCGTCTCGGCCCGTCGGTAGGCTTCCAGCGCGCCTCGCGGGTCGGAAAGCCGCTCCTCGCGCAGCCGTGCCAGCTCCAGCCAGTCCGCGGGACACGCGTCCTCGTTCTCGCCGAGCTCCTTCGCCAGATGGGCGGCGAGTTCGGCCGACCGGCCCGTGCGTCGCAGCAGTTCGCGCAGGGTCTCGCGCATCCGGGGGTGGGCCTCTCCGCTCGCACAGAGGATCCTCAGCTGGGAAAGGGCGCGGTCGGGATTGCCCAGATCCTCGTCCCACGTGCGCGCGAGTTCCTCGCGCAGGAAACGAACGTAGTCGGCCGGCGTGCTCTCGCGGAGATCGGGATGGGATCCGATCAACTCGAGTTCGCGTTCCGCGGTGGCGACCCATGCCTCCCGCCGCGCACTGGCGCGGAGCGCCGCGTCGAGGGCGCCGAGATGGCTGAGTTCCTCGCGCGGATCTCCCCGTGTGGCTTCGACGTTGGCGATGAGGTGGGGCAGGGCGAGTTCGGGTCTGGCGAGATCGGTGCAGTAGAGCGAGGCGAGGGTCCGTCGCAATTCGATGATCCTGCCGGAGCCCGGTTCTGCGATCCGGGCCTCGAGGATCTCGGCTCGTTCGAAGGGGCGTCCCATTTCCGCGTAGAGTCGGTCGAGTTCCTCGAGAAGAGGTGCCTTGTCCGACGCATGGGCGAGCGCATCCTGATAGGCGGCCACCGCCCGGCTCGGGGAATGGAGTTCCCGTTCGAGGAGGTGGGCCCGCTGGACATGCAGGTTGCAGAGCAGCGCGGGGTCGGATTGGAGGGTCAGCTCTTCGTCGAGCGCGCGGAGGGCGGCCTCGAACCGGCCGGCGCGTCCATGGGCCTCGGCCATCCGTGCCAGCAGCTTCGGGTCGTCCGGGCGCTCCTCGCGCAGCCGCGCGAGCCAGGGGAGCGCCGCATCCGGACCGAGATGTTCCCAGGCGATTTCCGACGCTTCCTCGAGGAGGGAGACGCGCTGTTCCGGATCCGCATCCCCCGCTTCGACGAAGAGGCAATCGAGCACGGCGGGCCAGCGCTGGAGCGTTTCGAGTTCCCGGCGCAGCAAGCGGCGCACGGAGCGGTTGGTCCGGTCGAGAGAGAGGGCTTCACGAAGACTGGCGACGGCTTCTTCGGCGCGTCCGAGTTCCTCCGCCAGGATCCGTCCGCGACGCTCGAGCAGGGCAGCTCGTTCAGTGGGGGGACGGGGGACGTCGAGCGCGCGCTCGAGCAGGCTGAGGGTGCGGTCGGGATTGCCGATCCGCAGGGCCAGTTCCAGGGCATGCTCGAAGGCATCACGATGCTGGGGATGGGATTCGAGGATCCACTCGAGGTGGGAAAGCGCCCGCTCCGGTTCATTCCGTCCTTCATCATGGAGCCGCGCGAGGCGCAGCCGGAGATCGATGGCTTCGTCCTCGCGCGCATAGACGAGCCGCTTCTCGAGCAGGTTCGCCAACGGGTCGACTTCACCGATCTCCTCGTAGAGTTCGATCAGCGCGGTTTCGATCTCGCGATCGTCGGGCGATTGCGCCAGGGCCGCGCGAAAGGCGGCCGCCGCGTTCTCGGGTCGTCCGCAATGCCTTTCGCTCGTACCGAGCCGGACCCGCCAGGTCGGATCCGGCTCGCGGTCCTCCTG
>DRLC01000367.1 GCA_011053145.1 Planctomycetota bacterium | reverse complement strand
GGTTCGTTCCGAGGAGGCACGCTCCGAGATCCGCGGGCGCGCGAAGAAGTCCCTGGCAGCTTTCGCCGGGTTGATGGAACGCCTCGCGGACTTCGCGTCCCGACCGGCCGCCGAGGCGATCGGCGCGGTTCTCGAGGAGACCGACTACATCGACTGGCTGCGCTCGAGCACCGACAACGATGCGGAAAGCCGCGAAGAGAACGTCGAGGAGCTCGTCGTCCATGCCGAGGCCTTCGACCGCGAGAACGCGGATGCAGGCCTGCCCGGGTTCCTGCAGGAGGTGGCGCTCGTCAGCGACATCGACGGGATGGAGGAGGGCGAGGCCAAGGTCACCCTCATGACCCTCCACGCCTCCAAGGGTCTCGAGTTCCCGGTCGTGTTCATCGCTGGGCTCGAGGAAGAGCTCTTGCCCCATGCCCTTTCGATGGGGGAGGACGAAGGATCCGAAGCCGGCATCGAAGAGGAACGGCGCCTGATGTACGTCGGGATGACGCGCGCCGAGGACAGGCTCATCCTGACCCACGCACAGACGCGGATGCATTTCGGAGAGACGAGCTGGCGGGAACCCTCGCGTTTCCTCGCGGAGATCCCCAAGGAGTTCATCGAGCACTCGGTCGATTCCCCGGACGGCGAGGAGGACGTGCTCGGCGAGTTCGAGGCAGCGGGAGAGGCGAGCGCACTCGGTGTCGGTTCACGCGTCGAGCATGATCACTTCGGCTACGGAGTCGTCGAGGCTCTGCAAGGGGCGGGGATCAATGCTCGGGTGACCGTCCGATTCACCTCCGTGGGCACGAAGATCCTGCTCGTGCAGTATGCCAAGCTACGGGTGGTGAACCCGTGAGCGAACTCGTCGGCCGGCTCGAAGCCTTGATTTCCGAGGCCCGCGATGCGGGAGAACTCGCGGAACTTGCGGAAGCGTTGACGGTCGCTGCCCGCGAGGCGGCCCGTGCCGTGGATCGATCCTCGTCGGAGAGCGATGTCGAACTTCACTGCGGGATGGTCGGAGAGAGTGAGGCGATGCAACGGGTTTACTCCCTGATCGAGCGTGTGGCTCCGAGCGACGTCCCGGTTCTGGTCTACGGGGAGACGGGGACGGGAAAGGAACTCGTTGCGCGTGCTCTGCACCAGCGTTCACCGCGCGCGAAGGGGCCGCTCCTGGCTCTCAACTGCGCGGCCGTTTCTCCCAATCTGATCGAGAGCGAGCTCTTCGGTCACAAGCGCGGTTCGTTCACAGGGGCTGTTTCGGACCGGGACGGGCACTTCGTTGCGGCAAGTGGTGGGACTCTCTTTCTCGATGAGATCGGGGACATGCCCCTCGACATGCAGGCGAAGCTTCTCCGCGCGCTCGAGGAACGCGTCGTACGCCCCGTAGGTTCCGCCAAGAGCATCCCGGTCGATATCCGCTTGGTCGCTGCCACGAACCGGGATCTGGCGGAACTCGTGGAGGAGAACACCTTTCGGTCGGATCTCTACTATCGATTGAACGTCGTGACGATCCAGCTGCCGGCGCTGCGCGAACGCGCCGGAGACGTTGCGCTGCTCGCGAGGTTCCTGCTCGGCCGCGTGTCCCGGGAGGTCGCCGGAGCTCCGCGCAGCCTTTCCCCGGAGGCTCTCGAGCTCCTCGAGACGTATCCGTGGCCCGGGAACGTGAGGCAGCTCGAGAACGAGCTGCGGCGCGCCGCAGCCCTCTCCGACGGTGTGATCGGTCCAGAGGACCTCTCGCCGGAGATCCAGGCGGCTCGTCACCGATCCGCAGAGGACGGGTAGGCTCCGGGAAAGGAGCAGAAGGAGAAACAGTTCCATGACGAAGCTCATCCTCGAGCACGAAGGAAAGCAGCGCTCTTTTCGAATCGGAGAAGGTCACATCACGGTGGGATCGGGAGCGGAGGCCAAGCTCAGGATCGCCTCCGGCGACGTCGCGGAGATCCATTGCGAGATCGAGGTCTCCCGTGGCGCGGTCCGTCTGACCCCTCGGCCCGGGGTCGTTCCGGTGCGGATCGGGAAGGAGGAGGTGCGCGGTTCCCGGGTCCTCGCGGAGGGGGAGCGCGTGCAGATCGGTGATGCCTACCTGTGGGTCGCGGCCGAGGAAACCGAGACCCCCCCGCCGGATGAACCGAGCCGGAAGGCCGGCCCCAGGGGGGCTAGGACGGCGCGGGAGGTCGGACGGCCGAGGAGCAGGGCTCGGAATCGCTCCGTCGTTCATCGCTCCCGGCCGCGCGTGAAACGCGGCCTCCCGGCCTGGGCGATCGTGCTCCTGGTGCTCGGTGGGGCGGGGGTCGCGATACTCGTCATCAAGCGCGGTTTCGAAGCCTCCGCGGAGGAGGGCGGCGGGCCCGTCTGGGCGACCCTCGCTGCTGTGCGTGAACAGCTCGACGCGGGAAGCCTCGACACGGCCGAACTCAAGCTCAATCGCATCCCCGCGAGTGCGGACGTCACGCCCGAGGAGAGGCAGCGCATCGAAGCCCTGCGGTCGGAGATCGCTGACCGGCGCAGGGTCGCCGCGGACATGGTGGCGAACCTCGCGGGCAACCAGTTTCTCGAGACGACACTGAAGCAATACGAGGAACGCTACCTGTCCGGGGATCCGGACCCCGCGAAGGTGCGCCTGTTCCTCCTGCGCTGCGCGGAATTCCGCAGGCGCTGGCCGACCCATCCCGAGCTGAGCTGGGTCGAACGCCAGGAGCGGAGATTGAAACCGCTCGTCGATCTCGCGGCTCCTCCCGACTGGGCGGCCGTGCAATGGGAGGTCAAGTGGATCCGAGCGCAGTCCGTTCGCGATTACGCGCGTGCCTTCTCGCTCGTGGATGCCTACCTGGAGCACCCGGAGAACGCCCGCTTCGAGTCCGAAGCGCGGAGTCTCCGAGGTGAGCTCGTGACGGAGCGCAAGGAGTACGTCGAGGATCGGCTGCAGCAGGCGCGCTACGAGTACGATCACAACGACAACCCGTCGCGCTCCGTGTGGTGGCTGGTGAACCTGATCGTCTACAGCGGTGATCCCGAGGCCGCGGACCGGGCGGCGGGGTTCCTCGTGAAGATCCCCAACCTCGTCGGGCACCTGGAGGCGTATCGCAGGCAGTATCCCGATCGTTACGCCGCCGTGCTGCGCCATCCCACGGTTCGATCCGCGGCGAAGGAGCAGGGGCTCATCGAATGAGTGCCGCCACTCGATCCCGCTCTCGTGGAGAGGGATCGAAGACGGAGAGGTAGGCTGCGACGAATGCAGGGTCGTTGCGCCATGGGGCGGCCCCGTGGAATCGGTCCCACCCGTCGAGGGGGTCCGCATCCCCCAGGGAAGCGGGAGGCAGGAGCAGGGGGCCCGGACCAGAGACCTCGGAGGTGAGGTTTTCGGGACCGAGGTCGCCCGGGTCCAAGCCCCGATCGTGGAGGAGTCCGAGAATCCGTCCCAGGACTTCGGCTTCCCCATCGGGAAGGGCGGCGCAGCGGACCGTCGGCGTGAGCGCCAGCGCATACCGAGCCTGGGCCCGGCCGTCCCGAATCGAGAGTTCGCGCGGGACTGCCACGGGGATGCCGTGCTCCACCAGGCGTGCGGCGCAGTGCCAGCGGTCGCGCGCCACACGGGCCGTCTCCTCGATCACGATCTCGGGAGCCCGGGTGGGCAGCGCTGGCGGCCAGAGGGCGATGAACCGTGTCCAACCCCCGTCCCGTTCGACCCTGCAGCGAGCCGACTCCCTGAGGTGCCGTCCCGCGCCGTGTCGCACCCACTCGCGCCGCTCCCTGCGTGCCAGTTGCTCGAGTTCCGCGGGAACCACGTCGGGCGCTTCGAGGGGGGCGGGGAGTGCGCGACGCCAGTCGCGGTAGAAGCGCCGTCGCAGGCGGGGCGGGATGGCTTCGCGCGAGAACGCGGCAGCCACGACGAGCTTGCGCCTCAGCTCATCGCGCGAGGGGGGGCGCCGGCGGGGGCGGGCGGCGTGGAAGTCGATCAGCCAGGGCCCGCCCCCCGGGTCGACGAGGACGTTCCCCGGGTGCAGGTCGGTGTGCCGAACCGGGGCGGTCTCGAGATCGGCGAGGAGATGCGCGAGGCGGGGGAGGAGTGTCTCCCATTCGGGGCTCCTCCGGGTCGTGCCGAGCAGGAGATCCTCCAGGGAAACGGCATCCGGGATCGCCTCCATGCGGACCTCGGGCTTTGGGAAGAGCCGGGGCTTGGCGAGAAGGCGCGGGACGGGCAGCCCGCATGCCCTGAGGCGGCGGAGGGAGCGGGCCTCCGCGAGGGCGCGCAGGGGATCGCGCCAGGACTGCCAGGGGCTCGGGTGGTGGAATCGCTTCACGACGCACTCGGCCCCCGGGCTCCCGGCCAGGAGCACCGTGCGAGCGTGCCCACGCTTCAGGAGACGAGCCTCGCCCTCCCCTTCCGTGTCCCCAGGAACCGCCACGCCGCCGATCATAGGGGCTGGAGGCAGCCGGGGCGGGGGCATCTCCCCGGGACCCCGACGATTCGCGGCCAGAGGAGGGGAAGAGCGGGAGGTGGTCGTCGTACACTGCCCGAAGATCTCCCCGGGGCCGAGCCGTCCGGCATCTCCGTCGGGGAGCGCCCCAACAGGAATCCACTCCTCAGCCCAGCGATCGATGATCTCGACCCTACGAGTTCGCCCGCGCGCCGCCCGCGCCGGCATCCTCCTCCTGTGCCTCACCTCCGGCGCCTGCCTCAGCGGTGGGGACGGAAAACACGAGCGTGATCCCCTTTGGCTCGTCCGCCATGGACGCTACGAGGAGGCGCGGGACCGGGCCCGCCAGATCGCGGAGGAACATCCGGACGACGAGAAGGCCCGTACGATCGCGCGGGACACCGAGGTGGCCTACCTCCTGGACCAGGGTCGAAACTGCGTGTTTCGAGGAGCCCCGGAAGAGGGGCTCGCGTGGTTCAAACGGGCCCTGGAGATCTCTCCGGAGAACCGTGTCGTTTTGAGCTGGATCCTCAAGACCCGGGTCCAGCTTGCGGAGGAGAGCCTCGACGTGGCGACCGACGCGGTGAGCAAGGAGGACCTCCAGCCCGCCGAGGACGCGTACGAAAAGGTGCTCTTCTACCTCCCGGCGGAGGATCTCGACCCCCGCATCGCGAAGCTGCGCGAGCAGGCTTCGGTCGGCCTGCAGCGAGTGCTCATCACCGAGAACTACAGGGACACCCAGAGCCGGTCCTACTTCCAGGACGGCATTCGGAGCCTGCGGCTCTTCCAACTCTCGCGTTCCCTGCACGACTTCCAGGTCTCCGTGACCTACGACGGTTCGAACGACTCGGCCAAGCACCGCAAGCAGGAGGTGGAGCATGTCCTCGCGAGCGAGAAGCTCGCGAAGGCGCGTTCGCTCGAGGAAGCGGGCTACTTCCACGCGGCGCGCAACGAGTACCGGATGGTGCTCCTGATCGACCCGGAGAACGAGGATGCGACCGAAGGGCTCGACCGGATGGACCTCGAGGTGCGGGCCCACGGCGAACTGGCGCAGGCGGAGATGCAGATCCGCCGCGGAGAGCTCGATGACGCCGAGTCCGTGCTCGAACAAGCCTCCGAGTTGACGACGAATCAGGAAGACCAACTCGGGGTCCTCACGGCGGAACTCGAAGACGCCCGGAATCGCACGCTCTACGAGCGCGCGCGGGGACTCGAACGCGACTACCGCTACCCCGAGGCGATCGAGGCCTACGATGAACTGCTGGACGAGGCGGACTTCTACGAGGACGCGATCGCTCGTCGCAACACCCTGCAGGGCTTCGTGGAACGCGCGGCGGATCTCTACGCGAAGGGGACCGCCGCCGAGGACGACCGGATCGCACGGCAGTACCTCGAGCAGATCCCGGTCTTCTGGCCCGAATACAAGGATGTCGAGCAGCGTCTCGCCGAGATCGACGAGCGCCTCGCCGCCGAGGAGCCCGCGGCACCCGACGGGGAATGAACCTCAGGTTTGCGTCGTCGGCTCGGTGCGCCAAGCCCTGAGGAAGCCGAACCCCGAGAGGATCGCGGAGCCGATCAGGAAGGCGTGGGACAAGTTCGAGAAGTCGCCCTTCCACACGACGAGTCCCCAGTAGAGATACGGCGCCCAGGCGGTCAGCGCAAAGATGACCCAGCGGACACGCGCTCCGACGATCCACGGGATCTCGGTGGCTTCTTCGGGGACCGGACCCAGCTCGCGGTCGAGGCGGTCGAGTTCGCGCGTGGCTCGATCGAGGAGTCCCTGATTCTCTTTCAGGGTTCGCATGGCCACGGGGATCGTCCACAGGTTCAAGAGCACCGCGCCGAGACCGAGGACCACGTGCACCGGAGCCGGGACGCCGATCCTTTTTCCGTAGCCGAGGACCGCCGTCGCGGTGACCGAGAGCGCGGCGAAGAGCGCCATCGGGAAGGCGCGCTTGGTCGCGAAGAACTCGTTGAGTTCGGCCAGGAACGCCGGAGAGAGCGGACGCGTCCGCATCGCGGCCTTCATGACGCGGCCGGTGACGACCATGAAGAGGATGAAGAGCGTGTTCGTCGCGAGGCAAAGAACCGCGGTGACGAGTCCGGCCTCCAGGTGGAGCTGGGAGTCCCCGTTGTGCAGCGCTCCGAGGACGGCGGTCGTGAGGAGGGCCGGCGCGAGGAGGATTGCCAGGGCCAGGTAGTAGTGCGACATGCGCATGCTAGAGACGATAGGGGAGTGTGGAGGGCTCTCAAGGGAGAGCTCGGATCGTCTCGAGGACCTGGCTTGGCCGCAGGTCGTTCATGCAGACCGGGCCCCTCGCGTGGGAACAGCGTCTCGCAATGCACGGGGCGCAGGGCGGCGAGTCGAAGGCGCGCAGCTCACGGTGGGGTCCGTCCTTTGGCGGCCAGGGGCCCGTGCGACCGGCGGTCTGGGGCCCCTCCAGGACGAGGACCCTCAGCCCAGAGGACCAGGCGAGGTGCATCGGGCCCGAGTCACAGGCGATGAGCGTGCCGCCCAGCTCTCCGGCGGCGGCAAACACCGCGGCGAGCTCGCGCAGTCCCTTCTGACCGATCCAGTGGGTGAGTCCGGGAATCTCCTCGCCGAGCCGGGCGCGGAGCTCTCGCCCCGCTGCTTCTTCGCCGGGCCCGGAGAGGAGCAGCACCCGTTCGCCTCCCAGGAGAAGCTCCCGGGTCAGCTCTTCCCAGTGGTCCAGCGGCCATCCGCGCGTGTCCTCGGGTGAGGACAGATGGAGGAGGATCGGGGCGCTGGTGCCGGGAAGGAGTTCGGCGAGCCGGGTTCGTCCGACTCGGATCTCGCCGGGGGCGAGGCCGATGCTGGTCCGAAACTCTCCCGTCGGCGCGATGTGTCGAGCGAGGTCTCGGACCCTTCCCACGAGGTGCGCCTGCGACGAGGGCTCGGCGCGCTCGTTCGCCGAGAGGGCGCCGAGTTTCTCCTGCCAGTCCGCCCGGGCGTACCCGACGCGCCTCGGGGCGCCGCCGAGGAGTGTCACGAGGGCGCTCTTCAGGTTTCCCTGCGCATCCACGCTGATCTCGGGCGCGAACGATCGAAGTTCCCTCCAAAGACGTACCAAGCCGGCCAGGCCGCCGCCCCGGTCGAAGCGGAAGACGCGCGAGAGTCCGTCGAGTCCTTCCAGAAGTCCGGCGTACTCGCCCTGGACCACCCAGGCGATTTCGGCGTCGGGGAATGCGCTGTGCAACGCGTGGAACATGCCCACGGAGCAGACGACATCCCCCAGGTGGGAGAGGCGAACGATCAGGATGCGCACGGGTTCGCTCGATGGCTCCGAGCCGCGGCAGGGTATCCTCGGCCCCTCCTCCCCGGGGAGCATGATCCGACGCATTTCCACCAAGCTGGTCCTAGCCGTTCTCACGGCAGTGGTCCTGCCCTTCGTCGTCTTCGCCTTCTATGTGTCGGAGCAGATGGGGGAGAGGCTCACGAGTCATGTCGTCGAACAGGCGCTGCTCGGTCTGGCGAAGGACCTCGCCAACCAGCTCGACTACTTCGTGCTCGAACGCCGCCAGGACGTCATTCAGTGGGCGGACCAGCCGCTGACCAAGGAGGCGGGGGACGAATTGCTCGAGGAGCGGGCCGAGTCCTCGGGGCGGGGAGGCGGGGGAGGATGGAACGCGACGACCCTCGCCCGCTGGGCGAGCGGTGACGCGGCGCTCGGGGTCGAGGAGCGCGAACGCTTCCTGCGCCGCGCTCAGCTCACCCGGGAGTTCGACCGGTACGTCGATCTCAAGGGGGTCTATGACGTCCTCCTGCTGGTCTCCCGTGACGGGAGGCTCGTCACGTGTAGCACCCGTCACCCCGCGGGCCCCCTCTTCGACGAGGCTTACCTGCGCTTCCTGTTCGAGCGGGACTTCACCCAGGACGACTGGTT
>DRLC01000366.1 GCA_011053145.1 Planctomycetota bacterium | reverse complement strand
GAAGATCCGGAGGTGCACTCCACGGTGCCGCGCATCCTGCTGCACGGTGCGGAGGACTCGATCGAGTCGGTCACCGAGATCCGGGTCCGCGCCGGGCTCGCCGAACTCGGACAACCCGGACTCGAGGGGCGCGCCGATGAGTTCCTGGAAGAGACGATCCCCGTCGCCTACGGAGTCGGCGGAGCCTGCCTTCTGCGGGCATCCGAATTCCTGGCTCGAAACGGCTGCGATCCGATCTACGAGCCCTTCTACTTCGAAGACCTCGATCTCGGCTGGCAGGCATGGCGCGGAGGCCAACGCGTTCTCTACGTTCCTGAATCGGTGGTCGAGCACCACCATCGCGGCACGATCAGGAAGCGGGCGAAGGAGAACTTCGTTCGTGCGATGATCGAGAAGAACCGCCTGCTGTTTCAGTGGAAGTTCCTCGATTCCGAGGAGGAGATCGCGGAGCACATCTCGGCGCTCTATCGATACGCGATCGACGCATGGCTCTCCGACGAGCGAGAGGAACTCGTCTGGCTCGCCCTCGCCCTCGATCAGATCGAAGAGGTGAGACGCAGCCGGGCAGCCCTGGAGCCTGCTGTGAGGAGCTGGCGGGAGATCCGGAAGGAAACGGCACGGGACGAGGACTGAGCCCCCCTCCCTCCGTCCGGACGGTTCAGGGAACGCGGAAACCGTCGCGGACCAGCAGATCGGGAGCCCGGTCTTCCGCGAGCCAGAGCACGGCGTCGAGGTCTGCACTCGAATCGAGGTAGGCCTGCAGGCGCTGGCGCGCATCCGGATCTCCCTGGCTGCCCGTCCCCACCGCGAACATCACGGCCGAGAGCACGTCGGTCGAGCCCGGATCGAGGATCCGGGCTCCGCTCTCCTCGAGTCGCCCCTCTTCCCGTTCCACCGCGAGGCGACCCGCAGCGTGCGCGAGATCGTCGAGCACGAGCACGCGGGCCCCCTCGACGCCGGGGTACGGATCCACAGGAGGAGCCACGCTTCTGGGCCCACGGGACACCGAGGAAGAGACCCCCTCCCGCACCGAATAGGCCATCTCGCGCGCCAGCTCCGCCGTCGCCTGGGCACTCTCACGGACGGTGACGGCGGCGATCGGACCCTGGGAGTGAACGCCACTGACCGGAAGCAGCAGGGACGCGACGCAGGCGAGCGGCGCCGCGACGAAGAAGAGCACGGCCGCGGCCACGAAGATTCCGCGAGGGAACCTGCGAGGCCGTGGGGCTCGGTAGCGGCGCGCGAAGGCAGAGGCGTAGCGGGAGGAGCGATCCCTTCGGCGGCGCCTCTCGTCGGCGAGCAGCGTGAAGGCCGCGTTCGATGCCGCGCGGGCCTTGCGCATGCTCTCGGCGAACCTCCGCTCGAACCGGCTCTCCCCCTCCGGGCCCGCGTCAGCCCCGCTCGCTCGATTCCAGTGCGCCCCTGGATCGGCGCCCGCCTCGCCGCGCACGGAAGGCAGATCCGCGGGGCGCAGCGTCTCCGGCGCCTCCGACGCAGCGATGACGTGCAGGTCCGCGAGCATCTCCCCCGCGCTCGCATACCTGGAGTCGATGTCGGCCATGGCCCGGCGAACGACCCATGCGAGAGCCTCGGGACACCGCTTCGACAGGCTGGAGAGGCTCCCGTGAGCAGGGAAGGAGTTCTCGATCATCGAGTACAGCAGCGCCCCCGTCGAATAGAGGTCGAATTTCACGCCGTCGACCTCGTGCACCTTCACGCCCTTCATCGCGAGACGCACCATCTCGGGATCGCGGTAGTACTCCGTCCCATGGGTCGTGAGGGTCAGCGCCGAACTCAACGAGGTCACCAGGCCGAAGTCCACCAGATGGGCCCGTCCCTGCGAAACGATCACGTTCGTCGGCTTGACGTCCTTGTGCCAGAGCCCGCCCGAATGGAAGCGCTCGAGGCTCCGAAGCACGTCGATGGTGTACGAGAGGACCAGATCGAGGTCGCTCCTGCGCAGCCCTTCGGGCCCCGAACGCTGGTGCAGGCGCTGCGTCTCGATCCCGAGGTCGTCCCCGCGGACGTACTCCATCACATAGTAGAAGCGCTCGGGATCCAGGTGGTGCTCGAGCACGAGCCCAAGGCGTTTGGCGGCCTCGAGCGCCCGGCTCTCGCGAACGATCTGCGGCAGGGTCGAGCCCGACTGCAGCGCGAACGACTTGATGACGACCTCCGCGGGAACTTCCGTCCCCGGGCGTGCCAGACGCTGCACCGTTTCGGGACGCGGGCGCGCCACGAAGAGCTGGGCTCCGGAGCCGCCGGGCGGCAGGGTCCCGATCACGTCATACCCCTCGAACGTTCCCACCTTTCCCTTCCTGACCCGTCGCGGGGCCCGCTCGACGACCTGCGGAAGCCGCCGTTCGAGCCCATCCAGGAGGCCCGCTAGGCCGACGAGTCGAAACGGATGGGCCAGAGCGATTCGATAGAGGCCGAGCGCGCTGCTCACCGCCTCGTCTTCCATCGCGCCCACGTAGTGTCGCGCCGTCCCCCAGCGACCGATCAGGAAGTTGAGGAGCGTCAGCACCGAGAGCACGACGATGGTGAGGAGCGCACCGCTGACCTGGACGCATTCGACGAGTTCGGAACGCACGAAGGAGAAGACGCGCCCGAGGATCCCGCCCAGGACCCAACTGACACCCTTCAACAGCTTCCACAGGAGGAAGGTGACCGCGGCGAGGGCCGCGAAGACCGGGACCAGGATGAGGACGACGAGTTCCATCAGCCTCTCCCCCCTGTCCCTGGGAAGGTTCGCGCGTTACGGCACTGGCATCCGGGGAGCGGCATCATGATCGTCGTGCGTCTCTCGCGCGCATGGGGGCCTCTTTGGGGTCAATCGTCCCTGGGGGAGGCCGCTTCGCGGGATCGACTGTAGGCGTGGTAGATGTCCGCCACGGCCTCATCGAAGCTGGCCTCGTCCTTCTTACTGGGATTCAGCTCGAGCCCGTTGCGCGAAAGTTCCTGCCATTCCTCATCGGTGAACGAATACTTCGAGAACACCTCCATGAGGCGCTCTCGGATGCGACCCCTGACCGAGCTGAGGCGGCGGCTGACGGTCGCCTCGCTGGTTCCGAGGGCCTGGGCCACCTGCTTCCCCGTCTGACCCTCCAGGACCCGCAACCTGTAGACGTGGAAGTCGGCGAACCCGCTGTCGCGCTCGGCGGCGCGCAACGCGGCGGCCACCTTGGCCTCGAAGACCTCGCGCTCGTAGGCCTGATCCGGCGCCTGACCTTCCCCCGTGCGGTCCCCAGCCACCTCGAGCGAGACGGGCTTCACGCCACTGCCCCGCTTCTGGGCCATGCGGCGGTCGATCTCGTCGCCGAGGGTGTGCTTGGCGATCGCGAGGAGCCAGGTCGAAAAGCGTGCT
>DRLC01000365.1 GCA_011053145.1 Planctomycetota bacterium | reverse complement strand
TCCACCCCCGGCCTTGAGTACTCCGAAGATCGCAACCATCAGTTCGAAGGAGGGTCGCAGGAGGATGCCGACGAAGGTGTTCGGTCCCACGCCCAAGCCGCGCAGGTGGTGAGCGAGTCGATTCGCGCGCTCGTTGAGCTCGCGGTAGGTGAGGGTCCCGTCCTCGAAGTGGACCGCCGGGGCATCGGGGATGGCGGCGGCGCGCGCCTCGAACTGGGCTTGGATCGTTGCGAATGGCGGAGCGGGGCAGGGCGGCCCGGCGCCGTCGCGAAGGATTTGCTCGCGCTCGGCCGCGCCGAGCACTTCGAGGCGCGCGACGGCGCGCTCGGCGGACCGGGCTGCGCTGGCGAGGAGGGTTTCGAGACGCTCAAGGGTGCGTTCCGCATCGGATCGAGCGATGCGCGCCGCGTTGTAGGACAGGCGCAGCCTCGGGCGGTTGGCTTCGCCTTCGAGGACGAGGCGCATCTCGAACGGAGCGGGGCACTCGAGACGATGCGCCGAGGGGGGGTGGGTGCCCAGGTGATCGGCGAAGAGGAACGAAAACCCGTCGCCGGAGGGATCGTGCTCGGCGTGGGCACCCGGCAAGGCCCACGAGAAGAACAGTTCCGAGGAGGAGACGTCTTCGCGGGCCGTGCGCGCGCGCTGGACGAGCTCGCGAAAGGAAAGTTCCGGGGTGAGCGCGATGTGGCAAGGCACGTCGGAGGAGAGTGGGCCGAGGGTGGCCGTGCTCGAGGAATCGCGTGCGTCGACACGGAGGCCGAGGACCAGGTCAGCCTCTCCGGACATGCGCCACAGGAGCGCTCGCCATGCGGCGAGCATCCAATCGGCGAGGGAGCAATCCGTTCCTTCGGAGGCACGCTTGAAGCCGGCGAGGGCGTCCGCCGCGACGGGCATTTCGAGGGCAGCGGGCTCGAACTCTTCCACCCCCGAAGCGGTCGGGCCGAAGGGAAACTCGAGGACGCGTGGAGCCGCGAAGAGGTGTTCCTGCCAGCGTTGCAAGAGATCCTTGGAGGACTCCAGCCGGCCCCGATCGAGCCGGTCTTCGACGATCGCGGCGTGCGGTGGCGCGGTCTGGGTGGGAGAGACCGAGCCTTCCAGCCGGGAGAGGAGTTCCGCGACCAAGAGGTCGAGTGTGGATGCGTCGGCATTCGTGGCCGGTGCGATCAGGTGGAGCGCGGCGGCGCCTCCCGGATGCTCGATGAAGAGGGCGCGAAGGATCGGGCCTTTTCCAAGGATTGGGGCGCGCAGTTCCGCAAGCCGATCTTCGGCCTCTTCTGCTGGGCAGGTTTCGAAACGCAGCGCATCGCCTGGATCGAGGAGCGCGGAGGCCGAGGGTTTCTCCCCTCCCGAGGGCAGGAACAGGCGCAGCACCTCGTGGCGTGCCATCACCTCTCGCAGACGAGCGGCCACGTCCGCGGGTTCGAGATCGGCCTGCAGCCGGTAGCGCGCTTCCACGCGGAAGAGCTGTTCCGGATGATCGGCCTGCAACGCGAGCGTGCGTTCCTGCTGTGGAGATAGATCGAGATCCTGTGCGATCGTCATCGGTCCTCAGGGCTGGGAAGCGCACCGCGAAGAAGCCGCGGCGCGAAAAACCCTCTACGTTTCAGCCTACCCAGGGCTGGAATCCTTGCCGGACCTATCGGAGCGCGACCCCGAATCGGGATAGGAATGACGTTCGCACCTTGACCTGTGTCAATTGGTGGAGGCCCTGCGAGTCCGCATAGGGGATGAGGAAGGGTCCTCGGAGCTTTCCTAGAAGCTCTCCCTCACCGGAGGCTCCGTCAGGGTCTAGCTCTTCGCCGGTTCTCGGCGTCGCTCGCGATCCATCGCTTCCAGGAGCTGCTCAGGAGTGAACGGTTTCTGGAGGAAGATCCCGTCGTAGCCGTCCGCGGATCGTGGTCGGACCACATCTTCCTCGAGCCCGCTCATCAAGAAGATGTTGGCATCCGGTACGAGCTCGAGCATCCGCTTCCGTGTTTCGATCCCATCCATGTCCGGCATCGAAACGTCGATGACCGTGCAGAGCAGCTCGGATGCGTGTTCACGGAAGACTTCGATTCCTTCGTCTCCCCGGGATGCGGTCAGCACCCTGTAGCCGCTCCGGCTCAGCATGCGTGAAACGACGTGCCGTACTCCGAGATCGTCGTCGATGACGAGTACGGCATTCTGTTCCGAGGGGGTGGCCGAGCAGGATGCTGGGCGCGGGAGAAGACTTGTCGGCGCCGGGAAGAAGAGCTGTACCCGCAGTCGGTTCGCCTCGTCGGACTCCCCACGTAGTGCGACACGATTCGTACGCACGAGGCCGCGGATCGCGCTCGTTCGAGGGTCGAGGCTGCCTTCGGCCTCAGCCCGGTCGGGGTTCAGGAGCGTACGCAGCAGGCAGTCCCCGACCGGCGCGTTGCAGGAGAGTTCGAGGGCCACGAGCCGTTCCTCGCGCCCGAGGTGGTTGAGTTCGTCGGGGATCGACGGGAGCGAGAGCAGGTCCGTCTTGTACGTTCGCAGGGTGAGGACGCGAGTCCCGGGGGTGGCGGAGGCGCAGAGCAGTTCGACCAGGCGCACGATCAGGTGCCCGACCCGGGCTCCGTCCGCTTCGATCAACGGGAGGCCTTCCTCGAGTCGGGCGTCGATTTCCGCCGCCGGGCGGGTGAGGAAGGAGATCGGCCTGTGCAGGTCCCGGAGGAGCTGGTTCAGATCGACTGGAGAAGTCTCTCCCGGCGACTGGGAGGCGTAGGCGAGAACCTCACGCGTGAGGTTGCCGGCCTGCTCCGTGGCGTGGATGGCCTTGTCGAGGTGGTCGATCGCCGCGTCGATGCGCGGAGGAACCTCGACGAGCTTGCTGCGGGCCTGGGACGTGTGTCCGAGGATCGAGAGGTGGCTGTTCCCGAGGTCCTGAAAGAGCGCGCCGGTGGCCCGGCCCACATCCTCGAATGCTTGAACCTGCGCGGCCCAGTCTTCGAGCGCGCGGCTGGTCTTTTCCTTGGTCTCCTGTTCGGAGAGGTCGTGCAGCACGACCTGGAAAGTGTCTTCCGCGATGGGCGCGATTCGGACCTCGACCGGAATCGTTCGGTTGCCGGCCCCGAGGACATGCAGTCGGACGGGCTTCGGGGTGCGCTGTGCAAACGCGGCGCCCAGGGCGAGGGCCTCGGTCGGGTCCTCGGATGCGAGGAACGAGCGCAAAGAACGACCGAGGAGCGCGGAGCCTCCGCCGAGGGAATCCACCGCATGGCTGTTCGTGCTTCGGATGATCCCGTCACCGTCGCAGATCAGCACCGGGTTGGATCCCTGCTCCATGAGTTGGCGGTATCGCTCCGCGCTCTCGCGGATGACCGCGGCATCCCGTCTGCGGCGGAGGAGATGGACCGTGCCGAGCACGATGAGCCCCACGAGCAGCACTCCGACCGGAGCGATGAATTCGATGTGGCGGTACAGCGGAACCTGGATTCGGACGGGTCGGTTCGCGCTCGGGCCGGGATCCCCGAGCGGGCCGCGGGCCTGGACAGAGATGATGTGGCGGCCTGGGGCGAGTCCCTCGAGGCTTGCGCTTCGGTCCGTCGAGAACGGGCCCCATGGACCGTCGTCCACGCGCACCCTGGTCTCCACGTGCTTCGAGGGGGGATCACCCCAGAAGCTAGCCACACTCCACTGCATGCGCACCGCGCCCTCCTCGAGAAGTACCTCGGGGTAGACGCGCGGCGGGGGCGCGGTCTCCAGGGATCGGTCCAGGCAGTACAGCCCGGCCCCGATCGTCCCCACCAGCACCTGATCCTCGCGGATGAGCAGCGGCCAGGCCTTCGGGCTCGCGAGCCCCGTCAACTCCTCGAACGTCGCGGGGGAGCGATCCGACGAATCACGGCGGAAGAGCCGCAGTCCTCGATCCGTCGTGACCCACAGACGAGGTCCGTCCGGCGCGAGGTCCCAGATACGGGCGTAATCCGTGCGGGCGAGGGGAAGGTAGCTCGGAGCCTGTCCCGGAGTCACCGACCCGACGCCCCCCGTCGGCTGGGCGATCCAGACTCCCCTTGGGCCGTGGGGTTGGATCCGAAAGACGACGTCCTGGCGGAGACCGTTCGTTCTGTCCCACTGTTCCCATTCTCCGTTCTGGAACCGGAAGAGCCCCTGGTAGGTGGCGAACCAAAGGGCTCCATCCTCGGTGCGGAGTACGTCATAGGTCCGGGCACCTCGGAGGTCGTCGGCATGCTCCCAGCGTGCCGCTCCTTCGGGGCCGAGGAGGTAGACGTTTCCCTGGTGTTCCAGCGGTGCTCGGGCGCTGGGGGCGAGACTCAAGAGCCAGGTGCGTCCTTCCGAGTCCGTTCGGATTCGGTGGATGAGGGGCAGGGGTTGTCCGGTGACGTCCTCTTCAAGGTGGATCCACGTCCCTTCACGCCAGCCGTACAAGCCCGTAAAGGAACTTCCACTCGACACCCAAACCGTCCCGTCTTCGGTTTGCAGGATGCTGGTGACGATGCCCTTCTCCGGAAGCTGGATGGACGGTAGCGCGCGACCGTCCGGGGCCCGCACTTCGACTCCCGCGGCGTTCCCGATCCAGAGGGCTCCGTCCTTCGCGATCGCGATCGCGTTGACCCGGTTCTTCGGGTTGTCGAATCCGGAGTGGACGTAGTGCTTCCAGTGTTGGCGAGAGAGCCTCAAGAGGTGCAGGCCCTCCTCGGTGCAGATCCACAGGTCTCCGTTCGTTCGAAACGACAGCGAGTTCGCCGTCGAGAACTCCGGCGGAAGCGGGGTGATCGTGTGCCAGTTCCCGCCGACGCGGTAACGAAGCTCGTGCGTGTCGTAGAGGCAGACGAGCTGGTCTTCGGGGCCCCATGCGACGGCGATCGGGTAGCCGGGACCAGGCTTCTCGAGGCGGAGCGGATCGGCCTCGCCGATCTTCCAGAGCCCGCGTTTCTCGGCGGGTTCCTCGATGCCGACGATCGCCGTTTCCCCGTCGATCGTCGTGAACGGGCCCGGGGACGAGAATGCGTTCCGGGGGAAGGTCATGCACGGAGTCCACCCCTGGGCTTCGTAGCGGAAGTACCCGTGGCCCGTGAAGATCCAAGGGACCCCTTCCGGGGTCGAGGAGAGGACTCCTCGACCATACTTCGGGAGACGACCCGGCGGCTGCACGACCTCCCATTCCCCCTCCTTGCTCGAGAAGAGGAAGCGGTCCGGCGAGCCGACCCGACCGCACTCGACCAGGTGCGTTCCGTCGGTCCCGTGGGCGGTGGAAAGGACCTGTAGCTTCGGGGACTCGCCCGGCAGGTGGACCCTCTTGAACGTGTGGCCACTCCCTACGAACAGTCCGCCTTGCGTAGCAACCCACAGGGCGCCGTCTGGATCCGTGGAGAGGTTGGTGACCGGACGGGAGGGGAGGCCGGCCTCTTCTCCGAGCGCCTCCCAGCGCCAGCCGTCGTACACCGCAAGCCCCGCGGCCGTCGCCGCGTAGGCGAGACCATCGATCTCGAGCACGCTCCCGACCCGATTCGAGGGAAGGCCGTCTTCGACGGTGAAATGGTTCCACCTCCAGCGTTCCTGGAATGCCTCCGGAGAACCTTGCTGTGCCGTGCAGACGGAGGTCGTCCCCGTGGTCACGGCCAGGAGGCCGAGGAGTCCCTGGACCGCGAAGAAACGCGCGACCACCTGCGGGATCGACATGGAGCGAAGTGGGTGGGGACGAAGATGCAAGAGTCTGGATTGTAGCCGGAACGCAGGAACAGTGGAGTTTCGAATGCGGAGCGGGGGCGCGGCAGTCGCCTTCGCCACGGATCCGGCCAGGGGAGTGCTGTCCGCCGGTGTACTCATCGCTCGAAGAGCGACCTCCCGTTTCGCTTCCGGCTCTGCTGGGACTGCGCTCACCCGAAGCCGAGCAACCTGCCTCCCTGGTAGATCGCGAAGCTCCCGACCCAGGCCAGGACTCCCATGTAGGCGAAGAGGAAGATGGGCCAGCGCCAGGACCGGGTCTCCCGCCGGACCACGGCGAGCGTGCTCATGCACTGGCAGGCGAGCGCGAAGAAGATCATCAGGGAGAGGCACACGAGCGGCGTGTAGAGCGGCGACCCATCGGGGCGCTTTTGCGCGCGGATGCGATCGCGCAGGGCCCTCGACGACGAATCGCTCCCGGCATCGAGGTCATAGACCACGGCCATCGTGCTGACGAACACCTCGCGTGCCGCGAAGGCGCCCATCAGCCCGATCCCGATCTCCCAGTCGAAGCCGAGCGGTGCGATCACCGGCTCGATCGCGCGACCGATGCGAC
>DRLC01000364.1 GCA_011053145.1 Planctomycetota bacterium | reverse complement strand
GAGCTCCGCCACCGCCGCGATCCTGCGGGATCCCGCCGCGGTGCAGAGCCAACTGCAAGTCCTCTTCGACGAGGGAGTCGATTTCCTCTCCGTGCAGTTCGGCCTCTCCGACGAGGTGCGCCGGAAGGTCCTCGAACTCGCCCACGCGCAGGGTCTCGAAGTCTGGGGCCCCCGTCCACGCGAACTCACGATGGTCGAGTCGATCGAAGAGGGACAGGACGGCTACTTCTCGATGGACGCGCTCCTGCCCCCCGGCGTGGATTGGAACGTCGTCCAGGCCCCGGCCTTCCGCAAGTCGATCCAGGCCCTCGCGGCCAACCACCGTCCGATCGTCCCGCTGTTCTATGCGAGCGTCCTGCGGCTCGAGAATCAGGCCGCGCGCGACGACACCGAGGGTCTCTTCGCGCTGCTGTCCCCGAGCTATACGAGCTGGTGGCAGGCGGAACTCGAGGACCGCGCCGCGCGCCTCAACGAGAAATCGCTTGCCCAGGGCAAGCGGATCGTCGGCAAGCAGGCGGAGCTCCTGAAGGCGCTCTGGGAAGGCGGCGTCCAGCTCGTGCCCGGCACCGGCACGCCCCAGCCGTGGGTCTTTCCCGGCCGCGCGCTCCACCAGGAACTCGAACTCTGGGAGGAAGCGGGCATCCCGGCTCCCGCGGTGCTCGAGTTCGCAACGCGGGGAGCGGCCGAGGCGCTTGGAATCGCCGAAGACTACGGGACGATCGCGCCCGGTCGGACCGCCTCGCTGCTGGTCCTCGACGCCGATCCGTCCGAACACGTCGCGGCGCTGCGCAGCCAGTCGATGCTGATCGTGCGCGGCCAGGTGTTCGACAGCGCCGGGATCGATGACCTCCTGCAGACCGTCGCCGCGCGGGTCAAGAAGGTTCGCGATGCGATCAATCGGCCGATCGACGTGGATGCCCCGTCCGTTCCCGAGGGTGGGGTGGTCGTGCTCGACGGCGTGGTCGATACCGTGGCCTACGGCCTGCGCCTTTGGACCGAGCACTTCTCGGTCGCGCGGCTCCCGGACGGGGGGACCGCCTACCTGGGGCGTGTCGTCTATCCCGATGCCCCGTACGCGAAGCGCACGCCGCGAGAAATGGTCGTGACCGAGATCGTCCGGGACGGCGAGCTAGCGAGCGTCGAAGTGGTGCTGCACAACGACGGCCGGGAGCTGCGCTACGAGGGCCTGTGGACCGCGCAGTCCTGGCGCATGCGGCGCAGCGCGGACGGCCATTCGATCGGGGTGACGAGCCACAACGAGCACCCGGTCGTCGTCGATACCGGCAGCGTCGTGACCGAGCTCGTGCTCGGCCATGCGCGCCTCGCCGAGAACTTCCCGATCATCGCGCTCCACGAGGGCCTCGAACCCGAGGCGGCCCACTGGAAGATGGAACTCGACGACGTCGGCAACCATCAGGTGCGCACCCACACCGGGCGGCTCGCGTTCCGCTTCCTCGAGAACGGGGCGCCGGAGAAGGGGCTGAGCGTGATCGGTACCCGTGCGCTGGAATTCGATCTGCGCTCGAGCGACACCTTCGGGGGTCCCGGCGCCCCCTTGCCGAAGGAGTTGCGCGACGAAATCGAGGCGCGCCGCAGCGCCGCCGCTGCGATCGAGAGCAGCGCGCCGGCGGCGGCCGACGGGGGAGACGCGGAGGCACGGGATGGCGGAGACGACGGCCAGGGCTGAACGCGAGCCCGCCCGCGACGGCGAGTTCTCCCCCCTCGTCCTCGGCCCGCTCTCGGTCTGGCCGCCGGTCGTGCTCGCGCCGATGGCGGGGGTCACGAACTGGCCCTTCCGAAGCCTGTGCCGCGACTTCGGCGCGGGTCTGTTCGTGTCGGAGATGATCACCGCTCGGGGCTTCTTGAACGGGAACCGCCTGACACGCCTCCTCGCGAGTTCGCGCCCGGAGGAGAAGCCGCGCTCGGTCCAGATCTACGGCTCCGATCCGGTGGACGTCGGCGAGATGGCTCGAGCGCTCGTGGACGAGGGGGTCGAGCACATCGACATGAACTTCGGGTGCCCGGTCCCGAAGGTCACGCGCCAGGGCGGCGGCAGCGCGATCCCGCTGAAGCCGAGGCTTCTCGCGCGGCTCGTGCGCGCCGCGGTGCGGGGGGCCGGAGAGGTGCCCGTGACGATCAAGGTCCGCAAGGGGATCCATCCTGGGCTCCTGACCTACCTCTCCGCCGGGGAGGTGGCCGAGGCCGAGGGGGCGCGCGCGATCGCGCTCCACGCGCGCACCGCGAGCGAACTCTATTCCGGGCGCGCGGACTGGAATGCGATCGCTGCCCTCGCTGCGTCCGTCTCGATCCCGGTCCTCGGCAACGGAGACATCTTCGAGGCGGCCGACGCCCTCGAGATGATGCGCGTCACCGGCTGCGCCGGCGTGGTCGTCGGCCGGGGCTGCCTCGGCCGTCCCTGGCTCTTCGCCGACCTCGCCGCGGCCTTCGACGGTCGCGTCCCCGACCCGCCGCCCTCGTTCGGTCGCGTGCGCGAGATCCTGCGCGATCACGCCGAGCGCATGATCGAGTTCTTCGGCGCACCGATGGCGATGCGACAGATGCGCAAGTGGTGCGCCTGGTACACGATCGGGTTCCCCGGCTCCGCGCGCCTGCGCGCCTCCCTCGTTCGCGTGGATACCCTCGAGGAGATGGAGGCCGCCCTCGCCACCCTCCCCGAGGACCTTCCGTTCCCCGATTCCGCGATCCACGCCCATCGCGCCAAGGGGTCCCGCACGCAAGAGGTGGTCCTGCCCGAGGGCTACCTCGACGACCTCGACGACGACACCCCCCCGAAGAGCCCCCGCACCGAGGCCGAAATCCGTGCCTGGGAGCGCGCCCTCGGTGGGGGATGAGAGCGCCTCGCGCTCACTGCTCCTTCATCGCCCCCAGGCCGCGCAACACCTTGACGAGGAGCACGCGGGGCCAAGAGGCTTCGCGGCGCAGGAGCGCGCGGCGAGCTTCGAAGTCGAGGCGGGCCGCGTCGTGATCGCGGGCCGCCCCACGGCGTGCGGCGATCCATGCATTGATCTCGTCCGGCGCGGGGAGTTCCTTCGCGAGCGCGGTCGGCTTGTACTCGACCTCGACCCAGGCGGCGCCGATGACGTCGGCGGCCGGAAGGTAGAGGCCGGGGGGGATCGGGTCGGCGGTCAGGTAGAGGTCGGCGGCGGTTTCGCGTAGGGCGCGTGCGCGGCGGACGGGGACGAAGAGTTCGCCGAGGGTGGCATAGAGTTCGTCGTGCTGGGCGGGGGGCACCGGGGCGGTCCACCGCTTCCAATCGCCGAGCAGGTCGTGGACGAGCCCGAGGGTGTCCACATCGGGCATTTCGATCGTCTTCCCCGATGCCCATGCGTCGAAGAGCGTGATCCCGGGGAAAACGTTGCCGGCGCGATCGGCGTAGGCGTGGCCGAAGCCCGCCATCTCCTTGCGAAGGCTCCCGTCGTCGAGTCGGGCGAGCAGGATCGCCCGCGCGAGTCCGTAGTCGGGGAGGTAGCCCGCCAGGGCGTTCTCGAAGAGTTCGTTCGGACGCAGCGGCGAAGCGCGCCGGCGGATTTCGCCACTCGCCCAGTCGTAGCGGTAGGCGACGATCGGCGCGCCGGGGACGGGCACGAGCCCGAACTCGGCGCGCTGGCGGCGTACGCGACTGGAGTGCGGATCGAGGACGTGGCGGCGTGCGCCCTGGCCGGGCGTGTGCTCGCCGGGGTCGTAGAACGGCGGCGGGGAGTCGACGTCCAGGAACCCCGGATCGACCTCGAGCAGCGCCAGCGCGCTGACGATCGCGTTCCTCGACTCGGTGCCGATCTGCGTGCACTCGAAGCGGTACCACTCCGCCGCCTCGGCGAGGTCGTCCTCGCCCATGTGTTCGATCGCGGCGCGGATTTCCTTCTCGGTCGGAACGGAGGCGGGCTCCTGGATCGGGGAGGCCGCGACGGCAAGGAGAGCTAGGGGCGTGAGCATCCCAAGAGGATGCCAGAGCGCACGGCCGGCAGCTGGGATTTTTCGGCGCGTTGCTGCGTCGATCCGGCGCGGGGAAGCGGGACGCCCGAAGGCCGCATGGGGCACCGGACGCGGAAGGGTGGGTCTCCTCCGCCGGTGCGCTCCTCATCTTCGGTGCGCCCGCGCCACCGAAAACCTACCCCGGGATCGCGGTGGCGGGCCACCCCGGGGGGAACGGGTCAGCGCGAGCGGCGCCGGCGGCGGCGCCGGCGACGCTTCTTGCCGGTTTTCGCCTTGGCGCGAAGCTCGGCGAGTTCTTCCTCGGGGACCTGCATCGCCTTCGCATAGCGCTCCTTCCAGGCTTCGTAGAGGTCCCAGCCCTGGCCCCACGCGGCGCTGCGCAGGCGGAAGAGGTCGAGGGCGTCGGGGAAGTCCTTCGAGCGCAGGAAGAGCAGCGGGCGAAAGTTCTTCCGGGAGGACTGGGTGAAGCGTTTTTGCACCGCGAGGATGCGCTTGGCCTCCTCCACCGCCCGCCGCGGAAGGCGCGCCGCGAGCGCCATCGGGTCGAGTTCCTCGGCGGCGAGTTCGCCCCAGTCCGGGGGGGCTTCGTCGCGCTCCTGCGCTTCGGCGGCACGCTGCTCCACCAGGCGCAGAAAGAGGACGGCGAGCAGGACGGAATTCTTCGGGACGCTCCCCGCGTGCACGTCCGCATCCAGGGCCTCGAGCAGGCGCCAGAAGGTGTCGGCTCGGTCGCGGGCGCCGACATCGCGGTCGTCGCGGGAGCCGAGGAAGGCATCGATGCTCGGGAGTAGCGCGGCGAGCGCTCCGCAGGCGCGCATCATCCGGAAGGCGCCGAGCGCGGTTCCGGAGCGCATCAGGCGCAGGATCTCCTCGAGAACGCGCGGCGGCGCCGAGCGGCGCAGCTCGGGAGCGAGTTCGCGCATCGCGTTCCAGGTCTCGTCCTCGATGCGCAGGCCCAAGCGCGTCGCGAACTTGATCGCGCGCAGGATCCGGACCGGATCCTCGGCGATGCGAATCCGCGGGGTCCCGATCGTGCGCAACACCCCGCGCTCGAGGTCCTCGAGGCCGCCGACCCAGTCGTGGATCACGCCGGCGGTCGGGTCGAGGAACAGCCCGTTGATCGTGAAGTCGCGCCGGCGCGCGTCCTCCTCGGCGGTTCCGAACTCGTTGTCCTCACGGATCAAGAGGTCGTCCTCGTCGCCGTTCTTCGCCGGAGGCTCGCGGCGGAAGGTCGCGGTCTCGATGATGTTCTTGCCGTAGACGACGTGCACGAGCCGGAAGCGCCGGCCGATGATGCGGCCGTTTCGGAACAGGCGCTTGATCTGGCGCGGGTGCGCGGCCGTGGCGACATCGAAGTCCTTCGGGGTGCGGCCGAGGAGGAGGTCGCGCACGCAGCCGCCGACGAGGTAGGCCTCGAAGCCGTTGCGCTGGAGGCGGGACAGGACGCGCATCGCGTCCTGGTCGATGTCCCGGCGTGAAATCCCCTCCGCGGGAACGCTGCGGTACCCCCCGGGGGCGGTGGTTGCGGTGCGTTCCTTTCCTGGTCGACTCATGGGGAGGCCACGGTCCGGCGGACCGCGCGGAAGTCGCCGATCCTAGCGTCTCGGGTCCCGAACCGTCAGCGCCGGGACCGGCTCGATCGGGGATCGCGGGCGATCCCTTGCTCGGGGGAGAGGGGGTGGGGGCCCGTTCCCGGGCCCATCGCCTTGCCCGGCCGCTGGGGCCCGGGTAGAGTCACGCGCCCACTTTCGGGGAGGGCAGTAGCTCGAATTGGTTAGAGCGGCTGATTCCAAATCAGCAGGTTCGGGGTTCGAATCCCTGCTGCCCTGCCATCTCACTTCCCGCGAGCTTCCCGCCATGGCTTCCGACGAACCGAACCTGCCCGACGAGGAGGACCTTCCCGAGGGGGAGGAGGGGCTCGAGGAGGCCCTTCCCCCGGATCTCGAGGTCCTCGAAGGACTCGCGGACCTCGAGGAGGACGACGTGGACGGCGAGGCACCGGCCAAGCCGGAGGAGCCCGAGGAGAAGATCCTCTTCGCGAAGCACAAGGCGCCCTCCGAGAAGGCCATCCGGGAAGCGCTCGACTGGGCGTTCGAAGGCGAGGACGTGGAAGCGCGTTTTCTCGAACGCTGCACCGAGCATGCCCTCCTCCTCTATGGGGCGGTGCGCCGGATGAACCTGACGAAGATCATCGAGCCCCGCGAGGTCGCCGCGAAGCACTACCTCGACTGCTGGCGCGCGACCAGGCTCCTCCCACTGCTCGGCAAGCGCGTCCTCGACATCGGCACCGGAGGTGGCTTCCCGGGAATCCCGATCGCCCTCGCGGAGGAGAACGCCCATGTCCACCTGATCGACGCCGACGAGAACAAGGCCGCGTTCGTCGCCGAGTGCATCGAGAAGATGAAAATCGCGAACGCGAGCTCCTCGGCCGGCCGCGGGGAGGAGCACCTGCTGCGCAACAAGTTCGACGTCTGCATCATGCGCGACATGAGCTCGGTGCGCGAGAACGTCCGGCTTCTGCGCAAGGTTCGCCACCAGTTCTACGACCTGGTGATGCTGAAGGGCAGCTCGTGGTCGCGCGAGGTCCGGGCCGGGGAGCGGGAAGCGGAACGGCTCGGCTTCCGCCTGGACACGATCCTCGAGCACGAGCTTCCGGGCGAGATGGGGGGGCGGGCCGTGCTCGTCTACCGGGCTCCCGGCGGCCGCGGGCGCTGAGCCGCGCGGCGCTTCCAAGGTTGGTGCCTGAGGGGGGAGTCGAACCCCCACTCCCTTAGCGGGAACATGGACCTGAACCATGCGCGTCTACCAATTCCGCCACCCAGGCCCTGGAAGGCGCGGAAGGATACGGGCTCGCGATGGGGGGGTCAATGGGAACGCGGCTCGGGATCGCGAGTTCTCGAGCTCGCCCCGCGGTCCGCGCGAGCGGGTGGGCTATCCTTCGCTGGGCGAGCATGAGCCGCCGCAACCCTCCCGATCCCACGATGGCCCGAGACTCCTCGAAGGAACGCGACCTCTCCGTGAACCGGAAGGCGCGGCACACCTACCACATCCTCGAAACCCTCGAGTGTGGAATCGTGCTCGTCGGGACCGAGGTCAAGAGCCTGCGCGAGGGCGGAGCCTCGATCGCGGAGGCCTACGGGCGGATCGACGGTGGCGAGATGTGGCTGCACGGCGCGACGATCGGGGAGTACTCCCACGGGAACATCCACAACCATGCCCCCCAGCGCCCGCGCAAGCTCCTGGCCTCGAAGCGTGAGATCGCTGCCTGGAACCGCAAGGTCCGCGAGCGCGGGGTCACGCTCGTCCCGTTGCGGATCTACTTCAAGGGGCACCTCGTGAAGGTCGAGATGGCCCTCGCGCGCGGGAAGAAGCTCTTCGACAAGCGGCAGGACCAGAAGAAACGCTCCGCGGACCGCGACATTCGGCGCGCGATGACGCGCCGCAGGTGAGGGTTCCGGCGAGGCGCGCGGGGGATCCGTGGTAGGATGCAGCCTGCACTTCGAAGGGGGCGCACTGGTTTCGACCGGTTTCCGTCTGCTCCGGGCTGCGCGCCGGGGGTTCCGAGGCAACCCCGTCAATCCTCTCGGAACCGGCAACTTCAATTGCCAACAACTATGCACTTGCCGCCTAGTCAATAGGCAGCCGTTCTCCGTGGGACTGCCCGCGGCCCACGGAGAACGCCAACAGCGGGCTGGCCGACGCCGCAATGCACCCCGGCGGCCCGGCGAGACACAGGGGGAGCTGGCCTGACGTGAGCCCGTCCTCGGGCGCGCGCCGGGCGAGAACCAAACCGAGGACTACGCGCGTAGAGGTCCGCCGCCAGCCGATTCCGGGACGCGGGTTCGATTCCCGCCGCCTCCACCATCTCCTTCGTGCAACCCGCGGGGAGGTCCCGCGAACACGAACCGAGCGGCGACGTGCTCGACCGCGGGTCGCGGGAACGCGTACAGTTGCGCGATGCCTGCACACTCCGGCCTCGTGGTTCTCGCTTCCACTCTCGTTCTCGCCAGCGGCGTCGTTTGCACGCCGTCCCGGTCGGCACGTCCCGTCGATGCTCCGCAAGACGCGGAGGAGCCGATCCAAAGCCGCGTCGATGTACTCCCCACGGGGGAGCGAATCCTCGTCGAAGAGATCCTCATCGATGCACCGCTCGCCGAAGTCTGGCGGGCGTACACGACCGAGGAGGGGTATACGGCCTGGGCGGCCCCCAAGGCACGGATCGATCTGCGCGTGGGCGGAACGATCCTCACGCAGTACGGCGCGGACGCGGAGATCGGCGATCCCGGGACGAACACGCTGCACATCGTGAACTACGTTCCCGAGCGAGTTCTGACCCTGCGGGCGGAGATTGCGGACAATTGGCCCGAGGTGATGAAGCAGGATGGCGACCGGCTCACGAACGTGATTCTGTTCGATGCGCTATCGCCCACCAGGACCCGGGTCGAGTCCTTTGGAATCGGCTACGGGGATAGCCCCGAGTACGAGGAGCTGCTGGAGTTCTTTCTCACCGCGAATCGGTCGCTCTACGTCGAACTGAAGCGCCACCTCGAGTGATGCGCCTCCCACCCCGGGGGCGAGGCGAGGGCCCGGCGAGCCCCCGGATCCCGCCCCCGCCTCCTCCGCGACCCCTCGCCGGGCGCACAGAAGTCCCTGAAGGGCCTCGAAGTCTCGCTGACTCGGAGGCCCCCGGTGGCTACACTCCGCGCCATGGCGATGCCCACGCGACGGTCGCTCGTCTCCCTGTTCCTCGCCGGAGCGGCCCTCGTGGCCGGTTGCAGGACCGCGGAGCTGAACGCCTACAACCTGAAGGAGGTCCACCACCCGGACGGGCGCACGAAGCGCCGGGGCGCGGTGCACTCCGCGTGGCAGCACGTCCTTTCCCAGGCCTTTCGCTTCTCGATCGAGGGCGCTCCGAAGTTCGCTTTCGGCGACGAGGAGCGGCGCATCGACGATCCCCTCGGCGTTTGCTTCGAGAACCTGCGACAGCTCCTGCACGACTACAGGGGGGAGAACGCGCTGGGGATCGAGGTCGAGATGGTGAGCTGGCTCGGCGGCGACTGCGAGTACCGCCTCAGCCGCGAAGCCTGCGCCCTTTCGCTCGCGAAGCTCGGAGAACGCGTCGGCGTGCGCCGGCCTCTGTCCCTGGCGGAGGGCGTCGAGCCCCAGGGAAGCGACGAGGTGGCCGCGCGGATCGAAGCGATCCTTCGAGCGACCCGAGGCCTGGTCACCTCCGGCGCGGACGAGCCCGAGCCCCCCGGGCTCAGCGCGGTCTGCGCCGAGGCCGACCGCCGGCCCCTCGACCGGGAAGGGGCCCGGCGCCTGCTCGCGGCGTGCAACGTGCTGCTCGAAACGGTGGGAATCGAACGCGCGGGGGTGGAGCCGCTCGTCGACCTCAGAAAGCGCCTCGAGGTGGTCTGCGTCGGGCTCACCCTCGGGGTGATGTTGGAGGACCCCGACCCGCGCGTGCGGGCGGCCGCTTTTCGCTCCTGGATCTCCTTGACCGCGGGCCGTGATGCCGATGCCCTCGAGCGCGCCTATGGCGATCCCGATCCCATGGTTCTCCTCGAGGCCGTTCGCTCCCTCGCACGCCGCGGCGCGCCGGTCCCCGAGGGGGCGACGGCGGCGGAGCTCCAGTCCGTCCGCGACCTGTGGATGGAACGCCTCGCGATGCTGCTCGGGCGGCTTCTGGACGGGCCCCTCCTGGTGGCCTGCTGCCAGGCGATGTCGAACCTCTCGGGAGAACCCGCCGACCTCCACCCCGAAGTGTGGGTAGCCTGGTGGGAGGAACGCCGGGAGAGCCAGACCCCGGCCGACACCCGCCCGTGAGCCGCCGCCTCGCTTCCGCCTCCCACGCCATTTTTTTCCCCCTCGGATGACGAACCCTGAGAGCAAGAGCAAGGGGCGGCTCTTCGGCCTCCTCCGGATCCTGCTGGCGCTCGGGATCCTGGGCTGGATCGCTACGACCCTGCCCTGGGAGGACCAGCTCTCCGTTGCGGGGGATCAGGGAACCGTCACCGCCACCGGAACGATCGAGGGTGAGTGGAAGGAGGACCGGATCGCGTTCCGCTTCCTCGACGGGACCGAGCTCGGCCCCGAGTGGCCGGGCGAGGCCCGCGCCGCCGTCGCGGCGGGACAGGCCTTCGACGTGGTCCGGCGCGGGAAGGACGAAGACGGCTACGATTGGCAGCCGTCGATCACGCGCGCGTTTCGCGAGATGGATTCGAAGGGCCTCGCCCTCGCGATGGCGCTCTTCGTCGGAGCCACCTTCCTGAGCTCGACGCGCTGGTGGCGGCTGCTGCACCTGGCCGGTTGCTCGACCCCCTGGTTCAACGCCTTTCGACTGACCTACATCGGGTTCTGCTTCAACCTGGTGATGCCGGGGCTCACCGGGGGGGACCTCGTGAAGGGCGTGATCGCCGCGAAGGAGAATCCGAACCGCCGGGCCGATGCCGTGGTCTCCGTCGTGATCGATCGCCTGATCGGGCTGGCGGCGCTCGCGATCCTCGGCGCGGTGGTGATCCTGCTCTCCGGGGACACCTTCGCTGCGCTGCGCCTGCCGCTCGTGGGCGCGATCGTCGCGGGGCTGGTCGGTGCCGCGCTGTATGCGAACAAGGGGTTGCGCAAGCGGCTGGGGCTGTCCGCGTTGGTCGACCGGCTGCCCCTGGGGGACAAGCTCCGCTCCCTCGACGAGGCGGCGCTGACCTACCTGCGCCATCCTGGCGAGGTGGCCTTCGCGTTCCTGCTCTCCTTCCTGAACCACCTCGTCGTCTGCACGGGGGTCTTCTTCCTCGCTCGCGCGATCGGGATCGGTCCGGATCAGGCCGGCCTGAAGGACTTCCTGGTCCTCGCGCCGGTGGCGAACATCGTCAGCGCGATCCCGCTCGCCCCCGGTGGCTGGGGACTCGGGGAATTCGTCTACCGCGAACTCTTCGAGATGATCCACCTCTCCGGCGCCCTAGGCGTGGCGGTGAGCGTGACCTTCCGGCTGTGTATGCTCTTCGGGCTCGGGTTGATCGGGAGCATCTTCCTCCTGATGCCCGGGGTGCGGGCGGAGGTCAAGGAGACCTCCGCGACCTGAGCGCATCCATTCACCCACGCTTTCCCCGAGGGACCCCGTCGGGTCCGTTCCCATGAACCACGTCGTCATCGGCACCCTGGCCTTCGATTCGATCGAGACTCCCTATGACAAGCGCGAGCGCGCGATCGGAGGCTCCGCCACCTACTTCGCACACGCGGCGAGCAAGTTCGGACCCGTCGGGCTCGTCGGCGTCGTCGGCCAGGACTTCCCGGACGAGGTCCTCGAGGACTTCCGCGGTCGGGGCATCGACATCGAGGGGGTGGAACACGCGGAGGGGGAATCCTTCTTCTGGGCGGGTCGCTACGAGGCCGATTGGAACACGCGCCACACGCTGGAAACCCGCTTGAACGTCTTCGCCGATTTCGACCCGAAGCTGCCCGAGAGCTACCGCGATGCCGATTTCGTTTTCCTCGCGAACGGCGCCCCGGCGATCCAGCGCAAGGCGCTCGACCAGGTGCGTTCGCCGCGCCTCGTGGTCGCGGACACGATGAACCTTTGGATCGACATCGCGCGCGACGAGCTGATCGATCTGCTCGGACGCATCGACGGTCTCGTGCTCAACGACGAGGAAGCGCGGATGCTGACGGGGGAAGCGAACCTGTTCCGCGCAGCCGGGAAGATCCTCGAGATGGGGCCGAAGTTCATCGTCCTCAAGAAGGGGGAACACGGGGCGTTTCTGTTCGGGGAGGAGCACCGCTTCGCGCTGCCCGCCTATCCGGTCGACAACGTCGTCGATCCGACCGGCGCGGGGGACTCCTTCGCCGGGGGATTCATGGGCTACCTGGCCCACACCGCGAGTCTCGATCCGTCGTCGCAACGGGCTGCGATGCTGTACGGCACCGTGACCGCGTCCTTCTGCGTCGAGGGGTTCAGCACCGAGGAGATCGGTCTGCACGGGCGCGGTGCGGTGGACCGTCGCTATGACGCCCTGCGCGCCTTCGTCACGCCCTGAGGTCTGCTTCTGCGCGCTCCCGCTCGGCCCCGAACTCGGGGGCCGCGTGAGCGATGCGGCGCGCGCGGCCCTCGGTGTCGCCGATGGGGAGGAGGGCCGTGGCCCCTGGCGGATGGCGCGACCCGAGGGGTTGCATCTCACCCTGTTCTACGCGGGCCCCCTGGCGGAGCGGGAGCGAGCGGCCTTTTCGGCGTCCCTCGAGCGGGAGCTCGCCGGGGCGCGCGCCCCCCGTCTCCTGCTGCGCGGGACCGGGACCTTCCCCGCGCGCGGCGTGCCTCGGGTGCTCTTCGTCGCCTTGGACCCCGAGCGAGGGGCGGCGGAGCTCAGCGAGCTGGTTCGCCGGGCCCGGTCCGCCGCCCAGAGCGCCGGCGTCGCGGCGCAGGAACTCGAGCGAGCTGCGTCGCGCCCCTTCCGGCCCCATGTGACCGTGGCGCGTCCCAGGCGTGCGAAGGGTGCGGCGGCACTGCCCGGGGCGTTCCGTGGGCTCGCCCTCGAACTCGCGTTTCACCCCACCGAGGCGGTCCTGATGCGTTCGGTGCGCGGGGACGGCGCGGCGCGCTACCCCTCGCTCGTGCGCATTCCGCTCGCGGTGCACGCCGGGGACTGAAACCGCTCGGAAGAACGCCCGGTCCCTGGGGAACGAGCGGGAGCGCTCCGAGGGCAACCCCGCCGCGAGCCCCCGCTTTCCCCCCGCACCGCTTGATCCCGTCCAGGCGGGGTGCGACGATCGCCCGCGGTTCGAGGGTGTGTTCCTGGGGGGGAACCCGACCCGGACGCGCACCGCGCGACAACACCTCAAGAGGACATCGATGGCAACACGCTCCAGCGCACGAAAGAACGTCTCCGCCGGCCCCCGGGAGACGAAGACCGCACAGGGCAAGGACCGCGCTCTGACCGCGGCCCTGTCCGAAATCGAAAAGAGCTACGGCAAGGGGGCGATCATGCGCCTCGGCGCGGAGGGGCTGATCCATGAGGTCCGCGGGATCCCGTCCGGCTCGATCTCCCTCGACCTCGCCCTCGGCGGCAAGGGCTTTCCGCGCGGGCGGGTCGTCGAAATCTACGGTCCGGAGAGCTCCGGAAAGACGACCCTCGCACTGCACGTCATCGCAAACGCCCAAAAGGAAGGCGGGATCTGCGCGTTCGTCGACGCCGAGCACGCCCTCGATCCCTCCTACGCGCGCAAGCTCGGGGTGGATCTCGACGACCTGCTCGTGAGCCAACCCGACACCGGAGAGCAGGGCCTCGAGATCGTCGACACCCTGGTGCGTTCCGATGCGGTGGACGTGATCGTGGTCGACTCGGTCGCGGCCCTCGTGCCCCGGGCGGAGATCGAAGGCGAGATGGGAGACAGCTTCGTCGGACTGCACGCGCGCCTGATGAGCCAGGCGATGCGCAAGCTGACCGGTTCGATCTCGAAGACCGGGTGCCTGGTCATCTTCATCAACCAGATCCGCGAGAAGATCGGCGTGATGTTCGGCAGCCCCGAAACGACGACCGGAGGGCGTGCGCTGAAGTTCTACTCGTCGGTGCGCTGCGACATCCGCCGGATCGGACAGATCAAGGACGGCGACGCCGTGGTGGGGAACCGCACGAAGGTCACCGTCGTG
>DRLC01000363.1 GCA_011053145.1 Planctomycetota bacterium | reverse complement strand
TTTCTGCTGGTGTCCTCGGCTGCTTCGCCGCTGGCGGCCAGCCCGCTCCACCGTCCGGACCCGGTGGTGAACGCACAGAGCGCGGCCGCAGGACCCGGCGACGTCGAGAAGCCGGGTGGGGACGCCGAGGCGGCTGCCGTCGCGGCGGAAGAAGGCGGCCTCCAGCTCTCGAAGGCTCTCGAGGTCGCGATCGTCCTCACGGTCCTGTCCCTCGTGCCGGCGATCCTGATCTCGCTCACGAGTTTCACGCGGATCATCATCGTGCTCTCGTTCGTGCGACGCTCCCTCGCCGTACAGGAGCTTCCGCCGAACCCGATCCTGATCGGGCTGTCGTTGTTCCTGACCACGTTCGTGATGGCGCCCGTCTTCCAGGATGTCTACGACGAGTCGTACGCGCCCTACCGAGATGGCCGGCTGACCGCGGTCCAAGCCGCCGACGCGGCCTGGGGGTCGGTGCGCGGCTTCCTGCTGGACAACACCCGCGAGGACGAGCTGGGACTCTTCGAGGACCTCGCCGGGTTGGAAGCCCCGGAGGAGGGCCCTGCGTTGTCCCGGGAGGATCTTCCGATCCGCGTCGTGGTCCCGGCGTTCGTGTTGAGCGAGCTGAAGACCGCGTTCCAGATGGGCTTTCTCCTGTTCCTCCCGTTTCTCGTGATCGACCTCGTGATCGCCTCGGTCCTGATCTCCATGGGCATGTTCATGCTGCCTCCGGTGATGATCTCGACCCCGATCAAGCTGCTTCTCTTCGTGCTCGTGGACGGCTGGCGCCTCGTCTGTGAGTCCCTCGTCACCTCCTTCGTCACCTGAGAGCAAGCGCGATGGATCTCGACATCCAAGTCATGGATCTCGCCCGCGAGATGCTGCTCACGGTGGTCATCCTCGCGGGCCCGGTGCTCGCCGTCGGCCTGATCGTCGGCGTCGCGGTCAGCCTCTTCCAAGCGCTCACCTCGGTCCAGGAGCAGACCCTCTCCCTCGTCCCCAAGATGATGGCGGTCGTGATGGTCGTGCTGCTCTTCCTCGCTCCGGCGATTTCGATCATGAAGGACTTCTTCATCCGGATCGTCGCCCAGCTCAACACCTTCGGACTGAGCTGATGGAGATGCTGCTCTTCCTTCCGGCGATCGAGGCCTTCGGTCTCTTCCTCGCGCGCACGAGCGCGATGGTCGTCGTGGCGCCGGTGCTCGGCAACGCGACGAACATGAGCGGGTACAAGATCGCGCTCGCCGTGATGATCGCGGGACTTCTCTACGTTTCGATCGGGAAGCCGCTGCCGGCCGGGGTGGACGAGCTCCAGTACGGCCTGATGGTCCTGCGCGAGATCGTGATCGGGCTGTTTCTCGGATTCACCCTCAGCCTGATCCTGATCGCAGCGCGTGAGGCGGGCGAACTCGTCGGCCACGAGATGGGATTCATGGTCGGCCGCGAAGTGGACCCGATCTCGGGTGTGCAGTCTTCCCTGATCGCGACGCTCTACGAGAACCTCTTCCTCGTCGTGGTCCTGATGCTCAACGGGCATCACCTCCTGATTCGCTCCCTCAGCGATTCCTTCGCAGCCGCCCCGATCGGCAAGGTGGCGATGGCGTCCGGGATGGCGGGGACGTTCGAAGCGATGTTTTCGGAGATGTTCCGAGCCGGAATCGTCTTCGCCGCGCCGGTCCTGATCTTCCTGATCATCGTCTCCGTTCTGATCGGGATCCTGTCGAGAGCGGTCCCGACCCTGAACGTGCTCGAGCTCGGATTCTCGATGCGCCTGATCGTCGCTCTCGGGGCGATGTACCTCTTCGCCCCGCTGCTCGAACCGTCCATGCTGCGGTTGTTCGACAGCTTCTCCCTCTGGTTGAACCGCGGCGTCGCGGTCATCGGCAAGTGAGCTGACCCATGGCGGAGCACGACGACAAAGACCAGAAGACAGAGGAAGCCACCCCAAGGCGCCAGGAGGAAGCGCGCGAGAAGGGGCAGGTTGCGATGTCGACCGAGTTCATCGCGGCTGTCAGCCTCGCGGTCGGCCTCGGAACGATGCTGCTCGCGGGCGGCACGATGGCGCGGGTCGTCGGGACGACGATGGTGAACACGATCGACACCATGGCGTCGCTCGGGAAGGCCGAACTGACGGTCCCGATGTCCGCCGAGATCTTGACCGAGACCTTCCGCTCGGTCCTCGGGCAGCTCGCGATCGTGACCCTGCCCGCGATCGCGCTGAGCCTCCTCGTGGGCTACCTCCAGGTCGGTTTCCAGGTGACCCCGAAGGCGATGGAGCTCGAATGGAACAAGGTCAATCCGATCTCGGGGTGGAGTCGCCTGTTCAGCATGAAGTCCGTCGTGCGTACCGGAATGAGCGGCTTGAAGATCACGGCGATCAGCACGGTCGTGATCCTGATCGCGCTGCGGCACATCGAGTCGCTCGCGAGGGTCGGGATCAATGACCTCGGACCCGTGCTCGCGGCCATCGGGAAGGTGCTGTTTCGGTGCAGTCTCGGTGCGGTCATCGTGGTCATTCTCCTGGGCGTCGTCGACCTGATCTACCAGCGCTTCCAGCACTCCAAGGACCTGCGGATGACGAAGCAGGAGATCAAGGAGGAGGGAAAGATGACGGAAGGGGATCCGCACGTGAAGGCGCGCATCCGGCGCATGCAGAACGAACTCGCTTCGCGTCGCATGATGCAGGATGTGCCGAAGGCCACGGTCGTCGTCACGAACCCGACGCACTATGCGGTGGCGCTGCGTTACGAGCAGGGCGAGGTGGCCGAGTCCGGGCGCGGGGCGCCGGTCGTTCTCGCCAAGGGGACCGACCTCGTCGCCCAACGCATCAAGGCCATTGCGAAGGAGCACGGGATCGTCTGCTACGAGGACGTCCCGCTCGCGCGAGCTCTCCATGCACAGTGCGAGGTGGGCCAGGAGATTCCCCAGGACCTGTATGGAGCGGTGGCAGCCGTCCTCGGATACGTCTATCGCCTGCGCGGCATGGTGACCGCGGGCGCGTGAGGAGCACCCCATGACGATCAAGACCGACAACGTCGACCGCATCGGAGGCTGGCTCTCGAAGTACTCCGACTGGCTGATGGGGATGGGGGTGATCGGCCTGATGGTCACCCTCCTGACGCCATTGCCCCCGGGGATGCTCGACATCCTCCTGGCCTTCAACGTCACCGCTTCGCTCCTCCTCTTGCTGGTGGCCATGAACGTCCGCGCGGCGGCGGAGATGTCGAGCTACCCGACCATTCTCCTGTTCGCGACTCTGTTCCGGCTCGGACTGAACGTGGCCAGCACGCGCCTGATCCTCAGTGAGGGGCGGGCGGGCACGATCATCTCCGCGTTCGGACGCTACGTCGTCGGAGAGAACATGACGGTCGGTCTGATCGTCTTCCTGATCCTGATCGTGATCCAGTTCGTGGTCATCACGAAGGGCGCCGGCCGGATCAGTGAAGTCGCTGCTCGCTTCGTTCTCGACGCGATGCCCGGAAAGCAGATGGCCATCGACGCGGATCTGAATGCCGGGATCATCGATTCCGACCAGGCGCGCAGGCGCCGGGAGGAGATCGCGGGCGAGGCGGAGTTTTACGGGGCCATGGACGGTGCCTCGAAATTCGTGCGCGGTGACGCCGTCGCCGGCCTGATCATCACCGCGCTGAACCTCCTCGGCGGAATCGCGATCGGATCGATGGGAGGGCTGTCGCTGGGCGAGGCCGGGCAGCGCTACACGATGCTGACCATCGGCGACGGTCTGGTCACCCAGATCCCCGCGCTGCTCGTCTCGACCTCGGCGGCGATGCTCGTCACGAAAGCCACCAGCGACAAGAGCATCGGTTTCAGCATCATGGCTCAGGTCGGGAGCCAGCCGAAGGCGACCCTGATCGCGTCGATGATGCTGTTCGCACTCGGCGTGCTTCCGGGAATGCCCGCGCTCCCGTTCTTCATCCTTGCGATCGCTCTGCTGCTGATGTGGCGGGGCACGCGCAGCGTCCAGGGGGCGAGCGCGCTGATGAACCATGGGACGGACGCTCCCGGAGCAGAGGCCGCCGCGGCCGCCGCGGAGGCCCAGGTCGCGGATCCGGCCCGGAAGTCCGGAGACGACGCGATCGAGCTCCTCAAGGTCGATCGCGTGTCGCTCGAGATCGGCTACCGCCTGATCCCGCTCGTGAAGGACAAGGGCGGTACCGGCATCCTCGATCACATCTCCCAGATTCGGCGCCGCTTCGCGAGCACGGTCGGTGTCGTCCTGCCGCCCGTTCGAATCAAGGACAACATCCGCATGGAGCCGGGCGCGTATCGGATCCTGATCGGCGGCCAGGAGGTTGCGAGCGGGGCGATCGAACCGGACGGCTTCTTGGCGATGGACGGCGGCGGAGCCTCCGGCAAGCTGAGCGGCAAGGAGACGACCGACCCCGCGTTTGGGCTTCCGGCGGTTTGGATCAGGGCTTCTCAGCGCGATGAAGCCGAGTTGTTGGGTTACACCGTGATCGACCCGACGAGCGTCCTGGTCACGCACTTGACCGAGACGCTGCGCGGAGCCCTCCCCGAGATCCTGACGCGCGACGACGTGAAGGAACTCGTCGAAGCGACCCGTGAGATCGCGCCTGCCGTCGTCGAGGAGCTCGTCGGTGAGAAGATGAGCTACGGTGAGATCCAGCAGGTCCTCGCGAACCTCCTGCGGGACAACGTTCCGGTTCGCAACATGCCGGCGATCCTCGAAACGCTGGCGGACAACATCGCCAAGACGCGCGACCCCGAGACCCTCAGCGAGCTCGTCCGCCAGCGGCTCGGCCGTGTCCTGTGCGAAATGGTCTCCGACAAGGAGGGCGTCGTCCACGCGGTGACCCTCGAGCCGTCCGTCGAGTCCCGGCTCGCCGCGGCGGTCGGGGCTGCTCAGGATCCAGAGGCCCAACCCGTCAGCCCCGCCTACTTGCAGCAGCTCGTCGAACGCATCGGGGAGAGTCTGGCGGCGGCATCGCGAAGCGGGAAAGACGCGGTCCTGCTCGCCCGCTCCAACGTGCGGCGTTTCCTGAGCGAGCTCGTTCGCGCCTCGCTGCCGAAGGTCGCCGTCCTGTCCTACAACGAGGTCGTGCCCGCACGCGCCGTCGAGACCACGGGGGTCGTCACCATGGAGGATCGAGACTCATGAAGTTCACCCGCTGGAAGCTCCACAGAACGAAGGGCGCGAGCGGCCCCGGAGGAGCGCACGAAGGTCAGGTCCCTTCCGGATTCCGTGCCCTGGAGCGGGAGCTCGAGGAGCTGGACGAGCCGGGTGCATGTGATGTCCGCGATCGGCTGCTCGCCCACGGTGGTTCCCTCGAGTTCACCGGGACGCTCGTTCGCGCCGTCCGTTTGAAGGGCAAGCGGGGAGCTCACGCGATCGATGCCGCTGCCGAACTGATCGGGGACGCGTTTGCGATCCAGCCCTCGCCGAAGCTCCGCCGGGGATCCGAGAAGCCCCAGCTCTTCGCCTTCATCGGGCCGACCGGATCGGGCAAGACCACCGTCCTCGCGAAACTCGCGCGCCGTCTGGCGAAGGCCGGCCGAAGGGTCTTGCTCGCCAGCCTCGACGGAGCGGGAGCGAGCGAGCTCAGCGCGGACCTCGCGACCGGGAGAATCGAAGCGGACGTCGACCGCACCGAACTTCCTCTCCGCGTGGTTCGCAGTGCGGAACACCTCGCCCGACGCATCGCCGAGATGGAAGACCTGGATGTCGTCCTGATCGACACGCCGGGGATGTCGCCCCGCGACCACAAGGGCCTCGATCGCCTCGCCCGGGAACTCGATCGCTTCGGAACGAGCGGACAACTCGACGTGTACCTCACGCTGCCCGCCACGATGAGCCGCGCCGCGATCTCGATCGTGCGCAAGAGCTTTGCACCGACGGCGCCCACCGCGTGCATCATCACCAAGCTCGACGAAACCGACGAGCCCTTGACCGTACTCGAGGAAACCGTACGCGCGCATCTTCGCATCGCCTTCCTCACCGATGGCCCCGACATCCGGGGCGACCTGCGGCGTCCATGCGCCGAGGCCTTTGCGGACCTGGCCCTGCGGGGGAAGCTCGCGTGACCGCCACCCTCACACCCAGGACCGGCACTGCTCCCTTTGTCTTGGTGACCGGAGGCAAGGGCGGCGTCGGCAAGACCGCGCTGGCGGCGAACCTCGGAATCGAGCTCGCGCGCGTCGGGAGAGATCCCCTCGTCTGTGACCTCGACTTCGCTCTCGCCAACCTCGATGTCGTCCTCGGGGTGCCCGCGCCCTTCACCGCGCGCGACGTCCTCGACGGCACCCGCCCGCTCGAAGACTGCGTCGTCGAAGCTCCGGGCGGCATCCACATCCTGGCCGCGGGGTCCGGTTCGTGGGCGAGGTCGACCCTCGGCCCTCTCGAGCGCGTCAGGCTCCACGCCGCGGCTGTCGAAAGCCCGGCCGAGATCGTCGTCGGGGATAGCCCGGCGGGGATCGGCGACGATGTGCTCGACTTCGCGGCCCTCGCGGATCGCGTCCTCGTGGTCACGACCCCCGAACCCGCCGCGGTGACCGACGCCTACGGGGTGATCAAGGCGATCGACGCCTTTGCGCGTGATCGCCAGCTCGAGGTCCCGACCCCCGAGGTCTTCGTGAACATGGTCCGTGATGCGGCGGAGGCGCGCATCGTGATCGAGAAGCTCTCCGAGGTTTGCGAACGCTTCCTCGCACGGGTGCCGCGCTTCGCAGGTTGGATGCCCCGTTCCCGGGCCGTTCTGCGCGGGGCGATCGAGCAGCGCCCCTTCGTCCTCCAGGATCCCAAGTGCCTCGCCGCTCGCCAGGTGGGGCGTTTGGCCCGTCGTTACGCGCAATTGTGCGAGCGGCGCCGACCGATTCCGGCCCCTAATGCTTCCGCTCGAGATGGTCGATAAGCCCGACATCGAATCTCAGCTCTCCACCGCCTGGCGTTCCCTCGGCAGCCGCGTCTCCGTGGCCGGCGGGTGCCTCGCGGCCCTGATCTCGCTCCTTCATCACGTCCCCGTTTCGATCGCGGCCCTACGCGGCGGCTCGACCTGGTTTGCCCTCCTCGTGGCAACCCGCCTCGGAGCCGTGGCCCTGGCCTTCGCCGAGCGTTTCGACGCGGCGGCCGGGGAGCCCGAGAAGAAGCAGTCCGCCTGACCCAAACCGACCCCCTAAGACCCAGCCGTGACCGAGGAGCCCGAATACGTGCCGAGCAGCGCCTGCGATCGCGATGCGCTGATCCTCGGACACATCGCCCTCCTGCACCACATCGTGGGGCGAATGGCCTGGGACATTCCCGGGTGTGTCGATCGCGACGATCTGCTCGGGTGGGGCATGGTCGGGTTGATCCGTGCCGCGGATTCGTGGGACGCGGGTCGCGGCCACAAGTTCTCGACCTACGCGTTCCCGAAGATCCGAGGCGCGATCTTGGACGAACTGCGGCGCATGGACTTCCTGCCCCGGGGACGGCGCGAAAAGCTGCGCGAGCTCGAGCGCACGGTCGCGGATCTCGAGCAGAGGAACGGCGTTCCGCCCTCGCCGGAAGAGATCTCCCACTCGATGGGGATCAGCCAGGACGAGGTCGATGAGATCATGCACTCCGCGCGCGTCGCGGGCAGCGTCTCGCTCGAGGACGGGCCGGCCGAGGGGCTTGCGCACATGCTCGCCGATCCCGAGAGCGCCGATCCGGTCGGGAGCGCGGAGTGGAAGGAGATGAAACAACTCCTCGTACGCGCCATTTCGAACCTGCCGGAAGGGGAGCAGACGGTCATCACGCTGTACTACGGAGAGGAGCTCTTGCTGAAGGAGATCGGAGAGATCCTCGGCGTGAGCGAATCACGGGTGAGCCAGATCCACAGCCGCGCCCTGTACCGGCTGAACCGGGAGATGGTGGCCCTCACGGAGAGTACCTAGGGAGAGGACAGATCCATGGATGGTGCGATCGGACGCGTGCAAGCAGCCCTCGGGCTTCCCTCGAGCCCGCTCCGCCGTGTCGACCCCCGGGGGAAGGAAGAGGATCCACGCGACTTCGAACAAGAGCTCGCCCGCGAAGGGGGCGAGAAGCCCAAGCCGAAAACGAAGAAGGAAGAGCCGGCCGAGCCCCGTCCCGAACGCCCCGTGGATTCCGCCGTGGGATCGCGGCTCGACGTGACCGGCTGACCGGAGAGGACCATGAAGACCGTCATCAAGAAGCACTTCGTCCACATCGAGGAGGGGGGAACAGTCGCCCCACAGCCCCTCGGACCCGCGGAACTCGTCGCCGAACCCTCACCGCTCGGACCGGGGATCCGCGTGATCGAACTCGACGGCGTCGTGAAAGCGATCGAGGTGACCTGCTCCTGCGGGGAGGTCTCGGTCATCGAGTTGGACCCCGCGCAGCCCACGACGGCTCCCGACGCCCGAAGCGAAACGAACTCATGAAGCACCTCACGCCGATCCTGTGCATGGTCCTCGCCTCCGGCTGCCAGATCCCGCTCGCTCTCCAGGAACCCGGCGCGGGAGCGTCCTCCGGTTACTGGGGGCCCTTCGCGTCCGGAGAGGAGAGTCCGGCCGAGGCGCAGCGGCCCTCCCAGGTCGCCCCCGCGCCCGAACGAGAGGCGCAGCCGACCGTGGCCCAAGACTCCGCCGAGCAGGTTCCGATGCCCTCCTCCGCCGCCGTGGAAGAGAGCACGGCCCGGAGCGCGGACGCGCCGCTGCTCGACTGGAGCGGCGGGGTCGTCGATGCTCCTCGCGCGGGCACCGTCCAGGAAGTCTCACGGGTGGGCAGTCGCGGCCTGCAGGAATCGGTCGAAGGGCGAATGCACATCATCGAGCTCTACCAGTCGGTCCTCGACGAGCGCGACCAACTCCTCACCGAGGTCGACGCATTGCAGGCCGCCCTCGAGAAGGCCCAGACGCAACTCCAGGCCGAACACGACCAGAGTGCTTCGCTCACGACGCGCATCGACGCGCTGGAGGAGGCGAAGAGGCGTCTGATGGAGGAGAACGCCGAGCTCGCCAGTCGCCTCACCACCGCTCAGTTGCGCCGGCTCGAGGCGGAGAAGCTCCTGCTCGAAACCCAAATCGCGTGGCACCAGGAGAAGAGCGAGGCTGCCGCGAGGTCGGTGGCCGATCGAATCGGGGATGGAGGTTCCAGGTGATCCGCCGCCGTGATCTCGCCGCGTCCTTCGCGGTCCTTTCGATGGCGGCGAGCTGCCTGGCCCCGGCCCCGAAACCGATTCCGCGTCTCGCGAACGCCGAGGTGACGAGCGACTTCCACTCCTACGATCTGCGACGCGTGGGCCTCTTGCCGTTCGAGGGGCGGACGATCGAGCCCGGGGAAGCCCTGGAGCTGCAGCGCTCCTTCCTCTCCGAGGTCGAACGGGCGACGCCCTATGAGATCGTCCTGCTCAACGAGAAGGACCTCGAGATGATCGACTCGGCCAGTCCACACCGCCGCGGCTGGTACGACTCGCGCACGATCATCGAGCTGTCCAGACGCTACAACCTCGACGCCCTGATGTTCGGCACGGTGACCGAGGAGCGCTTCTTCCCGCCCCAGGTCCTCAGCCTCTCGGTCGACCTCGTTTCCGCGGAAACCGGACTCGTGATCTGGACCTCGTCGGTGCACCTCGACGCCAGCGATCCCCGCGTCCGCACCGGCCTCCAGGCGTACTACGGAACCGAGGAAGATGAGAGCGCTTGGAGGCTTGCCCTGCTCTCGCCCGAGCGCTTCTCTCGCTTCGCCGCCTACCAGATCGCGGCGATGCTCTGAAGAGGCATCACTCGGCCTCTTCGATCGTCCCGAAGCGTAGGACGCCCGTGGGGCAGATCTGAACGCAAGCGCTGCAGCGGACGCATTCGGGGTCGGCCATGGGCAGGCCCTTGTTCGCGAAGTTCATCACGTCGATGCCCATGTGGCAGGTTCCCGTGCAGGCGTTGCACGAGATGCACTTCTTCTTCTCCGGGAGGATCCGGAAGCGCGAGAAGCGCGCATAGATGTGCATCAGGGCCGCGAGCGGACAGGCGAAGCGGCACCAGACCCGACCGGAGTACTTGACGTAGAAGCCGACTCCGATGATGCCGGCGAGCAGGACGTCGACCGTCCACTTCCAGCTCAGGGGGTTCACGAGGCGCCCCTCCTCGTCCTTTCCCTCGAAGAGGAGATCGAAGTGGCGGGCGACCACGGAGTCCGGGAAGGCCCACCCGAAGGCGCGCAGGAGAACCATCAGCACGGCGATGGCCAGGAGGACCTGGCCGGTCATGTTGAGCCGGTTCCAGCGCGGACCATGGGGCATCTTGTGGCGCAGGGTGTCCCCGGCGGTCTCCGCAAGCCCTCCGCAGGAGCAGATCCAACCGCAGTACGCGCCCTTGCCGAAGCGGCGCACGAGAAGCGGGATGATCACGAACGTCTGCACGAACGAGATCACGAGCCAGGCCGCGATCGGCGCCTTCGTCAGCACGTTGTAGACCATCAAGGGCCAGGCGAGCACGAATCCGTACGCGCGCCAGTACGCCCGCGGATGGCCCCACTCAGGCCAATGATGCGCGAGGTCGTCGGCCTTCGGGATGTAGAGCTCGAAGAGGTTGTTCGCGATGTGCGATCCGATTCCCGAGTCGAACCAGCCGTTGTAGCCCATCCACGGGAGCACGAGCTCGGGTAGGAGGAAGAGGGGGAGGAACTGGACGAAGAAGAGGGAGAGCGTCTGCGCGGTGACGTAGCGCGTGCGCCGTCTCCGGATCCGCTTCCAGCCGA
>DRLC01000362.1 GCA_011053145.1 Planctomycetota bacterium | reverse complement strand
GGCAGGCCGCCCCAGGCTGACGCCCGCCGCTAGAGAGAGGCAGCGTTTCCTGACGGACTCCGACCTGCGGTACCCAACCCGCGAATATCAGCCTGAGCATCGTCGCGCCACGCCATACGGCGCGCTCACCTCGCACCACCAACCCCACCCCCGGCGGAGAGAAAACCGTCAACGCGACCGGCCAGAAGGATGCCAAGCCAAAGGTCGCGAGCTGCATCGCCGGCTACCTGATTGGCCAGTGGCTGAAACAGCTGGCCAACAAGGTCGAGGGCTCCAGTGGAGGAGACGGGCTCCTCCATGACGGCTATCCGGGAGCCTTCAGCCCGGACTCGAACCCACCCGGGAGCACCAATTCATCCATCTACGAGCTGTGGCCCCTGAACTGGGGTGAGGAACTCGTGGACATGATTGTTGCCCAGGTCACTCCGTATGTACCCTGACGGAGGACAGTAGCGGGAGCGGGTGCCGGTGGCGAGGCTGCCCCGGCCCCCGCCACCCTTCCCCGGAATCGTGAGTCCCAAGCTGAAGCTCCTGTCGGTCGTCCTGGGCCTGTCCGCCCTAATCGCTGGGGTATCCTTCCTGGAACGTAAGAACGGGACCGGCGGCGTGGAGCAGTCCCCGGAGGCACGGAGCGAGCAGCGCCAGCCCGTGGCGATGCTGCGGCCGGAACCAGTGGCCCCCGCGCTCGTGCTGAAGCGCGATCCCCGGGCGCCGACGTCGGTGACAGCCCCCGAGCTGCGCCTCGTCTTCCGCGCCCCTGACGGTCGCGTGCCCGTCCCGGTGGTGCCGTTTGAACTCCGCCCCTGGGACGAGCACACCATGGCCGACCTGGCCTCGGCACTGACGTCGGCACCGGAGCCCGCCGCGACGGGCGCCTCGGACGCTCGCGGAAAGGCTCGACTGGAGCTTGCTCCGGGAGCCTATGAGCTGATCGTCGGCGGCCCCTACCACGCCCTGGGGACGACCCGCTTCGAGCATCCCCTCGGGCATGAGTTCGAGGTGCGGGTGGAACACGGCGCGGTCCTCGAGGGCTACGTACAGGCCCTCAATGGGTCGCCGATCGAAGGCGCGCGCGTCGGAGTGGCGCTGACCTCCTACCTGGACCAGGTAGCGGGGCCTGAACCGTTTACCCGATCGAACTACCGCTTGGCCTACACCGACATGCGCGGGTTCTATCGCCTGAACGGGCTGCTGAAGGGGACGCGCGTGAGCGTGTCCGCGGGCGCGCCCGGCCACGCAGTCGGTCGGACGGCCGAGGTGCCCATCACCGCGGACTACCAGGAAGCCCCGGTACTCCAACTATCCCCCGAGTCCGTCTTGTTTGTCAGTGTCCTTGACGCTCAGGGCCTACTGGCGCCAGGCGACCAGGTTCGCATCGAGGTCGATCAAGAGTTCCTGTTCCACGTCGAACGCCGCGTCCGGCTGGAAGAGGACGGTCAGTGCGATGTCCGGGGGCTTCCAAGCGGGAGCTACCGCGTCACGCTCCATTCCCGACGCGCGACGGCGCCCCCGGCTACGATCCAGCTGGCCTCCGGCGAGGTGCGGGCAGTGCAGCTGGTCGCACGAGGGCGGAGGCCGCTCCAGGGCCGAGTGCACGACCACCATGGGGCTCCCGTCCACGAAGCAACCGTGACCCTGCGGGTTGGCGAGGACGTGTACAAGGCCGAGACCGACGCGAACGGATCGTTCTCGATCGGAGACCTGCGCGATGGCCCCGTCGGCCTGACCGTGCGAGCCTTCGGGTCCGCCCCGTACGAGCGCACTTTCGCCGCACCACCCGTCGACCAGGTACTCGACATCGTGCTCGATCGTGGGCTCGCCCTCGATCTCCGGCTCGAGGTCGATGGTGCGCTGCCGCGGGTCTTACGCCTCGACGGCTCCACGGCCAGCTCCGCGGACGAGGTCCCTAACTCCTGGACCCACATCGCCACGATCGAGCAGGACCCCGCGTCTGGCGCGCCGCGGGTGATTCTGACCGGCCTAGCGCCAGGCCGTGTATTCCTCGTGGCGACGGACCCCGAGGGAGACCTTATCGGTGTGGTGGACGCCACGCTGACGGGCGAACAGGACACCGAGGAGGCTACGCTCCAGCTCCTCCCCGCCGTCACCCTGCAGGGCCTCGTCCTCGACGGGGAAGGAGAGCCGCTGGAGGGAGCACGCCTGGTGGTCGAGTACGGGCCCTGGCCGAGCGGCACGATGCTGGTGAACGACGCCCTTGGAGTCTCGTCCTCGTCCACCCGCGCGGACGGCGGCTTCGAGATCCAAGGGTTGCACCCCTGCGCCGCTCGGCTGCTCGTCTACCACCCGGAGCACGGCTCGCGAACTGTGTCTCTGGCGGAGACGGGCATCGGATACCTCACCGTCCGGCTCGACCGTAACCCCTCGCTCGTCCGCACCCCCGATCTCCGGAAAGACATGGTTCTGGAAAGGGATCCATGAGGAGACGTCCGCGCATCCTCGCTGCGTTGATGGGCAGCGGCACACTGGCCCTGGTGGTGCTGCTCTGGAGCGCGTCCCCACGCCCGGGAGCCGAGTCCTGTCGCACACCGGCAGCCTGCGGCGCAGCTGCCGTCCGGTCCTCGGCGCCAAACTGCGCCTCGCTGTCGCGACCGTTCGCCGCGGATCGCTCCTTCATCGCAGATGTCCGCGGAACTTCTCACGTTCCGCACCCCTGCAGCCGGAGCTGCTGACGACCCTCCTGCTCTACATGATCGCCGATGCCAACCGCAGCGGATACAGCCACCTGCTCGGCGCCTTCTGGGATGAGGCTCGCTCATTCGGCCTCCAGCTACCGACATGCACAACGAAGTCGTCGGGGATTTCCGCGGGATCCGGCGAGCCCTCCTCGCTTCCCTCGACGACGAGGCGTTCCACTCCATCCAGGGAACCACCGACAGCGAACACCTGTTCGCCATCGCGACGCAACACCAT
>DRLC01000361.1 GCA_011053145.1 Planctomycetota bacterium | reverse complement strand
CGACCGCACGATCGAGGGGGCGGGGACCGTGGGGGTCGAGCTCGCGCACCAGTGGCCCGAGGTGGAACTCGTCTTCGTCCCGACCGGCGGAGGAGGCCTGCTGTCGGGCGTGGCCCTCGCGATTTCGCGCGCCCTCGGCGACGAAGTCGCGGTCGTCGGCGTCGAACCCGAGGGCTCCACGAACCTCGCCTCCGCCCTCGAGGCCGGGCACCCGGTCGTGATCGATCCGATCCGCACCCGCATCCAGGGGCTCTGTCCGCTCGATACGGGGGAGCGCAACCTCGCCCTCGTGTCACGCTTCGTCGAAGGCATGGTGGCCCTCCACGACGACGAGATCCTCGCAGCCCAGGCCCTGCTCGTGCGCGCCGGCCACGTCGTCGAGCCCGCCGGAGCCGCGGCGGTGGGGGCCGTACTCGCGGGCGCGTTCCCCGAGGAACTCCTCGAAGATCGCAGCGCCTCTCGTCCCCTGCGCGTCGCTTGCGTGGTCTCCGGAGGGAACGCGGAGCCAGAACAACTCGCAAGCCTCACGAGCGAAGCCTGAACCGCGATCCCAGCCGGTAGGATTTCCTGTCCGCTTTCCCCAAGTCCAAGAACCCGTGATCCGCGTCGTCCTCGTCCGCCCCCAGGGTCCCCGCAACGTGGGATCCGTCCTGCGCTTGGTCGCCAATTTCGGTCCGGCCGAGCTCTTCGTCGTCAGGCCCGTGCGCCCTTCGCTCCTGATCCATCCGGACTTCGAGCAGATGTCCCACGGCGTCGAGAACATCGCCTCGCGAGTGCGCGTCGTCGATTCGGTTCCCGACGCGCTCGCCGACATGACCGCGAGTTACGGGTTTACCTCGCGTTCCCGGGACCACCGTCGCCTGATCGACTGGCGCGACGTGCGCGGGAAGATGGCGTGCCGTTGCGCCGCCCGGGACGAGCGTGTCGCGTTGGTCTTCGGGAGCGAGGAGAACGGCCTCACCGGTGCCGAAACCGATCCCTGCCAGGAACTCGTGCGGATGCCCACCTCCGGCGAACACACCTCGATCAACCTTGCGATGAGTGTCGGCATCGTGCTCTCGACGCTCTTCTTCGACGAGGCTCCGAGCGCGGAGTCGAGTTCCTCCACGCCGGTGACCGGAGCCGATCGAGCATTCCTCATCGAGCGGTTGAAGGACGTCCTCGGCGGCTGCACACGGACCGCGCCCGCGCGCCGCGACCTCGTCGCTTCCATCGAGCGTGTGTTCTCGCGTGCTCCCCTCGAGACCCGCGACGCGCGGGCCTGGCACCTCCTCGTGCGTGCGATCGGTGGTGAGGCGCGGCCCCAGGATTACGGGCTCCCCGGAGGGACGAGGAGCGAACCGTCCGTGGAGGATCCGGCATGACCGCCTCCCGCGGGAGCGTTCGATTCGCATCCGGGAGGACGCAGTGGAGGAGCTGACCCTCGCCGGGACGAAGCTCGAAGCCCTCTCGGTCGGTGGCATCGAGACGACGATTCACCTCCCCGAGCGCAAGGTCGCCTTCGACATCGGTCGCTGTCCGCCTCCGGTCGTGAAGCGCGAACTCGTGTTCTTCACTCACGGGCACATGGACCACATGGGTGGCGTCGCATACCACTGCGCGACGCGAGCGCTGCGCGGGATGCGGCCTCCCACCTACGTCGTGCCGCCGGGATACGAAGACGAACTCGAGCACCTCTTCGATGTCTGGCGTTCGATCGATCGCTCCGAGATGCCGCACACCACGCGGACCCTTGCGCCGGGAGAGAACTTCGAGCTTCCGGGTGGGTGGAGAGTGCGGCCCTTCCGGGCGGTACACACCGCACCGGCCCAAGGCTATGCGCTCCTGCGTGTGCGTCAGAAGCTGCGTCCGGAATTCCTCGGCCGCTCCGGCGAGGAGCTGCGCCGGATGCGCCACGAGGGAACGGTGCTGACCGAAGAGGTCGAGAGCGTGGAGTTCGCGTTCTGCGGCGACACGCGCGTCGAGGTGCTCGAACGCGAGGAGCTGCCCCGTCGCGCGCGGCTCCTGCTCCTGGAGTGCACGTTCGTGAACGAGCGCATCGGGCCCGAGCTGGCGCGCGAGAAGGGACACCTACACCTCGATGACCTCGCCGAGCGCGCGGGACTCCTCGCCGACACCGAGGCCCTGCTCCTGCACCATTTCTCGCCGCGCTTCTCCCGTCCCGAGATCCTGGGGGCGATCGGGAGTCGGCTCCCCGCGTCCCTGCGCGCTCGCACCACGGCACTGCTCGGCGGCCATCGCTGACGCGGATCTTCCGGTCGCCCGGATCGGAGCGCATTTCGCTATGCTCCCGGGCGCCATGGTCCACCTCTCCAAGATCTACACCCGCTCCGGGGACGACGGTTCCACAGGCCTCGGCGACGGCTCGCGGGTGCCGAAGCACGCGCTGCGGATCGAGTCCTACGGGACCGTGGACGAGACCTCGAGCGTGATCGGCCTCGTCCGGACGCAGGAACTCGCGGAGCCACTCGATGAGCGCCTCGAGGCCGTTCAGAACGACCTCTTCGACCTGGGCGCGGACCTGTGTGTGCCCGGTCGGGGAGGGGACGGACTGCGCGTCGAGGAGTCGTACGTGACGCGACTCGAAGCGTGGATCGACGAGGCGAACGACCCCCTCGAACCCCTCTCCTCCTTCGTGCTGCCGGGAGGGACCCCGGCCGCGGCCTGGCTCCACCTGGCGCGCACCGTCTGCCGGCGCGCCGAGCGCTGCGTCGAGGCGTTGCTCGCCGAAGAAGGAGAGGATCGCGTGAACCCGATCGCGATGCGGTACCTGAACCGCCTCTCGGACCTGCTCTTCGTCTACGGGCGCGTCGCGAACGAAAACGGGGCGAAGGACGTCCTCTGGCGACCCGGTGGGGGCGACGGAGCATGAGACCGACGCTGCGTTGGAAGACGCCGACCGCGTGGGCGGCTGCTGTGCTCGCCGACCCCTTGGCGCTGCTCGCGGACCATGCTCACTGCGAGATGGGGGCGGCCTCCACCGCCCAGACCCTGATCGCGCGCCACCCCGGCGAACCGATCCTCGTGGACGCCCTCGCCGCGCTCGCCTCGGAGGAACTGCGCCATTTTCGCCGCGTGCATCGGCTGCTCGCCGAACTCGGGGGGGAACTGCCCCCGATCGGGCAGAATCCCTATGCCGGCGCCCTGGTGCGCGCCGTGGATCGTAAGTCTCCCACCGCACTCTTCGACCGCCTGATCGTTTCCGCGTTGATCGAAGAGCGCAGCCACGAGCGCTTCGAGATGCTCGCTGCAGCGTGCTTTCAGGATGCCGCTTCGCGCTGCGGGGAGGAGGAGGCGAACGTGAGTGAAATGATCGGCAAGCTCTTCTCCGACCTGCTCTCCTCGGAGGCAGGCCATGCGCGGCTGTTCCTGGACCTCGCCGAACGTCTGTTTCCGGAGGAAGACCTCGCCGCGCGCCTCGCTTCTTGGGAAGAACGCGAGGCGGAGGGGATCCGCTCCCTCGCGTTCTCCTACCGCGTCCATTCGGGGCCCCCGGAGTCGGTGCCTGGGCCGCAGGGGTGGGGGACGGCGTGAGCGGTCCAGGGGCATCTCCCGAGCGCATCGGGAGCGCCGGGGGCTCCTCGAGCGCTGCGGCTGGGCAGTCCGTTCGCGCCGAGCGCAAGCGGCGGGCATCACGCCTGCGGCTCGCTCGCGCACGCGCGTACCTGAATCGCGACCTGTGGACCGCGGAGGTGGCGGACCTCTCGAAGCTCCGAGCCGCGTTCACGCGCTTCCTCAGGGTCGTGATGATCTCGGTGCGTGGCTTTCGGCGGGACCGATGCTTCCAGCAGGCGGCCGCGCTGACCTACCTCACGATCTTCTCCCTGCCCGCGTTCCTCGCGTTGATCTTTTCCGTGGCCAAGGGCTTCGACGCGTTCGGCAGGCTCAAGGAGGGGCCGATCAACGGCTTCCTCGATCGCGCCTTTCCCCCCGAGGCCGGTGAGGGGGCCGCGCGCGTCCGCGAGGTCGTCGATCAGATCTTCAACTACGTCGAGCAGGCCAACCTGAAATTGCTGGGAACGGCCGGCGTCGTGTTCCTGGTGTACGCCACGGTGAAGATGCTCGGTTCGGTCGAGCGTTCGTTCAACGAGATCTGGGGCGTCAAGCGAGAGCGCACGCTGGTCCGCAAGCTTTCGGACTACCTCGCGATCGTGCTCGTGACCCCGGTGATTCTCCTCGTCGGAACCGCCTTCACCGGAATGCTTTCGTCCTATGACGGTATCCGCACGCTCGTGGGCGGGGTTGATCTGCAGGGTCCGCTCCTCGCCGCGATTCCGGTCACGGCAATTTGCCTCGGGATGACGCTGATCCTGCTCACGCTCCCCAACACCAGCGTCAGGCTCTTCCCGGCGCTGGTCGGCGGGTTCGTCGCGGGGGTTTCCTGGCAGGCAGCGCAGATCGGGTTCCTCGAGTTCCAGCTCGGCGCGGCACGCGCGAACGCGGTCTTCTCCAGTTTCGCCGCAGTGCCGCTCCTCTTGACCTGGATCTACCTTTCGTGGATCACGGTCTTCGTCGGGGCGGAGATCTCCTGTGCGGTTCAGAACGAACACGCGATCACGAGCGCAGCCCGCATGGGGACGGTGGACCAGCGGTTGCGCGAGTCCGTGGCCCTGCGCCTGGCCGGCCGGATCACCGCCGCGTTCCTCGCGGGCGAGAAGGCGCCGACCGCAGTCGAGCTCTCGGCCGAGGCGGGGGTCGCCCCGCGGACGGCGGCCGAGGTGCTCGAGGAACTGGTGGAGGCGCACCTCTTGGTGGAGACCAGCGAGAGCGAGGTCGAGGGGTTCGTTCCTGCCCGTGATCCATCCGCGATCCTGGTCCACGACGTGCTCGCAGCCCTTCGGACCGAACCGGGCGCCGGGACGGCGCCGCGGCGGGGACCGATCGACGAACGCGTGGACGAGATCCTAGAGGGGTTCGACGAGGCGATGCGCACATCGCGCTTCGATGTGAGTCTGGCGGAACTCGCTCGGATCGACCCCTGCTGAGGGACGGGATTCGGCCCGCGGTCTGGAGCT
>DRLC01000360.1 GCA_011053145.1 Planctomycetota bacterium | reverse complement strand
CTTCCTCGAAAAGCGCTTCGGCAACCCGCGCCTGTTCGCCTTCACGACCCTCGCCTTCCACCTCGACACCTCCTTCACGCCGGTCCTCGATGCCGACGGGCACCTGGTGGCCGCCCTCGCGTACCTGGAGTTCTTCACGAGCTCCGGACGAGCCGAACTCGAGCGCTTCTCCCGCGAAACCGGAGCCCCGATCCTCGCGGTGCACGCTGAGGACTCGGTGGGCCCTGTGGTGGGTCGCAGGGACGAGCTCGTCGAGGAGGTCTGGCTCCCCCCCGCTTCGCTGAAGACCCCCGGGGAACGAGCGGAGTTCGAAGCCGAAGCCCGGCGGGCGCGGAGCCTCGGCCAGTACTGCGTCAACTGCCTGGCCCTGCCGGGGGTGCTCGTGGGCACGGCTCCCTTCGTCACGCCCGGACTGGAGGAAGAACTCGACCGCCTCGGGATCCGGCACGTGACGACGCCCCTCACCCAGTACCGCTACTCGGCGGGCGGCGTTCACTGCGCCACGAACGAGCTCCCGCTGTAGGGGCCCAGGGCGCGTCCGCGTCCTCCTTCCGTTTGCAAGGACCCCCTTGCGCGGTAACGTACGATTGCCCTCGTGTTGGTCTCAGGTCTGATGGGTCGTCCTGCCGACCCCAGGAACGGCCCCCACCCCACGGGCGCCGGTCCCCATGAGCTTGAGCGAACCCCGAACCGAGACAGGTACCGACTGGGAGGTCCGTCCCCTCCGGGAGGAGGACCTCGAGCAGGCCCTCCAGCTCTGGCGGGATGTGTTCCAGAAGCCGCGCTCGATGGAACACTGGCTGTGGCGCTTCCGGGGCACGCCCTACACCGACAAGGTCTACGCGACGGTCGCGGTGACGCCCGAGGGCAGGGTGGTCGGGCACTACACGGCGATGCCGGTGAAGATCAACCACCACGGGCGTCCGTTCCCCGGATGCCAGGGAATGGACGCGATCGTACATCCCGACTACCGCGGCCAGAACATCTTCATCCAGACGGAGCGGTTGTGCTACGAGCGCATGGCGGCCGACGGGATCAAGCTGACCTACGGCGTCCCGCACTACAACTCGTATCCGGGCTTCACCCGCTACATGAAGTGGTTGCACATCGTGCACCTGCGGGAGTTCTGGAGCCGGATCGACTGGCGCGAGAGCATCGAGCGGCGCATCCCGATCCCCCCCCTGGCGCGCGCGCTCAACCGGGCCATCGCGGCGTGGAAACGCTTTCGGCTCGACCGCTTCCCGAAGGGCTGGGTGAAGGGACTACATGTGGACCCCGAGCTGCACTGGAGTGATACGGCGCCCGACGCCTACGACACGCTCTGGGCCCGGAACCGCTCCTACGAGGTGCTCTCGATCTGGAAGGACACCGAATACTTCCGCTGGCGCTACGACCGCCATCCCGACCTCACCTTTCGCTATGCCTTCCTGAAGAAGGGCGAACGCATCGTCGCATTCACCGTGGTGCGCATCGACGAGCACGACAACGTGCTGCTCTACGAGTTCATGGTCGACCGGCGGCACATCGGGCTCGGCCGCTACTTCGTGAACCGCCTGCGCCACCACTTCACCGGGAAGGGGTACGGCAAGCTGCGCTTCATCGGGCACGACAGCGGCTTCTTCGAATTCGCCTTCGAAGGCTGGGACACCGTCCTGTTCTTCCCGCTCGCATTCTGCGCGAAGGTCTTTGACGCGCCGGAGATCAACGAGCGCCTGCAGATCCCCTCGAACTGGAAGGTCACCCTCGGCGACCTCGACTGAGAGGGCGGGTCAGAGGGCTCGGAACGCGGTGACGAGACGCTCCTCGTCCCCCTCCAGGAGCGTGCGCGGGTCGAGCATCAGGCGGTCCTCGTGGATCCGCGCGAAGACGGGCGGGTCCCCCGCCCGAAGCGTCTGCGCGAGGGCTTCCACACCGAATTCGCCGGCGTCGATGCGCAGGACCGGAGAGGGCAGGTAGACATCCGGCGAGCTCCCGCTCCCGGGTTGGGAAGCGTCCAGGACCACCTCGACCCGGAAGCTCGGGATCCGAACCACCTTCCGCAGCGCGGCCGCGATGCGCTCGGCGACGGGCTCGAGGGCGTCCCTGCCCAGGGTGAGCATCGCGCGCGTCGGGAGTTCGGCGGCTCGTCCGGCCAAGATCATCTCCGCGGTGGCCTCGAGCCCGGCGAGGGCGGTCTTGTCGAGCCGCAACGCGCGGTAGAGGGGGTTGGCGCGCAGGCGCGCGATCGGCTCCCGCTTTCCGACGAGCACGCCGGCCTGGGGTGCGCCGAGGAGCTTGTCGCCCGAGAAGGTCACCACGTCGATGCCGCTCGCGACGGCCTCGCGGATGCCCGGCTCGCGGAGGATGCCACCCAGGGGCGCGGCGCCTTCCGGATCGATCAACCCAGAACCGAGATCGAAGGCGGTCGGGACATCGAGCTCGCGGCCGAGGTCCGCGAGTTCGGCCGCCCCCACCTCCTCGGTGAATCCGACGACGCGGAAGTTCGAGGTGTGCACCTTCAACAGCAAGCCCGTGCGCTCCCCGCAGGCCGCGCGGAAGTCGGCGCCCCGCGTTCGGTTCGTCGTCCCCACCTCGACGAGCTTCGTCCCCGCCCGCTCCATCACGTCCGGCATTCGGAACGAACCGCCGATCTCCACGAGCTCGCCGCGCGAGACGACCGTCTCCTTGCCCGCGGCGAAGGTGTTCAGGAGCAGCAGAACCGCGGCCGCGTTGTTGTTCACCGCGATCGCGGCCTCGCCTCCCACCAACCGCAGAAGGAGTTCACAGAGCCGATCGTCACGCCGGTTGCGCAGCCCGGTGAAACGGTCCACCTCGAGGGTGCCGTAGCGACTCGCCGCGCGCGCCATCGCTTCGGCCACCTCCGGGTGAACCGGCGCACGCCCCAGACCGGTGTGCAGGACGACCCCGGTGGCGTTCACGACGGGCACGAGCCCGCTTTTCGCCTCGCGCTCGACCCAGGAAAGCACCGAGCGTGCGAGGTCGCCGCGCTCGAGACGCTCGCGCACACCGGCCGCGTCGAGTTCTCCGGCCCGGATCTCCGAACGCCAGCGATCGATGGAGCGGCCCACGAATTCCGCCAGGAGTTCGCGACCGGTCCGGGGGGCGAGCTCGGCGATTTCGGGCCACGCGAGCACCTCGTCCACCGAGGGCAACAGACGGTAGGGGTTGGTCTTGGGCTGGGTCATCTCGGCGGAATCATCGCTTCGGATCGCGCTGTTCGCCACCGGGGCGCAGCGGTCGGGAGAACGACACCGTACACTCCCCCCATGGTCCAGTGGCGCAGAAAGACCCCCGACCCCGCCGCGGTACGAACGCTGGTGGTCCGCGAACGCCTGCCCGAGGTCCTCGCGCACCTGCTCGTGAATCGGGGGCATGACTCGGCGGAGGCGGTCCGCGCGCACCTCGAGGCGAGCCCGATGCAGCTCCACGATCCGTTCCTCTTCGAGGGCATGGACCGCGCCACGGAGCGGCTCGCGCGCGCGATCCGCGATGGGGAGACGATCCTCGTGCACGGCGACTACGACGTGGACGGGGTGACGGGCACGTCGCTGCTGATGCTGCTCCTCGAGCTCGTTGGAGCCAAGGCCGTCTGGCACATCCCGAACCGGCTCGTGGACGGGTACTCCTTCGGCGCCCACTCCGTCGAGCGCGCCCGCTCCTGCGGCGCGAGCGTCGTGATCAGCGTCGACAACGGCACCTCGGCGGCAGACGTGATCCGTGACCTCGCCGCGATCGGCGTCGACACGATCGTCACCGACCACCACGAGCCACCGCCCGACGGGACGCTCCCGGACGCGGTCGCGATCCTGAATCCCAAACTCTCGGGATCCACCTACCCGTGGCGCGAGCTGTGCGGCGGCGCGATGGCGTTCAAGCTCGCCTGGGGGCTCGTTCAGCACCTCTCCGACGGCTCGTCCGTGCGGCGCGCGAGGCTCAAGGAGTTTCTCGAGGAGGCGACGGCCTACGTCGCGATCGCGACCGTATGCGACGTCGTCCCCCTCCTCGACGAGAACCGCGTCTTCGCACGCTACGGTCTGAAAGCCCTGGCGCAATCGAAAGCCCCCGGGCTGCGCGCCCTCGTCGAGGTCGCGGGGATCGCGGGCCGAAGGCTCTCCGCGGAGGACGTCGCGTTCCAGATCGGCCCGCGCATCAACGCGAGCGGCCGCCTCGGCTCGGCCCACCAGGCAGTCGAATGCCTGCTCGCCCGCGACCCCGCGACGGCGCGCCGCTTCGCCGTCCAACTCGACACCCTGAACAAGAAGAGGCGAGAGATCGAACGCGAGGTGCTCGTCGAGGCGCGCGCCCAGGCCGGCGATTTCCCGGCCGATCCGGTGCTCGTGGTCGCCGGCCAGGGCTGGCACCAGGGGGTCGTCGGCATCGTCGCCGCGCGCCTGACCGAGGAGTTCGGCAAGCCGGCGATCGTGATCGGGCTGGACGGCGAGCGCGGCCGCGGCAGTGCGCGCACGGTGGGTTCGTTCAGCATCCTCGAAGCGATGTCCGGGGCCGAAGAGCACCTCGAACGCTTCGGCGGGCACACCCAGGCGGCCGGGCTCGAGATTCGCTCCGATCGCGTCGCCGACGCGCGCGCCGCGATCGTCGAGCGCGCACGCGAAATGCTCGAGCGCGCGCCCCTCGGCGAGGAGGAACTCTGGGTCGACTGTGAACTCCCCTTCCCCTCGATGAACGAGGACACGATGCGCCACATCGACCGCCTCGCCCCGTTCGGCGAGCGCAACGAGACCCCGGTCTTCCTCTCCCGCGGTGTCCACCTCGCCGAACCCGCGCGCGAGGTCGGCGCCGAGGGCGGACACCTCATGCTGCGGCTACGCGACGGCGCCCACGTCCTGCGCGCGATGGCCTTCCGCCAGGGCTCACGCCTCGGCGAACTGCGCCTCGGAACGCCGATCGATGTCGTCTACAGCCCGCGCTGGAACACCTTCCGGGGTCGGACGAACCTGGAGCTCCAGGTGCACGACTTCTCGCCTGCCGGCGGCAGGCCCGGGTGATTCATTCGACGCCGAGCCGGCGCGTGAGCAGGAAGCCCCCGAGCAGCAGAGCGACGGCCCCCGCAATGCGCCCCGCCCCCGGAGGATAGGTCTCGAGCTGAAGCCCGAGCAGCTTCAGATCGCCCTTGGTCTTGCCGGCGTACCGCGTTCGAAGCTCGGCGAGTTCGGCCGCGTCGACCTCGATTCCGGTCTCTTCCTGAATCGCTGCCGCGTCGGCGCCTTCGAGCGCCAGTACGCAGGCTTCGATCCGCTTCTTCGACTCCAGCTCGGGATGCACGGCGCGCTGGAAGGGCCAAAGGCCGACCACCGAGCCGAGCAGCAGTCCCAGGAGGGCGGCGTGGGCGGGTCGCTCGAACTTCGTCAGGGCGACCTTCAGCACGTTCGAGAGCAGCCCGATCCCGAGGACGACCCCGATCCCCACCGGAATCAGGATGCCGATCGATCCGCCCGGATCGTCCAGCAGTTCGTGGGGACGCAGACTCCCGACGACGAGGTCGTACATCCCGAAGATCAGGAGGATGTAGGAGCCCGAGATGCCGGGCAGGATCATGCTCGAGGAGGCGAGCGCTCCGACCATCACGAGCACCGGAAAGCTCTCTTCGAGGGGCGAATCCGAGAGCCCCTTCGCGACCCAGACCATCAGCGCGAGGCATGCGAGAAATGAGAGCGCACTCGCGCCGGTCGGCTTCCCGACGATGCGCGCGAGCAGCGGCGCGCCGCCCAGGGTCATCCCGATGAACAGGCTGTAGGCGATCCAGCGGTGCTCCACCACGAGCCATACCGCGGGACTCGACAGGCCGACGATCGCCACGGCGGCGCCGCCGAGCAGCAGCACCATGAACAGGATCACGTCCCGGGACCAGCGCAGACTCGTCGCCTTCGCGATCGACGCGATGAACCGATCGTAAAGTCCGATCGCGAGGATCATCGTTCCGCCGCTGACCCCGGGCACCAGGTTCGCGAGCCCCATCAGGAACCCGCCCAAGACGATGCGTGAGGGCGGCGTGGTGTCCGCCCCATGGGGAGCGGAGTGGGACTCGGACATGGTGGCTCTGCGGCGCGTTCGGGGAAGGAGGATCGGGCGAGGCACGGACTCTATCCCGAGGCCCCCCCCCAGGCCAGGCGCGCGGGACCCGATTCGGCCTCCGGACTCAGAGGCCGAGCAGGAGATCGAGCGCGTTTGCGCTGAGCCCGATCCCCGCACCGAAGCGCGCGCCCTGGACCGTGAGGGTCTCCCCGATCAGCGCCGGGTCGGCCGGGATCGGGAATGCATGGGTGGAGAATCCGCCGCTCGGAATCGCGGAGTGGAGCAGGACGCGTGGCGAGGTCGGGTCCACGAGGAGCTCACCGAACGGCGTCTGGATCGGAGAGCTGGGGTTCCGGTATCCGAACAGCACGGTGGACGTGTGCGCGCCCGGGACCGCGAGCGTGAACGCGACCGTGGTGCCGATCACCGGGAAGGCGTTCGCGGTGAGATCCACCGCGGGCGTGGTCCCGAAGCGCAGCGCGAGGTTCGCCCGGTACTGGGGAACGAAGAACGCCCCCATGTCGCGCACCGTGCCGTCCGGATCCGCGGGACTCGCCGGATCCCCCGCGTCGATCGCGGGCGAGGTGCGCCGCAGGTGAAAGTCGAGCGTGCTCGGGTCGACGAACTGCGGGTCCCCCGAAATGTTCCCGGTCCCACCGACTCCCCCCTGGACATCCGAGAAGGACACGACGGCGCCGGGTGCGAGTTCACCGAAACCCACCCGGTCGCCACCGAGGATCGAGTTCTTCACCTCCTGGGCGCGCACCGCGAATCCGCCGGCGCCGAGGAACACGTTCGCGCTGACCGTGCAACCGTCCACGAGCAGCGCCCCATCGATCGCGACGGCTCCCCCCGTGTTCTGCCCGCCGAACTCGTCGCCCACGTTGCGCGCGACGAGCGTGTCGACCACGACCGCCGGACCGAAGATCGCGCCGGAATGCCCGTCTCCCGTCGCATCGTTCGCGATCACCGAGCAGCGTTCGAGCCGACACCCGGGCCAGGCGAAGACCGCCGACCCGTGGGAGGAGGTGCTGCGGTTTCGCGTCAGCGTGCAGTCGACGAGCAGGGCGTCCCCCACGACGCCTCCGCCCTCGCCGAAGCTCACGTTGTTCGAAATGTCGCAGCCCACCAGGGTCCCGCTGCCGTGGAACCCGCCCGCGAGTCCGCCCGTGTTCTTCACGATCCGGCACCCGAGAATCGTCGGAGCGGCGGTGGACCAGACCGGAGCATTCACACCGGGCAACGTCGCGTCGTGGCCACTGATCGTGAACCCCTGGAGCACCGTCCCGGGTCCTTCGCCGTTGACGAAACTGACGACAGCGACGTCTGGCACCGTGTAGGCGGTGGGCGCCCCCGTCCCGAGGATCTTCGTCACGCCCGCCCCACCGCTCGACGCAACGGTGATGCGCTTGCCCAGAAAGTCGATCTGCTCCCGATAGACGCCCGGTGCCACGAGCACGAGGTCTCCGGTGGATGCCGCGGCGATCCCGGCCTGGATCGTCGGACGATCCCCTGGAACGTGGATCACTCCCTGGGCGTTCGCGACCGAAGCGAAAAGGACGAGGGTGGCGAGCGAGGCGAGCGGCGAGCGCATGGAACGATCCTCCGGTTCCGGACCGCGGAAGCTTCCGCGGTCCCGACCACTCTATCGCCGGCCTGGGGTTCCGCCAGTCCCCCCGCTCAGGCCTCACCCGCGGTCGAGTCGATCACGATGCGCTGGAGGTCTCGCATCAGGAGGATGCGGAGCCGCGCGAACTGGCACACGGCAACCAGAGCGAGCCCCGCGATCAGACCGTACCAGAGGCCGGTAGCCCCCAGGGGATCCGGACGGACGAACGCGAGCCACCACCCGAGGGGAATCGCGAGTCCCCAGAAGCCGACCAGGTGCAGGAGCATCGGCACCCTCGTGTCTCCGATGCCACGCAGGATCCCGACCGCTACGACCTGGGTTCCGTCGAAGACCTGGAAGAGCCCCGCGAGCGGCACGAGCGTAGCCGCGACCGCGAGCACCGCGGGAAGATCGGTGAGGAGTCGCGCGAGGATCCCGGGCACGAGCAGGAAGAGTGCCCCGAAGCAGAGCATCACTCCCACTCCCGCGAGGAGCCCGACACGCGCCGACGCACGAGCGCCGACCGGATCCCCTCGGCCGATCGCGTTCCCGACGCGAATCGACGCCGCCATCGAGATTCCGAGCGGCACCATGAACGATGTCGAGGCGAGGGTCATCGCCACCTGGTGACCGGCCAAGTCCACCTCACCGAGGTTGCCCATCATCACGGCCACCGAGGCGAAGGCCCCGATCTCTCCGAACCACTGCACGCCGATCGGAAGGCCCAGGCGCAACATGCGCCCGAGCGCTCGGGAATCGAAGATTCCGCGGACCGGAATGCGCAGCACCCGCATCAGGTCCTCCCCGGCGACGAGTGGAAGGAGCAGCACCATCATCCACCGCGACGCGACGGTGGCCCAGGCCGATCCGAGGGCACCCATCGCGGGCGCGCCGAGGTGGCCGCCGATCAGCATCCAGTCGAGCCCGACGTTGAGGAGGTTCGTGAAGAACACACAGAACAGGAGCGGCCGCAGGAGGTGCATCGCCTGGAGCACCTGGCGGAACGCGATGAACGCGAGGAACGGGGGAAACCCGACGAGCAGCACATGCGTGAACGGTGCCGCCACCTCGACCACATCCGCGGGCTGGCCCAGCCTCGTCAGCGCCCAGTGTGCGGGCAGAACCGGAAGGGCGACGAGCACGCACAGGACCATCGCGAGCACGAGGCCGCGCCGCAGGGCCCGGGCGATCGCGGGAAAGTCGCGCGCCCCGAAGGCCTGGGAGACGAGCGGGTCGAGCATCGTCATCGCCCCCATCCCGATCGCGAGGAACAGGAAGGAGTACGAGTTCGCGATCGCGGAAGCCGCGAACTGCACCGCGTCGACGCGTCCGAGGAACGCGCTGTCGACGATCCCCATCGCCATCAGCCCGAGCTGGAGCGCCACCACGGGCACGGCCAGTCGGGTCTGGGCGCGGATCTCCCGCATCCATTTCTCTCGGCCCCCCATCGGTGACCTCAGCTCCGCGCCACGAGGCCGCGCACCTCGCTCCGGAGGGGTGCGGGGAGGACCGCGAGGGCCCCGGAAAGGAGCCAGAGGCGCTCGCGCCTCGAGAGCTCGAGTTCGGGAGCATCGAGTCGCCCGAGCATCTCGGCGAGGCGCGGCGCGGGCAGTGCGCCGCTGAGCCGTGCTCCCGGAAGCTCGACGAGGACGATGCTCGGAAGCCTGCGCACACGCGGCCCCCCGGCGCCGAGGCTCGCGGCCTCGTGGCAGTCCGAAGACATCGGCGAGACCGCGAGGTGCGCAGGCTCGAGGCGCGGCAACCAGACGCCGGCGAGGAGGAGCTTGCCGACGGCGGCGCGCAGGGACTCGAGGCCGAGGCGGCGGTCCGCGCTCGAGCGCTGCTCCGCGAGCCACTCGGGAAGCGACTTGAAGCCGGTGAGCTCGCGCGTCACGAGGAACGAGTCCCGCGAGACGAGCCCCGCACCGCGCGCCCCGACGCAGAGCGGCTCGGGCGTCCCCACCCCTTCTCCGCGCAGGTGGCACAGGAGGTTCCAACGTCGCTCGGCGAGACTCGCGCTGCGCGGGGTGCTGAAGCGCGCCGCGAGCAGCGGCCGCAACGCCGCGGCGCGCCATCGTTCGATGACGCACCACCCCGTTCCCGCTCCGCGCGGTCGACCGACCGGCGGACCGCCGGGGACGTGGGGCGTCCCCGGCAACGGGAAGCGCGATCGCTCCCCGACCTCCGAACGCGCATCCCCACCGAGCCGCGCCTCGCCGTCGATCGGGCGATCGCCGAAGAGCGCATCCGCGGCGTCGAGCCCGAACGCTCCGAGCCCGGAGAGGCCGGGCGCGAACGCGAGCCTCGGCTCGGCGGCCCCTCGGGGGGAGGAGATGCGACGCGGGGATTGGATCGAGGAGGCCATCGGGCGAACCCGGGATCCTAGCAGCCCACCGGGTTCCGGGGATACTCGCCGAAGGCGGAGCCGGCTACGGGACCTCGACCCGAGTCGTTCCGCCCGGCAGCACCACGGCCTCGACGGACCGTGGGCCGCTCCACCGTCCCCCCTCCTCCGGTGAAGAGCGTCTGAAGAAGACGCGGTAATGCCCCGGTGCGAGTTCTGGAAAGACAGCTCGCTCGGAGGCCTCCGGGGCCACGCGAAGAAAGGGCTCCTTCCCATCGAGGGGTTCGAAGCGAGCCCAGGCACCGTGGGCATTTCCGTTCGATTCCGGAAAACGCGCTTCCAGGGTTCCGAGGGTCGGGACGCGCACCTCGACCTCGGTCGCTTCCTCCCCCACTCGAGCCTCGACACGCGCTCCCTCGATCGCTGCCACGAGTCGCAGCGGTGTGCGCGGCGGAGCCCTCAACACACGCTCCTCGCCCGGCCTTCGCATCCAGACGGGAACGTCTCCGCCGAGGTAGGTCCCGGTCTCTGCCTCGAAGAGACGGACTTCCCAAGCCGCCGGACTCTCCATCCCCGAGTCTTCCCGCAGGGTGATCCGGAGTCGGCGCGGAGCAGGGAGTCGGATCTCGGTCACTCCCGCGGGCTCGAATCGGAACTCGCGCTCGAGATGGACCGCGTTCGAGATCCGGCCGCTGACGCCCCCGATGTCGAGGGCCGCGTTCCAGGTGCGCGACGTCTCGAGGAGGAGGATCCCGCTTCGATCCCCGAGCACGGGAAAGGAGAACGTGCCATCGTATTCGGTCCTCCCAAGGAACACCGGGACGGGGGCTCCGAAGGAGAGCTCGAGGCCGGCAGCCGGTGCGCCGCCGTCGTCCACGACCGTTCCCCTGCGCAGAAAGACCGAGCGCGGGAGATCGACGTCGAGCTCACGGGTCTCCCCCCGCACGAACGGCGCGAGCCGTCGCTCGAAAAAGACGCCGCTCGCGAGATCGAACACGCGCACGTCCATCGCCACTCCGGCGCGCACCGGGCGAAGCGCGAGCGTGGAACGCCTCGACCCAACCACGCTTCGAGCTCGGGAAAAATCGGTCGTGTAGCTCCAGGCTCGATCAGAACCTGCATCGAGCGTGCGCTCGGCGACCCGTGAGCTCGCCCTGGTTCCGGCTTCCTCCCCGACCGAAGAGCGGTCCCCCGCGTGGAGGAAGAGGGCCTCCCGATCGGCCTCCACCTGCACGAGCAACCGCTCGAGGGGGAACCCCTCGGGGACTCGCGCGCGCAGAACGAGCGTGGCGGCGGAATGCAGGACGACGTCGAGGGTATGCCCGCGTTCGGCTGCATCGGAACCGAGTCCGGACATCGGGATCATGGATGTCTCGAAGGCTGGATGGCCGACGACGAGCTGCTCCCCTCGGCCCGGACGCTCGACGAGGAGGCGGCCGCTTGCGTCGGATAGGCGGGCCCTTCCCCACCGATCGCCGACGGAGAGCTCGCCCTCGTCCACGGGCCGGCTCGGCGGACCGAACGAGAGAAGGGGATCGACGACGAATGCGCTCGCGCCCCGGATCGGCGTGCCGTCCTCGGAGCGAACCGAGAGCAGGAGGGAGTCTTCGAGTTGGACTTCCAACGTCCCGAGATCGAAGGATGCGCCGCGCGCCACGCCCGGAGCACCGAAATGGAACCTCTTCGCTCCGTCGCGTCCTCCGAGTCCGGTTTGGAGCTCCAGATCCAGGTCCGGACAAGGGTAGGGCACCGCAAAGCGGAACGATCCTCCGGGATCGACTTCGACCCGTTCGCGCCTCTGGTCGGAATCGGGCAACGCGAAGCGAAGGAACATCGGACGCGTCGGGAGGTCGTCTCCGATGAACAGCACGCGTCCCTCGATCCACGAGCCGTGCACGAGAGAAAGCACGAGCGGCCCCTCGGGCCGCGCGATCCACTCGGAGCGCAACCGGAATCGCTCCGTCCACTCGCCGGCCAGGCGGCTCTCGAGAAAGAGGTCTTTCTCCTCGCAGTAGAACTGGGCCCGGGGAGCACGCTTCCCATCCCCGCCCGGCCAACGGAACGCATCGACGCGAAAGGACCCCTCCTCTCCAAGGACGACCCGTGGCACGCGTCCCGGGGGATCGAGCTTGCGGAGGGCCCGCTCGAGCTTCCCGTGGAGCGAAGGCCAGTCCCGCGGGGGAGAGGGAAAGAGGAAGTGCGGCGTAACTTCCCCGTCCGCCGGAGCCCGGCCGTCGATCGTGATTCGACCGGTCACGAGGTCTGTGGCGTCGAGGGGAATCACGAGCGCCTCGCCGTCCGCGAGCTCTCGATACCCTTCCAGCAGCTCGTCTTCGACGACTGTCGCCGGCAATCCAGGCGCCCAGAGCACGAGAACGTCTGCGCGGGCGAGCGCCTCGCACTCCACACGCCCCGTCTCGTCGCTCACCGCTCGCTCGAGGATCGTGAAATCCGACGCACCGGTGACGTCGTCGACGAGGACGACGGTCGCGCCCGCGAGTAGCTCTCCATCGGGCCCGAGCACGAACACGTCCCCCCCCGATCCCCCGGGCGCCGGGTGCAACTCCCACGCGGCGCGTGCCCGTTCGAGCGGGTCGAGGGGAAGGACCCGGGAAGCGTCCGCCGCCGGTGCCACCTGGACGCGTGCGCGCCCCGGGTCCAAGGGAATGGGCAGGCCCTCCTGGCCCCCGCGACAGGGGAGAGGGAGACTCGCGAGCACAAGCGCGGGAAGCCAGGGGGCCATGCCCGCCATGTTAGGCGCCGGGGGGCGTTCGGTAACAGTGCGCCCGGGCTCGCGGTAGGATCCGCCCCATGTCCCGCCTCTTCCTGCTCGACGGAACCGCCCTCGCCTACCGCTCCCACTTCGCGCTCGCGCGCTCCGGTCTGACCACCGCCGAGGGAATGCCGACGGGCGCCACCTACGGTTTCGCGATGACCCTGCGGCGCATCCTCGAAACCGAAGAGCCCGACCTCATCGCGGTCGCGATGGACGCGAAGGGTCCCACCTTCCGCCACGAACGCTTCCCCGAGTACAAGGCCACGCGCGAGAAGGCTCCCGAGGAGATGATCGCGCAGCTCCCCTGGATCCGGGAGACCATCGAAGCGCACGGGATCGAACTCTTCGAGGTGCCGGGGTACGAGGCCGATGACGTGATCGGGACGCTGGCGCGCCAGGCCGAAGCGGCCGGTCATGACGTCTTCATCGTCACCGGCGACAAGGACTTCATGCAGCTCGTCAGCGATCGGGTGAAGCTCTACAACGTCTTCAAGCGCGGTGAGGACCTCGTCGTGCAGGGACCGGAGGAGGTCCGGGAGAAGTTTGGAACGACCCCCGATCACGTGGTGGACGTCCTCGCGCTGATGGGCGATGCCTCGGACAACGTTCCCGGGGTGAAGGGGATCGGCGAGAAGGGCGCGATCAAGCTGATCGGTGAGTTCGGGTCGGTGGACGAGCTCCTCCTCCGGCTCGAGGAGGTCAAGGGCAAGGCGAAGGAGAAGATCGCGGCGGACCGCGACGCGCTGCTTCTGAGCCGCGAACTCGTCACGATCGACACGCACGTGCCGCTCGAGCGATCGCTCGAACACATCGGCCCGGCTCGCCCGGATCGGGAGCGCCTCGTGAAACTCTTCGGCCGCCTCGAATTCCGCACGCTCGCCGATCGCATCGCCCACGAGGGCGAGCCGAGCCGCGAGGGAACCTGCGAGTACCGGACCGTGCGCACCGCGGCCGAGCTCGACGCGATGGTCGAAGCCCTCGTCGCGGCGGGGAGCTTTTCGCTCGACACCGAGACGACGAGCCTCTTTCCCCTCGAGGCGAGCCTCGTCGGCCTCTCATTCGGCATCGAAGGGATCGCGTGGTACGTGCCCGCGAACCTGACCCCCCCGGTGGTCGACCCGGGAGATGGCGGCGACGCGGTGGCGGCCCTCCTCGAACGCCTCGGGCCCGTTCTGACCGACCCGGGCCTCGAGCGCACGGGACAGAACGCGAAGTACGACTGGTTGGTCCTCGGCCACCAGGGCGCCCTGCTCCCGCCCCCCACCTTCGACACGATGGTGGCGAGCTTCTGCGCCTCGGGGGCCGAGCGCGGCCACGGACTCGACGCGCTCGCGCTGCAGTATTTCGGGATCAAGAAGATCCCGACGAAGGAGCTGATCGGCACCGGCAAGAGCGAGATCACGATGGACCAGGTGCCGATCGACCAGGTGGCCGAGTACGCCTGCGAGGATGCCGACGTGACCTTCCGCCTGCGCGCCGTGCTCGAGGAGGAGCTCGACAAGAACGAAGCGCGCGAGCTCTTCGAGACCCTGGAGATGCCCCTCGTCCCCGTACTGACGGCGATGGAGCGACGCGGAATCCGTCTCGACGTGGATCGCTTGGGGCGACTCGGCAAGGAGCTCGAGCGCGAGCAGGCGCAGCTCGAGGAGCGCGTCAAGGAGCTCGCCGGCGAAGGCTTCAACCTGAACAGCACGAAGGCCCTCGGAACGATCCTGTTCGAGAAGCTGCGCATCCAGGACGAGGCGGGCGTCAAGCGCCCCAAGCGCACGAAGACCGGTTGGGCGACCGACTTCGAGACCCTCTCGACGAAGTACGGCGACGTCGAGATCGTCGCGAAACTCCTCGAATACCGCGCGGTCACCAAGCTCAAGAGCACCTATGTCGACGCCCTCCCCCGCTACGTGAACCCCGAGACGGGTCGCGTGCACTGCTCCTACAGCCAGGTGGCCGCGGCCACGGGCCGGCTCGCCTCGAGCGACCCGAACCTGCAGAACATCCCCGTGCGCAGCGAGCGCGGCCGCGAACTGCGCAAGGCCTTCGTGCCGCGCGAGGCCGACGAACACGGGACGTGGTGTCTACTCGCCGCGGACTACAGCCAGATCGAGCTGCGCGTGATGGCCCACCTCTCGGGCGATGAGGCGATGCGCCGCGCGTTCGAGGAGGGCGCCGACATCCACGCGGCGACCGCGGCGCGGATCTTCGACGTCCACCCCGACCTGATCACGCGCGAGATGCGCAGCCAGGCGAAGGTCATCAACTTCGGCCTGCTCTACGGCATGGGCGCCTCGCGCCTCGCACGCGAAACGGGCCTCTCGCTCTCCGAGGCGAAGGACTTCATCGAGCGCTACTTCGCAAGTTTTCCCACGGTGCGCGCCTGGATGGACCGCGTCCTCGAGGAGGCACGCGAGTGCGGGTATGTGGAAACCCTCTTCGGCCGTCGCCGCCGCATCGCCGGCATCACGTCGGCGAACGCCCGCATGCGCGCCTTCGCCGAAAACGCAGCGATCAACACCCCCGTGCAGGGCTCCGCCGCGGACATCATCAAGCGCGCGATGATCGACCTCGAAGCGGCCCTCTCCCAAAGCCCCCTGCACGCCGAGATGCTCCTGCAGGTGCACGATGAACTCGTCCTCGAGTGCCCGCTCAGCGAACTCGAAGCGACCCAGGCGATCGTACGCGACGCGATGGAGCACGCGGTCGACCTCGCGGTTCCCTTGGTCGTCGACTTCGGACACGGCGCGAACTGGCTCGAGGCCCACTGATGCTCCCCCTCCTCGGCAACGCGAGCCGCCGTGCCGAGTCGGTCTCGGATGAACTGTATGCGAGCTGGCGGGAAGCCGAGCCCTCCTGGTTCGCGGGGGAGGCCTCGCCCCTGCCTACCGCACCCACGTGCCCGCACCTGCGTCTCGTCCAGAGCCCCCTCGGCCCCGTCGTGGCCAAACGCGCCCACCGACGCGCTCGCGCCGTGCGCGCCTTCGACCTCGCTCGCTCCCTCCTCGCCCGCGGCCTCGCCACGCCCGAGCCCCTGGCCGCCTGGCCCTCCCCCCACGACGGTGCATCGATCCTTCTCACACGCCTCGCGCCCGGCCACTCCCCTTGGAACGCCCTGCGCGAGAAGGGGGGCGCCGCGACCCGGACCGCGAGAGCCTTCGCCGAGACCGCGGGCCACACGATCGCACGCCTCCACGCCGCAGGGTTCCGTCACCGGGACCTCAAGGAGCCGAATCTTCTCCTCACCGGTGACCCGGACCGCGGGTTTTCCCTCACCTTCCTCGACCTCGACGGGCTCTTCGAGCGCGGCGACCTCTCCCGACGCTCCCGCGTCCGCGACCTCGCACGTCTGCGCGTGAGCTTTTCTTCCCGGGCCGCCCTCGAAGCAGGCATTCGCCCGCACCACTTCCGGCGCGTGCTCCACAGCTACCTCGAGGAAACCCCGGCCGAGTTCGACCGTTACCTAGCGGCCACGGCCCGCTGGGCGAACCGCCACACCGCCCACATCCTGGCCCGGGGCGACGAGGTCACCTGACCCGATCAGCGCCGCACGAGCCTCACGATCGCCTTGTCCGAGAAAACGCGCGACACCGGTACGAGGGCATCGACGCGCAGTCCCGCGGCCTCGATCTCGGTCTCGATCTGCCGCCGCCCCCTCGAGGGACGAAAGCGCGGAGCGAGACCGACGCGGCTGCGGAGTGCGCGCGAAGCGTGCTTCACGGTCGCGGCGTAGCGCACCTGGCAGATGATCGGACCCGCGGTAACGCGGGCGATCTCGGCGAGGGCCTGGATGCGCTCGGCGGTGTCGTCCAGGTGGAAGAGGAAGCGCAGGACGACCGCCGCATCGAAGGCATCGCCGCGAAACGGCAGCCGAAAGACCGAACCCTCGAGGCGCAGCGAGAACGCCTCGGCACGTCCCCCTCCCGCATCGAGCATTGCGCGGCTGAGGTCCACGCCGACGATGCTGCCACGCTTCCCCGCCCGCCGTCGCAGGGCCGGCCCGAGGCGTCCCGTGCCGCAGGGGAGATCGAGGACCCGGGGCCCCGCACCCGCGAGGAGCCGAAGCACGAGCGACTCGTCCCGGCGCTGCTTGAGGGCCCCGCCCAACCCCGCGAAGCGCGTCCGGTCGTAGCTCCCGGCGACTTCGCCGTCCTTCCAGTGGTCCTGCTTGCGCACCGGGGGAGGATACGCCGATGGGGAGCTCGCATCGCCCCCGAAGGGGCCGCTTGACTTCCGCCTCCTCCACCCGGAGGGTGCCGTGCAGAGCGAATCCGGCCGCCGGGCCCGTTCCTTGCGCTACAATCGCCGTCTCCGCCTTCCGTCGACTCCCACGAATCCCCTTCCATGGCCGATTCCACGATCCAAGAGACCGTCGCCGCCGCCGAATCCTTCGCGGTCGATCCCGAGCTGTGCATCGCCTGCGACGCCTGCTGCCAGGACTTCCCCGAGGTCTTCTTCATGGGGGACGACCAAAAGGCCCACGCGCGGGACACGCACCCCTCGGACCTCTACAACGCGCGCACGGTCGTCGAGGTCTGCCCCACCTCCGCGATCAGCTTCTCCGGCGAGCTGCCGCCCGCGGAGGACCTGGCGCAGCTCGACGAGGTCGACGGCTGGGAACTCGAGTGGGCCAAGTGGCGCGACGTCGAGGAGGATCTCGTCGAGCGCGACCGGCGTTACGGACGCGACTACGCGATCGAGGAGCGCGACGGCTACGTCCACGTCGCCTTCCACTTCCCCACGAAGGTCCCGGCCGTCCGCAACCGCTTCCGCTACGGGCTCGCCGAACAGATGCCGCGCTACCGCAGCCACGTCGCGTTCCAGGAGGGCGAACTCCTCGTCGCGGGCTGGCTCACCGACCCCAAGATCCGCTCGCTCTGCCACACCTCGAAGTCCTTCCCCGCCCAGTTCATCACGCGCCTTCCGATCGAAGGCGAGATCCTGGGGATGAGCCAGCGCTACGACGCCCACGGCCTACTCGAGATCGTCCTCTTCACCGACGAGGAGGTCATGGACACCTGGCAGTGGCGCTCCCATTACATCGGGGACAAGTGCACGGCTTGCTCGATCTGCGAGCGCGTCTGCCCGACGAACGCGATCACCTCGGGCGAGATCTACTACATCGACCCCGACCTCTGCATCAACTGCTCGGTCTGCGGCGTCTACTGCCCCTTCGATGCGATCGACGACAGCCGCGACATCACCGTCCAGCGCATCAAGGCCAAGAAGATCCCCAAGGCGGTCGTCCACGACGAACTCTGCACCGGCTGCGAGTTCTGCGTCGACATCTGCCCCTTCGACGCGATCCAAATGACCCCGGCCATCGAAGGCGAGTTCGACTACCAACTCCCCCAGATGCAACAGATCGCCGAGGTCCTCCCGAAGCTCTGCGTCTCCTGCAAACTCTGCGAACAGGTCTGCATCAAGAACGCCATCGAGGTCCCGCGCCAGCACCAGTTCGAGAACATCGGCATGAGCTTCATGAACTACGTGACGGACAATCACTAGCGTCCGAGGCGCGATTCAAACGGCCTCCGTCCGGGAACGAGGGCACGCGGAAAACCGCTGCGGGAATGCGGGGGGTCGAACCGCGCTACTCGCCCGGGTCCCTCGGCGGTGAGCCGCGTTCGAACTTGCGGCCGAGGAGGCTTCCGGGGACGACGGTGCCCTTGCCGAAGCGGTGGCGGAGTTGGTCGAGGGCCTTGGCGGCGCGTTCGCGGCGCTCGGGGGAGATGCCGGAGGCGTCGGCTTCGTGGGCTTCGGAGCCGAAGAGGCCGCCCTGGACCGGGGCGCGGACGTCGGAGAGGTTGGAGAGCTGGATGCCGAGGAGGCGCAGGGGGCCCGGGGGGATCCTGGCGAGGAGTTCGCGGGCGACGGCGTAGATGCGGCGTCCCTCGTTGAGGGGAACGTCGACGGTGCGCGAGCGGGTCATCGTCTTGAAGGCGGCCGTGCGGGCCTTCAGGGTGACCGTGCGGCCGCGCAGGCCGCGGTCGCGGAGTTCGAACGAGACCTGCTCGCAGAACTCGAACAGGATCAGGCGCAGCTCCTCGCGGTCGGAGATGTCCTCGGCGAAGGTGCGTTCGAGACCGTGGGACTTTTCGACGCGGCCGGGAGTGACGCGGCGCGGGTCGATGCCGTGGGCGAGGTCGTGGATCCAGGCGCCGCTCGCTCCGAACTCGCGCAGAACGTCGGCGCGTCGGCGGCCGGCGAGATCCCCCACCGTCTCGACACCGAGGGAAGCGAGGCGCTTCGCGGTGCGCGGACCGACGCCGAAGATCTTGCGGACCGGGAGCGGGTCGAGGACCGTGCGAACCTCGTCCGGGGCGATGACCCGGAAGCCGTCGGGCTTGTCGAGGTCGGACGCGAGCTTCGCGAGGAACTTCGACGGCGCGACGCCGACCGAGGCGACGAGCCCGGTCTCCCGCAGGATATCCTCCTTGATGCGCCGCCCGATCTCGACCGCGCTCCCGAAGAGACGCTCGGACCCCGCTACATCGAGGAAGGCCTCGTCGAGGGAGAGGGGTTCGACGAGCGGAGTGTAGCGCCGGAAGATCGCCATGATCTCGCGGCTCACGCGGGTGTAGCGGTCGAAGTCGGGAGGAAGGAGCACGAGGTCCGGACAGAGGCGTTTCGCCTCCGCGGTCGCCATCGCGGAATGGACACCGAACGCCCGCGCTTCGTAGCTCGCGGCCGCGATCACGCCGCGCCGCTCCGCCGGACCGCCGACGCAGACCGGGAGACCGCGCAGGGACGGATCGTCCCGCATTTCGATGGACGCATAGAAGGCGTCCATGTCGACGTGAAGGATCGCGGGGGCGGCGGCGGTCACGCCGCGGATGGTACAGGAGACGCCGGGGGGGATGGGGGATTTACCCTGGGTGATGCCCCCTCCCCCCCCGGCGTCTCCTGTACCATCCGCGGCCCATGCGGTACCGGGACGTCGTCGTCGCTGGAATCGGCCACGCGCTTCCGGCGCGGGCCGTGACCTCCGAAGAGCTCGAGGAGCGGCTTGCGCCCCTCTATGAGCGGTTCCGTTTGCGCGCGGGTCGACTGGAGCTGATGAGCGGGATCCGCGAGCGGCGCTTCTGGCCACCGGGCACGCGTCCGAGCGAGGTGGCCGCCCAGGCGGGCGAAATGGCGCTCGCCCAGAGCGGGATCGCGCGCGCCTCGATCGGATGCCTGATCCACGCGTCCGTGTCTCGCGACTTCCTCGAACCCGCCACCGCGAGCGTCGTGCACCAGCGCCTCGGCCTCGCGCCGGACTGCCACCTCTTCGACCTCTCGAACGCGTGCCTCGGCGTGTTGAACGCGATGGTGATCGTCGCGGGAATGATCGAGCGCGGTGAGATCGAGGCCGGGCTCGTGGTCGCGGGGGAAGACGGGCGGCCGCTCGTCGATCGCACGATCGAAGAACTCGTCGGAAACGACGCCACGACCAAGGCCGACCTCAAGCGCGCGTTCGCGTCGCTCACGATCGCTTCGGGCGCGGCCGCGGTCGTGCTGCGCCGCGCGAGCGAGGAAGAGAAGGCGCTTGAACGCGTCCCAGGCCGACTCCTCGGTGGCGCGGTCCTCGCCGCGAGCGAGCACAACGTGCTCTGCCAGGGCGATCACAGCGCGGACGGCGCGGGCCTCCTGATGGAGACCGACTCCGAAGCGATGCTCCAGGCGGGCAACGCCCTCGCCGCGCGCACCTTCGAAGCCTTCCTCGCGGAGCTCCACTGGTCGCGCGATTCGATCGACCGCATCGTGACCCACCAGGTCGGCGGCGCCCACCGCCGCCTGCTCTTCGAGACCCTCGAATTGGACCCCGAGCGCGACTTCCCGACGGTCGAGACCCTCGGAAACATCGGTTCGGTGTCGCTGCCGCTCACCCTCTCGATCGCGATCCGCGAGGGGCGGGTGGAGCGCGGCCAGAGCGTCGCGCTGCTGGGGATCGGAAGCGGGCTGAACTGCATGATGCTCGGCCTCGAATGGTGAGGCGCGGCGGCCCCGGGGACGAGCTCGCGCGACTCTCCGACGACGAACTCCTCGAGCTGCCCCTGCGACGCCTGGCGCGCATCCTGGGAGCCGATCCCGCGGCCGGATGCCTGGCACGGCCAATCGCGCGACTCTTCGGTGAACTCGGCGCGAAGGGGGTCGGTCCCCGACCGGACCTGTGGTACTCGACGGACTTCTTCTCCCCCGACGGGGTCGCGGGCTTCGCGATCCCGTTCCACCTCGCCCACCCGCGCCTCGTCGCGCTCGAGCGGCGCCGGATGGGAAGCGCGGAGGGGGCGAGCACGGTGGCCCTGATGCGACTGCTGCGCCACGAGGCCGGCCACGCGATCGAGAACGCGCTCGGACTCGGGAGGCGAAGGCGCTGGCGCGAGCACTTCGGCAAGCGCTCGCTCCCCTACCGCCAGAGTTTTTCCGCCGACCCCTCCTCGCCGGACTTCGCCCGCAACCTCCCGATGTGGTACGCCCAGAGCCACCCGGCCGAGGACTTCGCGGAGAGCTTCGCGGTCTGGCTCGCTCCTCGCTCGCGCGCCCGGGGCGAGCTGTCGGAGACAGCCCGCGCGAAACTCGCGTGCGTCGCCGAACTCGTCCGCGAACGAGGCGAGAGGCGCGTCCGCGAACGCGTCCACCGCCTCGCGGAACTCCGCGGCACGCTGCGCGAGCACTACGCGAGAAGGCTCGCCCGCCGAAGGCGCGAGCCCGAGTGGGCCTTTTCGCCGATGCTGCGGCGCGCGTTCCGCGCGCGCGAGGAGGAGGCCGGGTCGCGCGCCGCCAAGCCCCTGCTTCCGAAGAGCGCGCGCGAACTCCGCGGAGTCCTCCCGGCGCGCTGGCGAAACGATCCCTATTCGGTGACCCAGATCCTCGTCGCGATGCGGGAGCGCGCACACGTCGAGGGCCTGCGTTTGCGATCCGGGGACAGGCCCCCTACGCTCCGCTCCATGGGTCGCGCGGTGACCGAGACGTTGGACGGGCTCGCACGCGGCGAAGGACGGATCGGACGATGAAGAAGAAGCTGCGCGTCTTGCTCCTGTGCCACGAGGAGCTGGTCCCCCCCGAGTCGATCGACGGTCGCTCGGACGAGGAGATCCAGGACTACCGCACCGAGTACGACGTGATGACCGCGCTCCGCGACCTCGGGCACACGGTCGAGGTGGGTGGTGTCGGGGACGACATCGAGGACGTCCGTCGCGCGGTGCAGTCCTTCGAGCCGGACATCTGCTTCAACCTCCTCGTGGAGTTCCACGGGTTCGCGCACTTCGACCAACACGTGCCGAGCTACCTCGAACTCCTGCGCGTCCCCTACACCGGCTGCAACCCGCGTGGGCTGACACTGGCCCGCGACAAGGCCCTCTCGAAGAAGATCCTGCGCTTCGACGGGGTGCCGGTCCCGGACTTCGCGGTCTTCGAACGCGGACGCGCCGTGCGGCGGCCGAAAGGGCTCGAGTATCCCCTCTTCGTCAAGTCGATCGATGAGGAAGCGTCCCTCGGGATCAGCCGGCGCTCGATCGTGCACACCGACGCCGAGCTCGCGGAACGCGCCCGCTTCATCCATGAAAAGGTGAAGACCGACGCGATCGCCGAGACCTTCATCGAAGGGCGCGAGCTGTACGTCGGCATCCTGGGGGGAGCGCGACCGCGCGTCTTCCCGCCCTGGGAGCTGTGCATGGCGAACCTCCCCGAGGGCCAACCCCTGATCGCGACCCGCAAGGTGAAGTGGGACATCGGGACCCAGAAGCGGCTCGGGGTGAAGAACCGTCGCGCCGAGCTCGAGCCCGGCCTGGAGCGGCGCATCGCCTCGGCGGCCCGGCGCGCCTGGTCGAGCCTCTCCCTGTCGGGCTTCGCCCGGCTGGACGTGCGCCTGCGCCCGGACGGGTCCTTCTTCTTCCTCGAGGCCAATCCGAACCCCGACCTGACGTTCGGGGAGGATTTCGCCGAGTCCGCCGAGGCAGGCGGGATCGGCTATGAGGCCCTCGTGGAACGGATCCTGCGGGAGGGCCTTAGGGGCTGATCGTCCCGGAGGTCCGCTTTTCCCGGTCCCCGGGTTCACTCGGCCCCCCGGATGTGTCAGGATCCCCCCCCACCAGGGATTTCAAGGACTTCACGTTTTTGTGATACCGACCGATCCCGCTCCCCGCTCGATGCCCACCCGCCAGAAAACCGCCCGCCGGGCCACCAAGAAAAGCCCCCGGGGGAACTCCGCTGCCCGCGGGGAGGTCCCCGCACCGGGGGTCGAAGAGGCGCTCCTCGCCGAACTCCCGACCTTCGAGCTCTTCTTCAAGACCTTCGGATTCAAGCGCGTCCACGGACGGGTCTGGGGTCTGCTCGTGCTCTCCTCCGAGCCCCTCGCCTCGAAGGAGATCTCCGGCCAGCTCGGGATCTCCCAGGCGGCGACGAGCACGACCCTCAACGAACTCGCCGAATGGGGCGCGGTGCGCTCGACCTTCGATAGCGCCCGCCATTGCCACGTCCACGCCCCCGTCGGCAACGCCCTCTCGATCGTCGCCACGGTCTTCCGGCGCCGCGAGCAGGTCGTCTTCCAACAGTTCAAGCAGGCTGCCGAGCGCGCCCAGGCCTTCATCACCGACAAGCACGGCGACCGAGACCCACGCGTCCTGACCCTGCGCTCGATCATCACGACCTGCGACATCGCCGAGGCGCTGATGCAGCTCGTCCTCGGCGCGGTGCAGAACGCGATGAGCGATTCCGAGAGCGTCCTCAGCCGCGCGATCCACGCCGCCCTGAAGGTCGGCGTCGGCGCTCCGACGCGCTGGCTGTTCGGCAACGGGCTCGCGGCGCGCGCGGTCGAGGCGGAAGAGGACGACGAAAAACCCACCTCCCCGCCCGCGCTCGAGGAGGTCTCCGGTGGCTGACCTCCCGCGTATCGTCATCACCGGCGTCGGACTCACCAGCCCGAACGGCAACGACCTCGCGACCTATCGCAAGAACCTGCTCGCAGGCGTCTCCGGCGTGAGCGCCTACGAAATCCGCCACTTCGGCCCGACCCTCGCCGGCATCTGTGACTTCGAGGCGACGCGCTACCAGAAGCGCAAGGAGATCCGCCGCGGGACGCGTGCGGGCAGCGTCGCGGTCTGGTGCGCGAATGAGGCGGTGCGCGATGCGGACCTCGACCTCTCCCGCTACGACCCGGCACGCGTGGGGATCTACCCCGGCGTCACCGAACACGGCAACGTCGAGACCGAGAACGAGATCCACAACGTCTCCCAGCACGATTTCGACCTCGACTTCTGGTCCCACCACCACAACCCCCGGACCGTCGCGAACAGTCCGGCGGGCGAGGTGGTCCTGAACCTGAACCTGCGCGGCCCCGCCTACTGCCTCGGCGGCGCCTGCGCGGCCGGCAACCTCGGGCTCGTGCACGGCGCCCAGATGCTGCAGCTCGGCGAGGTGGACCTCGCCCTCGCGGGCGGCGTCTCCGAGTCGATCCACACCTTCGGCATCTTCGCGAGCTTCGCCTCCCAGGGCGCCCTCGCGCGCCACGAGGACCCGACCAAGGCCTCGCGCCCCTTCGATCGCGACCGAAACGGCATCGTCGTGTCCGAGGGCGGCTGCCTGTTCGCGCTCGAACGCCTCGAGGACGCACAGGCCCGGGGAGCGCGCATCGTCGCGGAGCTCGTCGGGCACTGCGTGAACTCCGACGGCACCGACTTCGTGTTGCCCGACGCGGACGGCCAGAACGCGTGCATGCGCGGCGCCCTCGCGAAGGCCGGCATGGCGCCCGAAGACATCGACATCATCTCGACGCACGCCACCTCGACGCCCTCCGGCGACGAGGTCGAGGTGAACGCGATCCGCCAGGTCTTCGGGGACTCGCCGAAGACCTTCGTGAACAACACCAAGAGCTACATCGGTCACGCGATGGGCGGCGCCGCCGCCCTCGAGTTGGCCGGCAACCTGCCTTCCTTCGAGGATGGAATCGTCCATCCGACCATCAACCTCGATCACCTGGACCCCGACTGCGAGGTCCGCAACCTGGTCGCGAACGAGCCCCACGAGCTCGGCCGCGTCGAGACGATCATGAACATGTCCTTCGGCATGCTCGGGATCAACTCGGCCGTGGTCGTGCGCCGCTGGGATGCTTGAGACCAACAACGCCCTGTTTCCCCCCATGACCAAGGAAGAAGTCGTCCTCGCCATCAAGGACATCATCGCCACGATCGCCCCCGACGAAGACCTCAGCGGACTCGACAACGCGGAGAGCCTGCGGGACCAGATCGACCTCGACTCGATGGACTTTCTCGACATCGTCATGGAGCTCAGGAAGCTGTATGGCGTGAAGGTCCCCGAGGAGGACTACAAGGAACTCGCGAGCATCGACGGCTGCGTGGCCTACCTGCACCCGCTGCTCGCGGACAAGGAGCTGCACTGCGCCGCGAGCGCCTAGCCCTCGAAGACTGCCGGTGCATCACGACGCGATCCTGATCGGCGCCGGCATGAGCGGTCTCGCCGCCGCCCTTCGACTGGCGCTGTTCGGAAAGGACGTCGTCGTTCTCGAACGCCACAACCTCTGGGGCGGCCTCAACTCGTTCTACACGAAGGACGGTCACGCCTTCGACGTGGGGCTGCACGCGCTCACGAACTTCGTCCCGGCCGGGACGCGCGGCGCGGCGCTCACCAAGGTCCTGCGACAGCTCCGCATCCGACACGCGGAACTGAAGCTCGGCCAGCAGCGCCACTCCGAGCTGCGCGTCCCCGGAGCACGGCTGCGTTTTTCGAACGAGCTGGATCTGCTCACTTCCGAGATCGAGCGCGAGTTCCCCGGTCAGGTGGACGGCTTTCGTCGGCTCGTCTCGCTGGTCGAATCGACCTCCCTCGACGAGGAGCCGGGTGCGGAGACGAGCGGGCGGGCGGTGCTCGAGGACTGCATCGGCGACCGGCGCCTCGTCGACGCGCTGCTCCTGCCGCTCTTCTACTATGGGAGTGCGCGCGAGGACGACGTGGACTGGACGCAGCTCACCGTTCTCTTCCGCGCGATCTTCCTCGAGGGCCTCTCGCGCCCCGAGGGCGGCATCCGCCCCCTGATCAATCTGCTGGTGAAGCGCTGCAAGCGCGCGGGGGCCGACCTGCGGCTCTCGGCGGGGGTCGCACGGATCCTCACGAAGGACGGCCGCGCCCGCGGCGTCGAACTCGAGAGCGGCGAGGTCCTGACCGCCGACACGATCCTGAGTTCCGCGGGCTTCGTCGAGACGATGGAACTGTGCGGCGAAGAGGTCGCCGCAGCCCACACCGGCCCCGCGGACCACGGACGCCTCTCCTTCCTCGAGGTCATCTCGGTCCTCGACACGCCCCCCGCGGAGCTTGGCTTCGGCGCCGCCACGTGCTTCTACTCGACGCGCGAACCCTTCCGTTACCGGCGTCCCGAGGGAACGATCGACCCCTTCTCCGGGGTTCTCTCGGCGCCGACGAACTTCGAGGCGGACCGGCCGCCCGCCGAGCCGCTCCTGCGCGCCACGGTGCTCGCGAACCCCGCTCCGTGGCTCGCGTTCGGCGAGGACGAATACCGCGCCGCGAAGGACGAGGCCTGCGAACGTGCCCTCGCGGAGGTGGACACCCTGCTCGGCCCCTGGCAATCCCACACCACCTACCGGGACAGCTTCACGCCGCGCACCGTCCAACGCTTCACCGGGCACCGCGCGGGCGCGATCTACGGCAGCCCGCGCAAGCGCAAGGACGGTCGCACGCCGATCGACGCCCTCGTCCTGATGGGGACCGACCAGGGCTACCTCGGCGTGGTCGGCGCGATGATGAGCGGGATCGCGATGGCGAACCGGCACGTGATCGCACCCGCGGCCAGCAGCCCGTCCAGCACGGTCGAGGTGCGCGCGTGAGCGGCCGCGACACGCTGCGCCCGCGCTATTTCCGCGGTTCCACCGACGGCAAGCGCCCGCTCACCTTCGATCCCCTCGCAAAGGCCCAGGACAGCTACGACGTGATCGTCGTCGGCAGCGGCCTCGCGGGACTCACCGCCGCGAACATCCTCGGCCGCGCGGGTCGCTCGGTCGCGATCCTCGAGCAGCACTACAACTTCGGCGGGCTCGCCACCTGGTTCAAGCGCCGCGGGGGCCACCTCTTCGACATCTCCCTGCACGGCTTTCCGGTCGGGATGAAGAAGACCTGCCGCAAGTACTGGAACCGCGAGATCGCGGACCGGATCGTGCCCCTCGACTCGGTTCGCTTCGACAACCCGCAGTTCTCGTTCGAGACGAGCTTCACGCGCGAGGACTTCACCGAGAAGCTCGTCACCGTCTTCGGCATCCCGCGCGAGCGCGTCGAGGCCTTCTTCGCCCACATCCGGGCGATGAACTTCTACGACGACAGCGGGCAGACCACGGGCGAGCTCTTCGAGGAGTTCTTCCCCGGCCGTGGCGACGTGCATCGCCTGCTGATGGAGCCGATCTCCTATGCGAACGGATCGACGCTCGACGACCCCGCGATCACGTACGGGATCGTGTTCTCGAACTTCATGAGCAAAGGGGTCTACACGTTCCTCGGCGGGACGGACCTCCTGATCCGCTCGATGCGCGAGGAACTCGCGAAGAACGGCGTGGACCTGTTCGGGAGCACGAACGTCGAGCGCATCGTGGTCGAGGACGGCGAGGCGCGCGGTGTGATCGCGAACGGCCGCTTCCTCGCCGCCTCGGCCGTGCTCTCGAACGCGAACGTGCGCTCGACCGCGTTGCAACTCGTGGGCGCCGAACACTTCGACCCCGGATTCGTCGAGGAGGTGCGCGCGGTACGCCTCAACACATCGAGCACCCAGGTGTTCCTCGGAATCCGGCGTGGCGAATCGATCGACCTCCCCGCCGACCTGCTCTTCACCTCGACACGCGAGACCTTCTCCTCCGAGGCCCTCGCCGACCTGCGTGGCGAGAGCCGCACCTTCTCGTTCTACTCGCCGAAGATCCGTCCGGGCACGAACCGCTACGCGATCGTCAGCTCGATGAACGCGCGCTTCGACGACTGGAAGGACCTCGATGAGAAGAGCTACGAGCGGGAGAAAGCACGCCTGATCGAGGACACGCTCAAGTGCCTCGAGCGGTACCTTCCCGGCGTGCGGGCGAAGATCGACCACGTCGAGGCAGCCACTCCGCGCACCTTCGCGTTCTACACCGACCATCCGCGCGGGACGTCCTTCGGCACGAAGTTCGAGGGTCTCGCGGTCAGCAACGCTCTCCCCGAGAAGATCCACGGCCTCTTCCACGCGGGCAGCGTCGGCATCATCATGAGCGGGTGGCTCGGCGCGGCGAACTACGGCGCGATCACCGCGAACCGCGTCGACTCCCTCCTGATGGATCACCTCCCCGCCGCGCCGGCCGAGCGATGAGCACTTCCCGGATCGAGATCGAATCGCGCATCCCCCACCGTGCGCCCTTCCTGTTCGTCGATCGCATCGTCGAAGAGACGGAGGACCACCTCGTCGCCGAATGGAAGGTCCCGCCCGAGGCCTGGTTCTTCCAAGGCCACTATCCCTCCAACCCCGTCACCCCCGGGGTGATCCTCTCCGAGCACGCCTTCCAGTGCGCCGCCCTGATGATCAGCGCGCTCCTCGGAGACGAACGCGACGCCGCGGACACTCCGGTCCTCACGAAGATCGAGCGCGCGCGCTACAAGCGCATCGTCCGGCCCGCCGAAACCGTCACGACCCGCGTCCACGTGACCGAACGCCTCGGGCCGGCCTGGTACATGGCCGCACGGGTCACCTGCGACGGAGCGACCGCGGTGGACATCCGGTTCGTGCTCACCTCCACCGGCGCGATGGCGCGCCTCGGGGAGGCGGCCGGATGAGCTGGCTGGGCCTCGAGGGCAAGACCGTCCTGGTCGTCGGCGTCGCGAACCGCCGCAGCGTCGGCTACCAGGTGGCGACCGCGCTGCGCGCCGAGGGCGCCCGCGCGCTGCTCGTGGTCCACACCGAAGAACGAAGGGCGGAACTCGCGAAGAAGCTCGGCAGCGAGGATCTCTTCGTCTGCGACGTGCGCGACGAAGCCCAAATCGAAGGGCTCGCCTCGGACCTCGCAAGCGCCCACCCCCCGCTCGACGGCATCGTCCACTCGGTCGCCTTCGCGAACTATTCGGACGGTCCGAAGCCCTTCCACGGAACGCGGCGCGAGGACTTCCTCGACGCGATGAATGTCTCCACCTTCAGCCTGATCGCGCTCTCGAACGCGCTGAAGGAATGCCTGGCCCGCGATGCGTCGGTCGTGACCATATCGATTTCGACGACGCGCATGGCCTCGGAGAACTACGGCTACATGGCCCCCGTGAAGGCCGCCCTCGACTCCTCGGTCGTCTTCCTCGCGAAGAGCTTCTCGCGGTTCTCGGACGTGCGCTTCAACGCGGTGCGTGCAGGTCTCCTCAAGACCCAGTCCTCTGCCGGGATTCCCGGGTATGTCGAGAGCTACCTCTTCGCCGAGCAGGCGACGCTGCGCGGGCGTGGGGTCGCTACCGGCGAGGTAGCGGACACGGTGCTGTTCCTGCTCTCGCCGCGCTCCAGCGGCATCAACGCGAAAGGCATCGTCGTCGACGCGGGGATGGACGTGAACTACTTCGATCGCGAGATCGTGCGGCGCGTCACCGGAGCCGAGGACGACGCATGATCGTCTATCCGGTCTGCGCGCGCGTCCCTTCCGGTCTACGCGGTCGGCGTGGGGTCGACGAAGCGCGCCGCCTGGGCCACGAAGCCCTCGAGCTCTCCGCGCGCCTCGCCAGGCGCCCGCCGGTCGAAGGAGCATCCTTCCCACGCGACGACGAACGCGCGCCGCTTCCGGTTCGCACCGGGCGGTGTACCTGGCATTTTTCCACGACGAACACCCGCGGCCTCGCCGCCGCGGTGGTCGCACCCTTTCGGATCGGGATCGACGCCGAGTGGCTCGACCGCCCGCGCATCGAGGCGCCGCTCGCCTACTTCGACGCCCGGGAACGCGCGCGCCTGGGACTCGACGAACGCCGCGGGGTGATCGCCCTGTGGAGCGCGAAGGAGGCGGTGCTCAAGCAGGTGGGAGTCGGCATCGCCGGAATGGGTCGCGTGCGCCTCGAGTCCGCTGCTCCGGGGCACCGCCTACGGCTCGCGTTCGACGGCGAGCGTTTCGACGTGCGTCTCTTCTTCCGCGGCGACCATGTGCTCTCGATCGCAACGACCGAGCCGGACTGCGAGATGCGACCGAGAAGCCTCGAAGCGGAGTGGGTTCGGTGAGCGCGATCGCGACCGAAGGCAGGATCGCCGAGCGCGACCACGAGCGGCACCG
>DRLC01000359.1 GCA_011053145.1 Planctomycetota bacterium | reverse complement strand
GGCTTCGGTTCCGGGCAGACCCAGCCGATAGCCCCCTGAAAGCGCCCCAGCCCACACCCCGTTTCCATGCCCCTCCCCTCCTCAGCCGTCCGAGCCGCGAGGCTTCTCGCCCCCCTAGCGCTTCTGGCGCCGGCCGCTCTCGCCCAAGAGGAACCGATCGGGGTCTTCACGAACCCGGGCAAGACCCTTCACATCGCGCTCCGGGAGAAGATCCTCGGGCACGACGACCCGAAGATCGAGGACGAGTATTTTCTGGTGAGCCCGGACGGCCGGAGCCTCGCCTACATGCTCATGGGCAGCGGCGCCCTCTCCATCGTCCACGACGGCATCGAAGGCGAACCCTTCAAGGGAATCGCGCCGGAGACGATCCAGTTCAGCCCCGACTCCAAACGCCTGGTCTACGTCGGCTCACGCGACAGGAAGACCTTCGTCGTCGTGGACGGCGAGCTGTTCGAATCGAAGGCCCTGCACGAGTCCGGTGTCTCTTTCAGCCCCGACAGCGCCCACATCGCCTGGGTCGCGGTCAACGAACAGGGAGATCGCTACGCGGTCATCGATGGAGTCGAAGGGGAGCACTACTCCTCGATCGGAGAGCGCGGCGTCGTCTTCAGCCCGGATGGAGCACACTACGCCTTCGTCGCGGACCGGGACGGCTACCAGACCCTCGTCCGCGACGGCGTGGAAGGACCCTTCTTCGAGCGCGTGCTCGACTTCTGGTGGAGCCCTTCGGGAGAGCACCTCGGGTATGTCGTCGACTCGAACGGATCCAAGGTCGTCCTGATGGACGAAGACCCGGTCGCGGAGGGCGACACGATCGGACGGGACGGACTGGTCTTCGCCCGGAACAGCGACCACTGGGCCATCGCCGTCCGAAAGGGAAAGTCGTGGCATCTCGTGACCGGAGAACGGGTCCTCGGTCCCTACAAGAACATCCTCCCCGGGCTGACGTTCAACGATGACGGCAGCCACCTCGCGTTTCTCGCCGGACACGGCAAGGGCATGGTCCTGGTCCTGGATGGACAGGAGACCCAGGATTGGCCGGGCTACCAGACCCTGCGTTTCGGCGGCGAACACACCGCGATGGTCGTGATCGATGACGCCGTGAAACGCCATGTGGTCCTCGACGGTGAAGTCGGTCCGGCCTGGGATTCGATCGATCCCCGGGGCGTCGTGTTCGACCGTTCCGGGAAGCACTGGTACTACATCGCGCAGGACGGAGATCGGATCACGGTCGTCTCGGACGGCGAGAACGGGCCTTCCTCGAAGCACCTCGGCTCGGTCCCGCCATCGTTCCTCTCCGACGGCCGGCTGATCTACAGCCTGCGGGAGAAGAAGCAGGAGACCCTCGTGGTGGACGGCAAACCCGTCGGGGTCTACCCGCGCCTCCGACACTTCGTCCTGAGCCCCGACCGCACGCGCTACGCCTGCTTCACCGGCAAGGACGGCGAGTGGACACTGCTCCTGGACGGCGAGCCCCGAGGGACCTATCCCTTCGCTCCCTCCCCACCCGTCTTCACCCAGGACAGCAAACGCATGGCCTTCCTCGCGGGCCGCAGTCGCAAGAACTTCGTCGTCGTCGACGGCATCGAGGGACCGGCGTTCGACATCATCCAGCGCCGTTCCGTCGCCTTCACCCCGGACGGAAAGCACGTCGCCTACCTGGCCGGCACCGCGGACAAGCGCTACATCGTCGTGGACGACGTCCTGGTTGAGAACGACTACACCGGGTTCCACAGCGGCTCGGGCGTCCTGTGCCTCGACGATCGCCACATCGCGGTCCGCGCCGCGCGGGGCGGCACCTGGATCCTGGCGGAGCTCGAACTCCTGTAGCCCGGCCTCAGTCGCCGCCCTCGGCGTAGCCGAGTTCCCCGAGTCGGACGCGCTCCCTAGGGTTCGGGGCATCGAGTAGGACCGCGTTCTCGACGCGGCGACTCGCCGCGTAGGCCTCGGCGCACGCCCTGAGGTCCGCCACCAGGTCCGGACGGGAGCGGGCGAGGTCCACCTCCTCGCCCACGTCCGCGCGTCGGTAGAGTCGGACCTCGCCGTTCTCCTCGTCGAGGATCAGATGCCACTCCTCGGTCACCACCGAGACCGCGCGGCCCTTCCACGAGATCGATGAGAAGCGCTCGGAGACCGCTCGCGCTTGGTCGTCGAACAGGGACGGCCCTCCGGATGGGAGCCCGAGGGCAGCTAGGAGGGTCGGGACGATCGACGCGAGCCCGGCGGGCCGGTCGAATCGACCGTGCGGGATCCCAGGTCCGACGAGGATGAGCGGAACGCCGAGCACCTCGCGGTGCAGGGTCCCCTCGTGGCCGATGCGCCCGTGTTCCCCGAACTCCTCACCGTGGTCCGAAGTCACGACGACGAGGGTGGTTTCGGCGAACCCCTCCGCATCGAGCCACCGAAGAAACTCTCCGAGCACCGCGTCCGCATCGCGGATCTCGGCATCGTACAGGTCGGAGATCGTGCGGATCTCGCCGACCGTGAGTTCCATGTGGTTGAAGTCCGGATTGCCGCATCGGCCGGCCGTCTCTACCGGTTCGGCATCCGGCGAGTGAAAGAGCGCGGCGGTCGCGGGGTCGGGTTCGTAGGGACAATGCACCGCGAAGGTGTGCACGAACAGGAAGGAGCGCGCCGCTCCCTCGCGGCGCATGCGCACGAGAAACGCGCGGGCGTCCGTGAGGCTCTCCGCGAGACTCGTCTGCTCGTCGTCGAAGCGCTCGAACCCGCGTGCGAACCCGTACCGTCGGGACACGAAGCCCCCTTCCGTCGCTCCGAAGGTCCGGAAGCCGGCGGCCGCGAGGCGTTGCGCCAGGAGCTCCGTGCCCGCGCCGAGACCGAGCTCAGGCCGGATCACGCCGTGCTGCGGGGGCGCGAGACCCGACAGCATCGTCATGTGCGCCGGCAGGGTCCAACTGCACTCGGTCACCACGTCCTCGAACAGCGCCCCGCGCTCGGCGAACGCATCGAGCTCGGGACTCGTCCCACGGTCGTAGCCGTAGCTCCCGAGCCGATCCGCGCGCAGGGTGTCGATCGAGATCAGGACGAGGTTGCGGGCGGGTTCGGCCGGGGCCGTCCCGCAAGACGCTGCGAAGAGAGCGACCGCGGCAACGCAGCCTGCTCCACCATGCATCGCCGCCATCGGGTCGGGGAAGGAAGGCTTCAGCGCTTCCTCTTGACCTTCGCCTTCACCTCGTAGGCTTCGAGTTCCTCGGCCGTCCTGGTACCGATCCCCTTGACCTTCACCTCGAGGACGTGATCGGCGTCTAGCTCGTCGAAGAGGTCGAAGAACTCGGCCGCGCTCGACGCGTCCTGGAGGAAGCGTGCCGATGGCGCCAGGACGATCGAGAGCGGCGGAGCTGTTACCGCATCCCCGAAAGTCTGGACGATGCGCCCGTCACGCACCTCGAAGGTGCCGGCGACCTCATCGGCGCGCGACACCTCGGCATCGATCAGATGACCGGGTTTGACCGACACGAGCTCCGCGTGGATGAGCTGCGGCCCCGTCTGGACCCCGAGCGTCCCCCGCACGCGCACGTGGACTCCGGTCACGATCGCGTCCGCACCGAGGGTGGGGTGGCCGCGGAAATCGAGCTCGATGTCCGCGCCGCCTAGGTCGACCGTGACGAGTCCGGAGAGGTTCCCATGCTCTTCCTCGTCCTCTTCCTCGTCCTCATCGACATACATGTCGAAGGAATCGGGCAAGTTCGAGACATCGACGACGGTCCCTTCGATCGTTCGGCCTTCCTCGAGCATCTCGACGCGATCCGCGTAGAACGGCGGTGCATCGAAGCTGGGGAAGTGAACGCGCACGAGCTCACCGGTCTCGAGGTCCGAGGGGCTCTCGGTCTCGCCCTCGTGGTCCAAGAATCGCGTCGCCGCGTCGTAGGCGACCTCGATCGAGAGCGGGGAACCGAGGTCCTCGAGGATGGGGTCGGCCACAGCCGATCCACTCGCGATCGAGCGGATCAAGAGGACGAAACGTCGAACCCCGGTGTCGTTGTGGAGCACGCGTCCTTCGATGACCACCGCGGGAGGCACCGGCCCGCCCCCCTGATCGAGGATCCGGACGACCGTGGCGGACATCACTCCGGTCGACTCGATCGTGCCGCGGACCTCGAGCATCGTGAAACCGGGACGCAGGGACTGGAAGAACGCATCCGGATCCAGGAACTCGACGCCGTTCCCATCCCACAACTGCGTGGTCGTGTCCACGAACACGTCCAGGCTGCCGAAGCCGACGCCGGAGGGACCGTAGGCGTCGATCGTCAGGCGATGGTCGAAAGCCGATGCCGAGGTGAGCGTCCCCTCGACGTTCTGGATCGGACGCTGGTCGTCGAGCACGACGACGGCGTCGGGGTCGAGAACCATGCCTCCCCCCGATCCGTTCCGGTAGACGGAACCCGAAAGGTCCATGTCCAGCAACAGGTTGGCCGGAGGACTTCCGCCGCCCGCGGTCCAGGTCGCGATGAGCGGCGCCTGGAAGGTGGTCGTCGTGGGAGCGAGCGAAACCCGAGCGCCGGTGGCATCGACGCCGCTCACGCTACCGGGCGCGAAGGAGGCTCGGATCGCGGTGTAGGTGCCTTCGGGAACCGATCCGGTGGCCAGCCAGCGCGGGGAGGACCCGACGCCGACCCACTCGACCGTCGTGGGGACCGGGAGCAGGTTCGCGGTCGTCCGGCCGCTGTCGTCCACGAGTCGCAGCTCGGTCAACTCGCTGCCGAGGGAGAAGAGACCCGGGTCGCCGGTCGATCCGACCAGGAGGCGCGCGCTCGTCGTTCCGCCCGGGGAAGAGGAGCCACCGCCCCCGGCACAGGCGGCCAGGACGATCGCGGAGAGGGGAAGGAGGAAGTTCGCTCGAAGTCGGTGCATGGTGGGTCTCCTGTGGAAGCGCGGGCCGGCGGAGTCGGGCGGACCGTACCAGGGTTCGAGCCGACCGCGGACCGGGCTGGTCCGCGGTGGGATCCGCCCAACCATCGTATGCGGGGAGAAGGGGTCGAGGGAGGACTCCATGGAACGAAGCGATCGCGGTGCCCTCCATCGTCGTTCCGCCCCCGTCGAAAAGGTTTCCGAAGTCCCCTCCCCGAGGCCGCAGCGTTGGTCGCTCCATGGACTGGCGCGATCGGGCCCCCGTAGAATCCCTCCCCGTGACCCCTCCCCACGCCCGCGCCGCAGCCATGCTCCTCGTCCTCGCCCTCGGCGCCTGCACGGGCGCGTCCGCGCCGGAGCCCACGAGCGTCGTCCTGATCTCCCTCGATACGACGCGGCGCGACGCCCTCGGGCTCTACGGTGCGCCGCGTCCCACACCCCGGCTCGACGCCCTCGCCGAGGCGTCCGCGGTCTTCGAGGACTGCCAGGCCCAGAGCACGGCGACCGCGCCGAGCCACATGTCCATCCTGACCGGCATGAGCGTGCAGCGTCATGGGCTCCTGAAGAACGGCGAGACCTCGACCCCCACGATCAGCCTCGCGAGCGTGCTGCGGGACGCCGGGTACCGCACGGCAGCCTTCACCGGACACGGATCCCTGCAGGGAAAGTTCGGCCCCGGCTACGGCTTCGATGTCTTCGTGAGCTGGCCCGAGGACGAGCCTGCGACCGGAGAGGGCGCGGAGTACCAGCGATCCATCCGCGAGGCGGCGGCCGAGGGGCTCGCGTTCCTGGACACGCTCCCCGAGGGCACGCCGTTCTTCCTCTTCGTCCACGGGTACGACCCGCACCTCCCCTATTGGCCTCCCGAGCCGCTGCGTTCCGAGTACGCGGGCTGGTACCACAACGACCTCAAGATCGCCGCGCTCCACAACCACGCGAGCATCCAGCCCATGCTCGCCGACGGCACGATCGGGGAGGAGGAGCTGAGG
>DRLC01000358.1 GCA_011053145.1 Planctomycetota bacterium | reverse complement strand
GGTGCGCTCGCTCTGGAGGAGCTGAACGCGAGCGAGTTCGAGGACGTTTGGGCTCCCGCCCCCCTGTTCCGGCCCGTGCAGCCCCCCGGGTTGGCGGCGGGGGGGAACCTCGCCCTCGGGATCGGGGAGCTGCGGGAACGGTTCGACCACCGACTGGGACTGCCCCTGCTCGGGTCTCCATCCGGCGTGGCCGTGTCCGACGTGAACGACGACGGGTACGAAGACATCTACCTGTGCGCGCCCGGCGGCGTTCCGAACCGGCTCCTGCTCGGGACCGAAGGGGGCTTCGTCGATGCGTCGAGCGAGTCCGGTGTCGACCTCCTCGACCTGTCTCGGGGTGCGCTCTTCGCCGACTTCGATCGGGACGGGAACGAGGACCTCGTCGTCGGAATCGGGACGAAGCTGCTCCTGTTCACGGGGGACGGGGGGGCACACTTCTCCCCGGGCCTCGCGATCGATGTGGAGGAGGCGACTTCGATCACCGCGGCGGACATCGACCTCGACGGGGACCTCGACCTGTATGTGTGCCGCTACGTCTCTCCCTATGACGAGGAGGGGTTTCCGGTCCCGTACCATGACGCGAACAACGGTGCGCCGAATCTCCTGCTCGAGAACCGCACCGAGACCGGGGGACCGCTGCGCTTCGTGGATGCGACGGCGGAACGCGGGCTCGATGAGAACAACCACCGCTTCAGCTTCGCGGCCGCGTTCGAGGACTTCGACCTCGACGGGGACAGCGACCTCTACGTCGCGAACGATTTCGGGCGCAACAACCTGTACCGAAACGATGGCGGAAGGTTCACGGACGTGGCCGCCGAGGCGGGCGTCGAGGACGTGTCCGCCGGGATGGGAGTCTCGACGGGGGATGTCGATGGAGACGGACTTCCCGATCTCCTGGTTGCGAACATGCAGTCGAACGCGGGGAGCCGCGTGACCTACCAGCGCCGGTTCCGCCCGGGTGCGGACGCCGAGACGCTCGAGGCCTACCGGCGCCATGCGCGCGGGAACTCGCTCTTTCGCAACCGCGGGGATGGGACCTTCGTCGACGAGAGCCTCGAGGCCGGGATCACGCGCGGGCGCTGGGCGTGGGGGGCACGGCTCGTCGACCTCGATGGGGACGGGAGGCTGGACGCGGTCACGCCGAACGGGTTCCTCACCGCGGGATCGAAGCCGGACCTGTGAAGCTTCTTCTGGCGGCACGTGGTGTCGCGCTCCCCCGATGAGAGGCGCGAGGACGGCGAAGAGGCGGATGCGTATCTGCGCGGATGGAGGGCGATCAACACGTTGATGCGGCGCGGGCACTCGTGGAGCGGCCACGAGCGAAACGTCGCCCATCTGAACCTCGGAGACGGAACCTTTGTCGATGTTTCCCACGTGGCGGGACTCGATCAGGAGCTCGATGGGCGTGCGCTCGCGACGCTCGACTTCGACCGCGACGGGGACACGGACCTGCTCCTGACCGGGCGACAGGGGCCGCGTGTGTGGCTGTTCGAGAACACGGCGGCCGACCCGAAGGATCGGGGGCGTGGCCGGGTGGGGTTCTTCCTGCGGGGGACGGCATCGAACCGCGAAGCGGTCGGTGCGCGACTCGAGCTGCGATGCCGCGGGGAGGAGGGGGTCCTCACGAGGAGCGTGCACGCCGGGCAGGGGTTTCTCGCCCAGTCGAGCCGCTGGATTCGAATCGCTGCACCCGCGAGCGAGATCGAGTCGGTCGAGGTCGTCTGGCCCGGGGGCGAGCGCGAGGCGTTTTCGGTTCCGGATGCGGACGGCCGCTGGGTGCTCGAGGAGGGACGGGGCGTGCCGAGGCCCCATGCGCCCCGGGGTACGCCGCCCGAACTTCGGGCCGCTCCCGAGGAGACGACACGCTCCGGGCCCGTCGTGCTCGCCGCGCCGGTACCGATGCCCAGTCTCGAGCTGCGCACGCCCGACGCGGGTGGCGCCGAAGGATCGGTCCTGCGCATCTTCGGCCTGAAGCCGGGGGGGAAGGGGACGGGAACCGGACGGCCGGTCGTCCTGAATCTGTGGTCGGCGGACTGCGCGCCCTGCCTCCGGGAACTCCGTGCGTTTGCAGCGGAAGCGGACCGACTCCGCGACGAGAACGTCGCCTTCCTCGCGCTGTGTGTCGACGAGGATGCCGAACGAGCCCGCACCGCGCTCGACGGTGTGGGTTGGCCCTTCGCATGGGCGCTCGCCCCCCCCGAAGCCCTCGACCGTCTCGATGCGATCCATGCGGCGCTCTTCAACACCGAGGAGCGACTCGCGCTGCCGACGAGTTTCCTCGTCGATCCGAGCGGGATGATCCGCGCGATCCAGCGCGGGCCGATGGAGCCGGAGGAACTCCTGCGCTCGCTGGACCTCGCCTATCTCAGCCCCGCGCAGCAGCTCCAGCGTGCGCTGCCCGTCCCGGACCGGGGTTGGTGGGTTCAGCTTCCCGATCTCGGCCCCGGCTTTCTGCGAGGAGCCTTCGCGCGCCGCGGCCTCCTCGACGCGGAGACGGAGGCGAGTCGGATGGACCTCGTCGTCGAGTCGCGCAGCCCGGCGGAGATCCTGCAGTCCTTCGGACGTGACCACGCGGCCCGCGGTGACTTCGAGGCGGCGGTCTCCGCGATGCGCCAGGCCCTCGACAAGGATCCCGACTTCGTTCCCGCGCGGTTCGATCTCGGGCTCCTCCTGCAGCGGATGGGGCGACCTCACGACGCGATCGGAGCGTATCTGGGCGTCCTCGAACGGGCGCCAGGCCACAGCCAGGCGCGTTTCAACCTCGCCCTCGCATACCTCGAGACCCGTCAGTTCAAGTCGGCGAGGCGGGAGCTGTCGGAGCTCGAAGAGCGCGGAAGCCCGCTCGCTGCGGAGTTGGAGGGGGTGATCGAGTCGGTCGAACGCGCGGAGGCCCAGGAAGGCGGTACGGGCGGCGATTAGAGACCCGTTCTCAGGCCGGGGTGATAGGATTCTGGGGTGGGCTCCCTGCCCGCTTTCCACTCCAGTCCCACCGCCTCCCCACAGCGGGCTCCGTCACGGGTCCACCTGCGTTTCCCCACCATGAGAAAGACCATCTCGCTCGGATTCCTCCTGGCGTTCGCGCTTCCCGCCTCCGCACAGGTCCTCCAGCGCGTCTCCATCCGCACGCCCAACGCTCCCCAGATCGCGCACCAGCTTCAGTCGGACGGGTACGACGTCCTCGAGGGATCGATCGAAAAGGGATCGTTCCAGCTCGTCGTCTCCCCCGAGTCGATGACGGAGCTCATGGCGCTCGGCTTCCGGCCGCGCGTGCTGGAGACAGGCCGTCCCTTCTACGAGATCGAAGCCGAGCGCATGCGCGACGCCGAGGGGGCATCTCCGGACGCTCCGCCCGCCGGATACCCCGATCTCGCGAACGTGATCGCACAGATGCAGACCGCCGCGGCGAACTTTCCGTCGATCTGCCAGTTCGTGGACCTCACGGCGACCTACGGGATGCCCAAGACCTTCGGCAACCGCAGCCTCTACGCGGTCAAGATCTCCGACAACGTCAACGTCGACGAGGACGAGCAGGCGGTTCTGATCGTGTCCGCGCACCACTGCCGCGAGACGGTGACGCCGGTGACCGCGCTCCACGCGATGGACCAGTTCACGCAGCTCTACGGCGTCGACCCGATGATCACGAACCTCGTGGACACCCACGAGATCTGGATCGCCCCGGTCTGGAACCCCGATGGTTACAACTACGTCTGGGTCGGCAACAACCTGTGGCGCAAGAACCGCCACGCGTTCGCGAACGGGATCGGCGTCGACTTGAACCGCAACTACGACTTCGGCTGGTCCGCGCCCTGTCGCGGCAGCTCCAACGTGTCGAGCGAGACCTACCGCGGTCCTTCTCCGGCATCGGAGGTGGAGACCCAGACGATGAAGGTCTGGTCCGAGGACGTGCGCTTCTCCAAGGTGCTCGACTTCCACTCCTTCGGGCGTGAGACGCTCTGGGAGTACGGCTGCGATCCGCATCCGCTCTCGAACTACCTGCAGAACGAAGCGATCAGCCTCTCCCAGGCCGCGGGCTACGGCTCGAAGAACCGGCCGCCCAGCGCGGACGGCGAGCACTTCGAGTGGCAGCTCAACGCCTACGGCGCCTACTCGTTCCTGATGGAGATCAGCACGGCTTTCCAGCCGCCGTTCTCGAGCGCCCAGGCCGAGGCGGCCCAGGTCTTCCCCGCGATCGTCCAGCTCATCAACCAGCCCGTCCCGATCTCGGGGCACGTGACCGATGCGCTCACCGGACTGCCGGTGGAAGCGACGATCACCACGCGCGGTCTGAACTTCCAGCGCAGCGAAGTGAACCGCAGCG
>DRLC01000357.1 GCA_011053145.1 Planctomycetota bacterium | reverse complement strand
GGACCGCAGAGCCCGCTGCAGGGAGGGGGTCTGGGTCGTGACGATCGGGCCGTTGTCTTCGGATGCCAGTCGCGCCCCGGAGAGATTGCGCAGGATCAGGAACTGCCCGCGCGCGGGGTCCACCTCGAAGGGCAGCTCGAGGGAGACGTTCGCCTGGGGAGCGTCGGGAATGCTCGCGGGCAGGCCCACCGGGTTCGGCGGCACCGGTGTCGCGATTCCGGCGATTTCGGCGGGTGAGATCGTCAGGTCGACCAGGACGCGGGTCGAGTGGAACGCACCCCCGCTGACCCCCCCGTGATTGGGGTCGAACAGGACGCGCGCCCGGAATGGAGACGTGGGGGGGTAGCCGGTGTGCAGGGACAGCGTTTGTTCGAGGGAGCGAGCCGTCGCGGCCGAGTCTTCGAGCAGGTCGTCGAAACGGAGCACGAGGCACGCGTTGCGGGGCACCAGGGAGAAAGGCAGGCTCGACGTGCCGGCGAGGGCCCGGGGCTGGACCGGGGCGAGCGGTCCCTCCGCGGCGCGCAGAAGATCTTCGAACGTGACCCCGCCACGAGCCGGTGCACCGAACGTCCTGCGGATGATCAGCCGAGTGCGCGCCGTGACCGGGTTGCGTTCCAGGACGTAGCCGGTCGCATCGCTGATGACCGACTCCTTGACCACGAGGTCGCGGAAGAGCGGAGTTGCGTTCGGAACACCGTTCGCGTCGACATCGTGCACGTCGACGAGCCGCCCCCAGCTCATCTCGACGAGTCGCATCTCGCTCGCCTTCCCGCCGTGGTGCGCGTCCACGATGTAGGGCGAACGATCCCCGGGCTTCTCCGCGAGTCGGCCCGTGGTCGCGGCCTGTGGGGACACCGCCCGACCGCTTCCACCCCCGCCGCATCCGGACGTCAGAAGCAGCCCGATCGCCGCGAACGCGATGCGTCGGAGATCAGGGCCTCGGCTTGCTGTGGGAACCATGGAGAAGGACGTCTTCGACGATGCACGCGCGGAGTCGAAATGGGCGTGTGCGGGTCCATCCGAATTCTACACGGGCCGGGTAGATCCTTCGGTTGGAGGGGATCGGCCCGTGGAGGCGCCCCATCGGTTTCATTCGGTGAATTCCCTGACGCGAATGGGGGGGGCAGCGGGCGGGTCATGGGCTACCATCCCCGCATGGAACCCATCGGCGAGAGCATCTGGTGCCAGGACTCCGGCAAGCCCGGGGTTTCCCTGGCGATTTCGTTCGGAGTGCACGGAAACGAACGGGCCCCGGTCGACGCGGGGCTGCGTCTGGTCGAGGAGTTCGGCAGAGGCGAGCGCACTCTTCGCGAGGGCAAGCTCTTGCTCCTGCACGCGAACCCCCGCGCGACCGAGCGCGACGAGCGTTGGTCGGAGGGTGGCATGGACCTCAACCGTTGCTTCCATCCGGACGTTCTCGCGGCGGAGCCGGAACTCTTCGAGCAGCGCCGTGCGCGTGAACTGGTCGAGGCTCTCGAACGCGTCGAGGCGGAAGTGCTCGTCGATTTCCACTGCACGGTCGAACCGGGGAGCCGCTTCCTGATGCAGCACCCGCCCGTCGACCACGCACCGTCTCGCAGGGCCTACTCCCTTCTCCAGGCCGATACCCTGCTCGCCGATCCCGACCTGAACTTCGGGGGGGTCTCCTTCGACGAGTGGATGTCGACGCGCGGCAAGGTCGGCATCTGCTACGAGACGGGATGGATCGGAGATCCGGCGAACAGCCCCGAGTCGGTGCACGGCGAGATGCTGAACCTGATGCGCGGACACGGTCTGCTCGAGGGCGAGGCGACGCGGTATCCGGAAAAGACCCTCCTCAGTCTCGCGGGGACGATCCCATGCGAGGAGGAAGGCTTCGCCTGGTGTGATGGGATGGGGACGAACCTCCAAAGGGTCGCGGCGGGCAGCGTGCTCGGCACCTACGCGAGCGGCCGCGAGGTCGTGCTGGACACCGACGCCGTTCTGATCTTTCCGAAGAAGAAGCCCGAACTCGTCAAGATCGGCTCCCCCCTCGTCTACATCGGCCTCTCGGGCTGATCAGACGCGCAGGAAGATCCTCCGGCGATAGAGCACGAGAAGCAGTGCCCATTGGAGCCCGAGCGCTGCGGCGAGGGAGACGATCGGATGGACGTGGCGCTCGACGAGGGCGAGGTCCGCGAGGGCCTTCCAATCGACGAAGTCGTGCAGGAGGTAAACCGTGATCGCGTTCGTTCCCACGACGACCAGAAAGAACGCCGCCCCGCGGTGACCGCGCACGTCGATCACGTAGTAGAAGAGCGCGAGGGAGAGCAGGCTGAGCCCCGCGCAGAGGCATGCGAACGAGCTCGTCCACAGGTTCTTGTTGATCGGAAAGACGGGGTGCCAGGCGAGGCCCAGGCCGCAGAGCACGACCCCCGCGGCGAGCATTCCGATCACCTTGCTCGCCTCGGAACGTGCCGTCCGCAGCCAGTGCCCGGTCAGGACTCCGAGGAGCGCCGTCGAGACCGCCGGCACCGTCGCGAGGATCCCCTCGGGATCCCGATTCCCCCGGTGCAGTCGGCCCGGCAGGAGGTGCTGGTCGAGGAAGTCCGCGAGGTTGCGGCCCGGCCCGAGGTCGCCCGCGCCGATCCCCGGCACCGGGATCCAGACCATCGCGAGCCAGTACGCGACGAGCAGCCCGACCGCCCAGGCGACCTGGCCGCGCACATCCGTGTGGAGGAAGATCAGCGCGGCTCCCGCCCAGGCGAGCCCGATCCTGCCGAGCACGCTCGCGTAACGCTGGTGGGCGAAGTCGAAGGTCAGGAGCCCGTTGTAGACGATGCCGAGGAACACCAGCGCGCAGGCGCGCTTCAGCACATGGGCGTGGAGCGCTCTTCGGCCGTCACCGCGAGCGATGCGATGCTCCATCGAGAACGGCATCGAGACCCCTGCGAGGAAGAGAAACAGCGGGAACACGAGGTCCCAGAGCCTGAAGCCGTTCCACTCGGTGTGGTGCGTTTGCGCCGCGATCCACGACAGGGGAGCCAATCCCGTCGCCTCCGCGAGTGCGCGGACGATCTCCGCGCCCCCGATGATCCACAGCATGTCGAAGCCGCGCAGGGCGTCGAGCGAGGCGAGTCTTCCCTTCACCGCGGCTGGTCGGGAGGCTCGACCACGGGGTATTGGGGGAGGGCGAGGGCTTCGAACAGGTGCCGCGTGCGCGAGTCCGCGTCCGGCACATCGAGCGCGAAGATGTCGTAGTGCTCGGTTTCGCCGCGGTTCATCAGGAGCTGCATCGTGCCCTGGGACTTGTGCTCCGCGATCGCCCAGTTCACGACGATCGAGTAGTCGAGCCGACCCGCGTAGCCGAAGCGTTGCTTGCGATCGAAGGTATAGCCCGGTCCGGGGCGCACCTTCGTGATCGGGTAGCCATCGAGGGGGTCGAGCCCTCCGAGCTCCTCTTCCCGCGACGCGCTGCGCCCGCACAGGACGACCGGACGAGCGTCCACGGGAAGGCCGTCGACCGCACGGAGGGCCAGGATCGTCGCCGCCTTGTGGGCCCCGTGCGTGGAGGGGGTCGGTGCGAGCACGAACACGAAGTCGTAGCGCTCGCCCTCGAGCAGGGCGCGGAGCGCGGTCTCGACTCGTTCGAGATCCCAGACATCCGCACCGGGGCGGAGCATCTCTCCCT
>DRLC01000356.1 GCA_011053145.1 Planctomycetota bacterium | reverse complement strand
GCGATCGCGACCGACGCGAGAACGTACAGGAGGCCGATCAGGAGCGTGCTGGCGAGGATCGCGCGCGGGAAGTTGCGGCGCGGGTCGCGGGTCTCCTTGACGTAGGGGGCGGCTACCTCGGCGCCCGCGACCGCGAAGAGCAACCACGAGAAGGTCGAGAAGTACTCGAAGTCGAACGCGGGGGTCAGGGCGGAGCGTGAAAAGGGCGTCTGCGATTCGTGCGTGCCGAACAAGAGCGCACCGAGCGGGACCACGACGAGGACGGCGACCAGGAGCAGGGTCCCCTTGCCGACCACGTTCGAGATGTGGGAGAAGATGCCGACGCCGCGCGTGCTCACCCAGGTCGCGGCGATACAGATCGCGACTCCGAGGGCCGGCAGGAGCACCGCCCGTGCCTCGAAGGCGTCGCGTCCGATCACCGCGAGAGAGATGCGGATCGGGAGCCGACTGAAGGAGGCCTGGAGGTAGACGAGGTTCGCGACGAAGTAGCTCCAGGTGCCGACGAAGGCCCACTTCGGCCCGAGCCCGCGTTCCATGTAGCTGTAGATCCCGCCCCCCGCATCCGTCGTGTCCGAAGCGAACTCGGCCAGGATCAGGGCCAGGGGGAGGAAGTAGAGGAAGCCAACGAGGATCCACGAGGGGATCGCCGCGAGCCCGAGTTCCACGAGGTTGTCGATCACGTTCGCGAGGCCGAACGTGGTCACGACGATGAGCATGCTCACCGTCACAGCGGACATCTTCTTGTCTTTGGAGGGCATGGACTGGGATTGACGTGGAAGAGCGACCGCGAAATCCCAATGCTTTTCCCTGGAGCCCCCGGTCCGCCGTGCTTCGTCTCGGCCCCACGTCCTACCACACGATCCGCCGCGTGTCCCCCCAGCCCGTCCTCGAACTCGAACGCCTCACGAAGCGCTACCGCGGAAGGACCGCCCTCGACGGCGTGTCGTTTTCGCTCGAGCCGGGGGTCTTCGGCCTGCTCGGGCCGAACGGAGCGGGGAAGAGCACGCTGATCAAGGGGCTGATGGGGCTGGTGCGGATCACATCCGGGCGGGCGCGGGTCCTGGGGCTCGACTCACGGCGGGCCTTTCGGCGGGTGCGCGAACTCGTCGGCTACATGCCCGAGGACGACTGCATCTTTCCCGGGCTCCAGGGAATCGAGGCGGTGGCCTACGCGGGCGAACTCGCGGGCCTGCCGCGCTTCGACGCCCTGCGGCGCGCTCACGAGGTCCTCGACTACGTCGGGCTCGGGGAGGAGCGCTACCGCGAGGTGCAGACCTACTCGACCGGAATGCGCCAGAAGCAAAAGCTCGCCCAAGCGATCGTGCACGATCCCAAGCTGGTCTTCCTCGACGAGCCCACGAGCGGCCTCGATCCCCTCGGCCGCAAGCGCCTGTTGCGCCTCATCCGCGCGCTCTTCGACCGTACCGAGACGAGCGTTCTTCTCTCGACGCACATCCTGCACGACGTCGAGGAGATCTGCGATGCGGTCGTGATCCTCGGCAAGGGCAAGCTGCTCGTCCAGGACACGATCGAGCACTTACGCCGCCCGGCGGTGGGGAGTGTGCGCGTCGTGATCGAGGGGGAGACCGCAGCGTTCGGCCGAGTCCTGGATGCATGCGGTCTGAGCTGGGAGGAGGTCGCCCCGGGGGAGCTGCGGGTCCTCGGGGAGTCCGATGCGGTCGCGGACGGTGCGTTCCGGGCGGCGCGGGAGAGCGGTGCGCTCGTGCGCAGGATCGAGAGCGGTCGCAACTCCCTGGAGGAGTTCTTCCTGCGCGCGGTGGAGGGAAAGGGCTGATGGGGCTGTTCGAAATCGGCTATCGGCGCTACGAGGGAGAGCGCACGTCCCATGCTCTGCGCTGGCTACCGATCACCCGCTCCGGGATCCGGATCGCGACGCGCTCCAAGCTCCTGCGGCGCCTCGTGCTCATCTCCTTCCTCCCGTTCCTCTACTTCGGGTGGGTCTTCTTCCTGATCGGCCGCATCACCGATCCATCGGTCGATCCTTCGGGCCCGTTCTTCGCCATCGCGAGGGAGATCTTCGGGACGGGACTCGTTCGGCAGCTCCACGAGGATCCGGGGGCGATCCGGACCGCGGTGTGGACCGGGGTGTTCGGCTACTTCGGGACCTACTTCCAGCTCTACATGGCTTCCGTCGTCGCGGCCGTGGTCGGCCCCCCGCTGGTCGCGAACGACCTGAAGACGCGCGCGTTCCTGATCTACTTTTCGCGGCCGGTGTCGAGGCTGGACTACGTGCTCGGCAAGGCCGGAGTGCTCGTCGCGTTCCTCGGAGCGGTGACGTTGCTCCCATCCCTGCTTCTCTACACCCTCTCGATCCTGTTTTCGCCGTCGATCGGGACGCTCGTCCAGACCCTTCCGGTCCTCGGCACGGTGATTCTCGCGAGCCTGGGGACGATCGTTCCGGCGGCGCTGATCCTGCTCGCGCTCTCCTCGCTCACGCGTCAACCGCGCTTCGCCACGGTCACCTGGTTCGTGCTGTGCCTCTTCGGGCCGATCGCCTACGAGATCCTCGACCAGACGCGCTCCCTCAAGGGAAGCGATTGGACCTTCCTGGTGTCCCTGCCCCACACCGTCCGGGCGTTCCAGCTCGGCCTGTACGACATGCAGGGACACATCGAGCACCTCGCCCTGCGCGGAGACATGCGCGTGATGGCGGAGCAGATGTCGAGCGCGCATTCAGCCGCGCTGGCCGGGCTGTGGCTCGGCGCCCTTTCGGTCCTTTCCCTCTTCGTCCTGTTGCGGCGCGTGGATTCGCCGACCCGCATCTGATGGAACCCCTGCTCAGCTGTCGTTCGGTCACGAAGCTCTACGGCGTCGTCATCGGCGTGAACGATCTAACGCTCGAGCTCGAGCCCGGGGTCCACGGGCTCCTCGGGCCGAACGGAGCGGGGAAATCGACCCTGCTCAAGCTCATCACCGGACAGCTCCGGCCGACCGAGGGGGCGATCCGCGTGCTCGGCCAGGACCCCTGGAACAACCCATCCCTGCTGCGTCGGGTCGGTTACTGCCCCGAGCACGACGCGTTCTGGAAGTTCTTGAGCGGATACCAGTTCGTCGCGACCCTGGCCAGGCTCTCGGGGTTGGGGCGTGCGGAGGCCGCGCGCGAGTCGGAGCGTGCCCTCGCTCGGGTGGGGGCGGCGGACTACATGCACCGGCCGATCTCGAGCTACTCGAAGGGCATGCGCCAGCGCACGAAGCTCGCCCAGGCACTCGTGCACGACCCGGACCTCCTGATCCTCGACGAGCCGCTTTCGGGAACCGACCCGGTCGGCCGGCATGAACTGATGGACCTCGTCGGCGAGCTCGGCGCCGAGGGCAAGAGTGTCCTGGTCTCGAGCCACGTGATGCACGAGGTCCAAGCGATGACCGAGCGCTTCCTCCTGATCTTCGGGGGACGCGTCCTCGCCGCCGGAGACGTACACGAGATTCGGGCCCTGCTCTACGACATTCCGCACCGCATCCGGGTCGTCTGCGACCGACCGCGCGAGCTCGCCGGCCACCTCGCCGCACGTCCCGGTGTCGATGGGGTGAGCATCGAAGGGGAAGAGCTGCGGATCGAGACCCGAGAACCTCGGGACCTCTTCGCGCTGCTCCCCGAAATCGCCCAGCGGGTCGGAGCGCGTGTCCGCGAGCTGGCCTCCGAGGACGAGAGCCTCGACGCGGTCTTCGAGTACCTCGTGGGGGACGGAAGATGAGTGCGCTCTTCGCCCTCTCCCTGCGCCAGATCCTAGGTGGCAGGAAGCTCTGGATCCTGGCGGCCTTCCTCGCCCTCCCGCTCCTGCTCTCGGTCGCGATCCGTTTCGCCGGCGGAGTGGAGTTCGCCGAGGATCCGAACGTGGACATCGAGGGGCTCGCGATGAGCGCTTTCCTCTACCTCATGTATCCCCAGAGCCTCTGCATCCTCGCGGCGCTCTTGTTCGGAGCGTCGCTCCTGGCCGGGGAGATCGAGGACAAGACCCTGACCTACCTCTTCACACGGGCGGTCCCGCGCTGGAAGGTGCTCGGAGGCAAGTACATTGCGACGGCGGGCGTGCTCGCGGTGCTCACCGTGGCGAGCATGAGCATGGCATTCTTCATCAGCGGTAGGCCCTTCGGGCTCCGGGTCTGGTGGGCTCTCTCGGTGGTGACTGCCCTCGCGTGCTTCACCTACACCGCGGTGTTCGCGCTTCTCGGCCTCCTCGTGCCGCGGCGAGCGATCCCGGCGGGGCTGATCTTCGCGGTCGTCGTGGAGGGACTCCTCTCGACCGTTCCGGCCCTCGTGAACGAACTGACCGTTGGGTACTACCTGCGTTCGCTCGCCTGGCGCCTCGCGGATCCGCCCCTGCCCACGTCGATCCGGGCGGACTTCGAGCGCAATGTGGCGCCGCTCTTCGTGGGAGCGAGTACGTCGACCGCGCTCTTCGCCCTGGGCGGCATCGCCGTGGGCACGCTCGCGGTGTCCGCGCTCCTGATCCACCGCCGGGAGTGGCCGCTCACCGAAGGGGTTTGAGTGTCCCGGGTCCACCCGGTGCGCGCCAACGGGAGCGCAGGTCCTCGACGCGTTCCCGATTCTTGCCGAGGTCGGAGTAGCCGATCCGGGATGCGGAGCGCACGTGGATGACGTGGGCTTCGGGGTCGAGCAGGAACTCGACGTCGTCGCGGAAGCGCAGGAAGCGCGTGCGGAAGACCGCGTGCGCGTAGGTGGTGCCGACCTCCTCGAGCGTGACGCGTGGCTCGGCCTCGAGGAACTCGATGAGCGAAGCGAAGGCCGCGGCGGGGTCGCCCTGGAAGGCGAGCGGGGCGATGCGGGAGGAAGCCTCGGTGGACTGGCTGCACACACAGTTCGGAGATTCGGGGCAGGGCCGCAGGCGGCCCCCTTCGAGGCCGAGCGCGGGAGGGCGGGTACTTCGCACCATCAGGATGGGGAGCAGGACGGCACCGAGACCGAGGACGAGGAGGATCTTGAGCTTCATCGGCGGGGGCCGGATCCTACGGACTCTCCCCCCGTGGATCCCGCCCCGTTTCCGGTCCCCGAATCCGAGGCGGCTCCACCGCGGGCGGTGGTCACTCGCGCAGCCAGGCCCGGGCTTCGGCGAGTTCGGGCCACTCGAAGTAGCGCACTTCCGCGGAGGTGAACGGCTTGAGGAAGACGGCCATGCCGTGCTGCCATTTCTTCTCCCCGACGATCGCGAGCCGCTCGATGTCGCGGAAATGCTTGAGGTCGAACTTGATGTCTTCCCAGAGGGCGCCGGCGGTCCACCCATGGAAATCCTTCATCGTGAAGAGCACGCGCACCTTCTTGTGCTCCTTCAGGTGAGCCTCGAGGATCGGGATGAATTCCTCGTAGGTCTCGCGCGTGAGCTTGCCGCGCACGTGGATCTCGACCTGTTCCAGGACGGCTTCAACCAGGACGTGACTCTCCTTCACGTGGTTCCTCCTCGGGTTTCTTCGGTTGGTCTCTCGGTCGCCCTCTCGGCTGGCGGGGGGGCAAGTCGGGCGTGGGACGCGGCCGCGGGAACATCGATCTGCGGGGTCGTGCTCTGGAAGGCCTGGAGGACCGGCGCGACGAGCGACCGGTAACCGTTCGCAGCGAGCCCCTGGAGGACGTGGTGGGCACCCCGCAGAAGGGTGTCGGTACCCGGATAGGTCTCGAGGAGTTCGAGAATGCGGTCGAGTCCGATGCGTCCCAGGGCGACGAGCCCCTCGGCAGCGTGCCAGCGACACGCGGAATCCTGATCCTCGAGGCAGGTGACGAACGTCTCGAGGCTTTCGGGGTCCGCCCTGTGCGCGAGGATCTTGATCGCCTCGCGGCGCGTCCGCTCCGAAGGGGGAGCGAGGGCCTGGATCAGGTGCCAGGTCGCGGCCTGGTCCGCGCTCTCGAGGGTCTTTCGGGCCGCTAGCCGAGCCTCGAGGTCGTCCCCCCCCAGGGCTCGAATCGCTCGGAGGATTTCTGCTTGGGATGATTTCATAGGAACGGACCTCCCGCCTTTTCCTCTTAGGATCCCGGAGGTCCGTTTCCAGCCGGTGCAGGGTATGCTCCTGCGTTCGGGAAACGAGTTGCCTTGTCTGGTGCACAGGCCGATGAGTGACCCGGGCTGAGGATGCTTCTTCCGGACGACGAGACGTTCCTCCTCCCTATCCACCCGGAAACCCCTCCTTCCCCCCGTCCCGCGTTCGGCGTTGCTATCCATGATGCTTTCCAGCTCCCTCCTCGCTCTCTTGAGCCTGGCCTCCTTCCTCCCGTTCCCTCCCGGCCAGACCCAGGTCATCGAAGGCCGCCTCGACAAGGGGGACAACACCCTGAAGGGGGGGGAATACGTCGATGTCCACAAGGTCGAGGTCACGGAGAGCGGTGAGTTCACGGTCCGTCTCAACGGCGACTTCGACGGCTACCTGATCGTCCAGCCGCCCGACTACGCGACGACCAAGGAGGGCCAGCTCGAGAACGACGACTGGGAGGGAGATCTCACCGAGAGCCGAATCGTCGTGGAGAATGCCCAGGTGGGCACCTGGACCGTCGCCGTCACTACGGCCAGCAAGGGCGTGGGGGGGAGCTACCGGCTGTCCCTCGACCTCCCGGGAGCAGGCGGGGACGACGCCTCCCCGAGGTCCAAACGGACGGAGAGGGGGGAGCTGAGCGCGGACGATCCCACCTTGGGCGGCGGGGAACACTTCGATCGCTTCGAGATCGAGCTGGGCGCGGGGGACGTTCTCACCGCTCGCCTGGAGTCCTCCGACTTCGACACCTACCTGGCGCTGGCGGATGCCGATGCGAACTCCCTCGTTCAGAACGACGACTTCGAGGGGTCCCAGTCCGTCTCCCAGATCGAGTACACCGCGGAGACCGCCCAGCAGGTGATCCTGATCGCGACCTCCGCGAAGAAGGGAGAGACGGGCTCCTACGTCCTCACACTCTTGCAGGCCGGCGAGCATGGCGATGGGCGGCACTACTCCGGCGAGCTCTCGGAGGGGGACGAGGCGCTCGAAACCGGGAGCTTCGTGGACCTCGAGTCCTTGCGAGGGACCCCGGGGGCGCGGCTGCGCGTGGACGTCACGAGTCCGGAGTTCGACACGCTCCTGTTCGTCATGGACGGAGAGGGAGAGATCATCGACAGGAACGACGACTTCGAGGGCGACGCGAAGCACTCGCGGGTCGAATTCACCGTCCCGGCGGGCGGTTCGTACATCGTCGCGGTCACAAGCTACGCGAAGGCCGAGGGAACCTACGAAGTGCGGATCACGCCGCTCGACGGGGCACCCTCGGGTGAAGCAGGGGAAAGCGGGCCGGTCGTGCGGACGGAGAATGGGAGGCTGGAGAAAGGGGACGCAACCCTCGAGACCGGCGAGTTCCTCGACGTCTATCCCTTGGAGGTGACGGAAGGAGAGGAGCTCCATATCGAACTCGACTCCGCGGACTTCGATGCGTATCTGATCCTGGTCCAACTCGAAGGAGACCCGATCCAGCAGGACGATTTCGACGGTTCCACGAACCCCCGTCTCGACTACATCGCGACGGGGACGGGTACGGTGAACGTCGTCGTGACCTCCGCCAAGCCCGGGGAGACCGGGGACTACGCCCTCACGATCCAGAGGGGCAGCGGCACCGAGGAAGAAAGCGCCCTCGACACCCTGACCGGGGAGCTCGCCAACGGGGACAGCACCCTCGACACCGGCGAGTTCTACGACAGCTTCGAATACGAGATGGTCGAGGGGAGGACTTACCTCATCGCGATGAGTTCGGCGGACTTCAACGCCTACGTCGGGG
>DRLC01000355.1 GCA_011053145.1 Planctomycetota bacterium | reverse complement strand
GGCGCGAATCGCTTCCTGTTTCGCCTGGCACCGATCCTCTCGGCCGGGCCGGCCATGCTGACCGTGGCGGTGATCCCCTTCGCGGGGGACATCACGATCCTCGGGCATGCGACGACGCTCTCGATCACCGACCTCGACATCTCCGCGATCTACGTCGTCGCGATCGGAGGTCTCGGCGTCTACGGCGTGATCCTCGGGGGCTGGAGTTCGAACTCCAAGTACTCGCTGCTCGGCGGATTGCGCGCCTCCGCCCAGATGGTCAGCTACGAGCTGGCGTTGATCCTCTGCATCCTCTCGGTCGTACTGGTCTCGGGGAGCCTCGACCTGCGCGAGATCGTCGCGGCCCAGTCCGGCGCGATCTGGCACTGGAACCTCTTCTCCCAGCCCCTCGCGTTCGTGCTCTTCGTGATCGCGACCTTTGCCGAGACGAACCGCCACCCCTTCGACTTCGCCGAATGCGAACCCGAACTCGTCGGCGGATTCCACACCGAGTACAGCTCGATGAAGTTCGCGCTGTTCTTCCTCGGCGAGTACTGCGCGATGATCGTCATGGCGAGCCTGACCACGACCTTCTTCCTCGGCGGCGGCGAGGTGCCCTTCTGGGCGGGCGCACCGTGGTACGTGCAGCTCCCCGCGTTCCTCGTGAAGACGAGCTTCTTCCTGTTCCTCTTCCTCTGGGTGCGCTGGACCCTACCGCGCTTCCGCTTCGATCAGCTGATGGCCCTGGGCTGGAAGGTGATGCTTCCACTGGCCCTCGCCAACGTCTTCGTCTACGGCGCGCTGGTCTCCCTCGGCGTCTTCGGAGCCTAGTCCCATGGTGATCGTCAAGCGAAAGGACCTCAGCCTGGCCGAGCGCCTGTGGCTGCCCGAAATCGGACGCGCGCTCAGCATGACGCTGCGCGCGATCTTCAAGCCGAAGGTCACACGCCAGTATCCCGAGGAACCGCTGCCGACGACCGCCGTGACCCGCGGGCAGCCGCGCCTGCGCATCCTCGAGGACGGCGAGAACCTCGCCTGCGTTTCCTGCGGCCTGTGCGAAGCGGCTTGCCCTGCCTACGCGATCACGATCGACGGCCATGAAACCGAGCGCTTCATCGAACGCGAACCCGAGGCGTTCGAGATCGACATGCTGCGCTGCATCCTGTGCGGCTTCTGCGAGGAGGCCTGCCCGAAGGACGCGATCTTCATGAGCAACGAGCTCGAGCTCGCGGACTTCACGCGCGCCGCCCTCGTCTATGACATCGACAAGCTCAAACGCCCGACCGCCGCGCTCACGGGGCGCATGGACTACTTCTACAAGGTGACGAACCGGTGGCGGAACTCCTCTTCTACCTCCTGAGCCTCGGCGCAATCGGATTCGGCATCGGCGTCATCCGCACGCACATGCCGCTCTACAGCGTCTTGAGTCTGCTCGGGACCTTCTTCTGCCTCGCGGGGATCTACCTCTTGGCGGGTTTCCCGTTCCTCGCGGCCACGCAGCTCCTCGTCTACGCGGGCGCCATCATGGTGCTGTTCCTGTTCGTGATCATGCTCCTGAACCTGGGCGATCGCGACGAGCTGAATCGGCAGACCGGGGTCGCCCTCTCCGGGCCGCGCCTCGCGGCGGCCGGGATCTGCGCCGGTCTCCTCGGACTCGCGGGGCTGATCGCCGCGGGCTGGGGCGGGAAGGTCACCCCCACCGAGGCCGTCGCGGCGGGCGGGGTCGATCGCCTGAACGACATCGCCGAGGTCCTGTTCGGGCGCTACATGCTGCCCTTCGAAGCGGCTTCGCTGCTGCTGCTCGCGACGATGGTGGGCGTGATGTCCCTCGCGAAACGTCAGCGCGGCGAGGAGACCGAAGCCGGGGACACCGGCTGGCCCTGGCACAAGGGGGTGGAGCAGTGAACGTCCCCACCGAACACCTGCTCGCCCTCGCGAGCATCCTCTTCGCTCTCGGCGTGGCCGGCTTCCTGGTGCGCCGGAACGTGATCATCGTGCTCGCCTCGGTCGAGCTGATGCTGAACGCCGCGAACCTGTGCTTCCTCGCGGGCAGCCGCGCCTGGGCCGCCGAGGGCGCCGCCGGCGGACACCCGATCCAGGGGCCCGTGTTCGCGCTCTTCGTGATCCTCGTCGCCGCCGCCGAGGCCGCGATCGGCCTGGCGCTGATCATCGCGATCTACCGGCTCAAGCGGACCACCGCCCTCGACGCCACCCGAGACCTGGAGGGCTGAGACCATGCTCTGGCTGATTCCCCTGTTCCCGCTCGTCGGCGCGATCCTCTGCGGCATCCTGCACTTCCGCTCCCTCGCCGCGGAACGCGAAGGCGCCTCCCCGGAGCGCGTGCGCGCCCTCGCCGGCTGGGTCGCGGTCAGTGCGATCGCGGCCTCCTTCGCGATCGTCGTCACGAACTGGTGGACGCTGGTCGGTCAAGCCGGCGAACGCGTCCTCGAGAGCTCCGCGTGGGCCTGGATCGACGCGGGGTCCTTCCACGTCGACCTCTCGATGGTTTTCGATCCGTTGTCGAGCGTGATGTGCCTGGTCATCACCGGCGTCGGACTCCTGATCCATATCTATTCCACCGGGTACATGCACGGGGACGCGGGTTACGCGAAGTTCTTCGCCTACCTGAACCTGTTCGTCTCGGTGATGCTCGTGCTGGTGCTCTCGTCGAGCCTCATCGGACTCTTCGTGGGTTGGGAGGGCGTCGGTCTTTGCAGCTACCTCCTGATCGGCTTCTGGTACGACAAGACGGAGAACGCGGCCGCGGGCCAGAAGGCCTTCGTGATGAACCGCATCGGAGACGCCTCCTTCCTGCTCGGGAGCTTCCTCCTGATCTCGCTCTTCTCGACCCTCGACCTCTCCGAGATCGGCGAAGCGGTTCCCGAACTCATGGCGAGCCACCCGGGCAGCCTCGCGCTCGCCGCCCTCCTGTTGTTCGGCGGCGCGTGCGGCAAGTCAGCCCAGTTCCCCCTCTTCACCTGGTTGCCGGACGCGATGGCCGGCCCGACGCCGGTCTCGGCGCTGATCCACGCCGCGACGATGGTGACCTCGGGGATCTACCTCACGATCCGGCTGAACCCGCTCTTCGCCGCGGCGCCCTCGGTGCTGCTCGTAATCGGCTTCGTCGGTGCGCTCACCGCGTTGATCGGCGCCTCCTCCGCGCTGTTCCAGCGCGACATCAAGAAGGTGCTCGCGTACTCGACCGTCAGCCAGCTCGGCTACATGTTCCTCGGCCTCGCGGCCGGAGCGTGGAGCTCGGCGCTCTTCCACCTCGTCACCCACGCGTTCTTCAAGGGACTCCTCTTCCTCGGCGCCGGCTCGGTCATCCACGGGATGGCCGACGAACAGGACATGGTGAAGATGGGCGGGCTGAAGAAGCACATGCCGCGCACCTTCGTCTCGTTCCTCGCCGGGGCCGCGGCGCTCTCGGGAATCCCGCTGATGAGCGGCTTCTTCTCGAAGGACGAGATCCTCACGAAGGCCTTCGCGAACGGGGCCCTGTACTGGCCGCTTTGGATCGTCGGAGTCTTCGCCGCGGCCCTGACCGCGTTCTACACCTGGCGCATGGTCTCGCTGACGTTCTTCGGCGAGGAGCGCTTCCGCGAGGACGGCGTGCACCCGCATGAGTCCCCGGCCTCGATGACGGTGCCGCTCTTGATCTTGGCGGCGGCCTCGGTGTTCGGTGGCGTCTTGAACCTGCCCGAAGTCCTGCCCTTCTCCGACCTCCTCGGTCACTGGCTCGAGCCCGTCACCGAGCTCGGGGACACGATCCTCGCGACCGGGGGTGGTGGTGCCGAGCACCTCGCCCACGCGACCGAGTGGATCCTGCTCGGCCTCGGCAGCCTGATCGCGCTGGTCTTCGCGCATCGAGGCTTCCATGCCTACCGGCGGGGGATCGTCGCCGACGAGGCGGCCCGCGCCAAGCAGCCGGAGCTCGTCGCCTTCCTCGAAGCCGCCTGGCGCATCGACTCCACCTATATGGACAAGGTCGTGGGCTCGGTGAAGCTCCTCGCCTTCTTCATCGCGAGCGTCATCGACCAGCTCGCGATCGACGGCACGATCAACGCCGCGGGCGCGGGAGCACGCTCGCTCGGCGCTCGCCTGCGCCGCCTCGTCGACGGCAGCGTCGAGAACTACGCCCTCCACATGGCCGCCGGCGCGGTCCTCCTGGCCCTCACTTGGATTTGGTTCTGATGCTCCTCTGGCTCACGTTCCTGCCCCTCGTCGGGGTCCTCGCGATCCTCCTGGCACCGGACCGTGCCGGGACACAGCGGGGCATCGCTCTTCTCACTTCGCTCGTCGTGGCCGTCCTCGGCCTCGTCCTGTGGGGCTGCTTCGAGGGCGGCGACGCGGCGATGCAGCTGACGACGTCGATCGACTGGTTCGAGATCGCGTTGCCGGCCGGCCACGTCGTGCCGGTGCACTTCGCCTTCGGCGTCGACGGCATCTCGATCCTGCTCGTCGTCCTGACCGCGGTCCTGATGCCCTTCGTGGTCCTCTCGACCGCGGGGCACATCGACAAGCGCTTCAAGGAGTTCTTCCTGTGGCTGCTCGTGATGGAGACCGGGATGCTCGGCGTCTTCCTCTCCACCGACCTCGTCCAGTTCTACTTCTTCTGGGAGCTGAGCCTGGTCCCGCTCTACTTCATCCTCGGGATCTGGGGCGGCTCGCGACGCCTGTACGCGACGATCAAGTTCTTCCTGTACACGGTGGCGGGGAGCCTGGTGATGCTGATCGCGATCATCTCCCTCCTGTACCAGACGGGAACGAGCGACATCTCCGAGCTCATTTCGCGCGCGGGTGGACTCGATCCCTCCCAGCAGGCCTGGATCTTCGGCTCCTTCGCTCTCGCGTTCGCGATCAAGGTGCCGATGCTGCCGTTCCACACCTGGCTCGCGGACGCGCACACCGAGGCCCCCACCTCGGGATCGGTGATCCTCGCCGGGGTGCTCTTGAAGATGGGGACCTATGGGCTCCTGCGCTTCGGCATCCAGCTCTTCCCCGAGATGGCGCTCTCGTACTCGGGCCTGTTCCTCTGCCTCGGCGCTGCCGGGATCGTCTACGGCGCCTTCCTCGCGATGGCCCAGAGCGACCTCAAGCGCCTCGTCGCCTGCAGTTCGGTCAGCCACCTCGGTTTCGTCGTGCTCGGGATGTTCGCGCTGACCGAGGCCGGCCTGCGCGGTTCGGTGCTGCAGATGGTGAACCACGGCATCTCGACGGGCCTGCTCTTCCTGCTCGTCGGGATGATCTACGAGCGCCGGCACACGCGCATGCTCGACCGGTTCGGAGGCGTCGCGCGGGTCATGCCCGTCTTCGCGTTCTTCTTCGTGTTCACCGTGCTCTCGAGTGCGGGCCTGCCGGGCCTGAACGGCTTCGTCGGCGAGTACATGATCCTCTCCGGGACGTTCCTCGCGTCCCCGCTCTGGGCCGCAGTCGCGGTCACGGGCGTGATCTTCGGCGCGGTCTACCTGCTGGTCGCCACGCGCCGCGTGCTCTTCGGGCCGCTGGTGCACGAGGAGAACAAGGCCCTCACCGACCTCGGGATGCGTGAAATCGGGATCCTCGTCCCACTCTGCGTGCTCGCGCTCTGGATCGGCATCAGCCCGAACACCTTCGTCGGCAAGACGGCCGGCACCCTCGACCAACTCTCCGAGCGCATCCACCAAATCCGTGCGGACGATGCACGGACCGCCGAGGTGAGCCTCCTGGAGGAGACCCGATGAGCGACCTGAAGACCCTCTTCGACTCGATCTTCACCGCCTCCGCGAGCCTCGCGACGGCGCCGATCCTAGCCCTCGGCGTCGGCCTTCTCCTGCTGCTCCTCTGCGACATCGTGACGCCGCTCCGGCCCGCCCGCGGACTCGCCTTCGTCGGCACCCTGGTCGTCGCGGCGATCCTCCAGGCGCGCGTCCTCTTCGCGAACTCGGCCCCCGGGCTCGTGCTCGACGGCACCTTCCTCGCCGATCCGACGACCGCGCTCTTCGGCCTGTCCTTCCTCGTCGGCTCGCTCCTCGCGTGGCTCTACGCGAGCGGGTATTACGACGAGGAAAGGGTCCTGGCGACCGAGCACGACGTCCTCTTCCTCGCCGCACCGGCAGGGATGATCCTGATGGTCGGCGCCGCGGACTTGCTCGTCTTCTTCGTCGGCCTCGAGCTCCTCTCGCTGCCCCTCTACGCCCTCGCCGCGTTCCGCCGTTCGCGTGCGGACTCGGTCGAGGCGGGCCTCAAATACTTCCTGCTCGGTGCGTTCTCGAGCGCGATGTTCCTGTTCGGATCCGCGCTCCTGTACACGGCCGCGGGCTCGCTCTCGCTCTCCGCGATCGCCGAGCACGGCCTGGCTTCGCGCACGGCCCTCGCCGGGATCGCGCTCGTCACCTCGGGCGTCTTCTTCAAGGCCTCGATCTTCCCGTTCCACATGTGGGTGCCCGACGTCTACCAGGGCAGCCCGACGCCGGTGACGGCGCTGATGGCGACGGGCACGAAGGCGGCGATCTTCGGTTTCCTCGTCGTCCAGTTGATGCCGCTCCTGCCGCCGAGCGCGGCGCCGATGATCGCGGTGCTCGCGATCGTGACGATGTTCCTCGGGAACTTCGGCGCGCTCGTCCAGAGCAACGTGAAGCGCATGCTGGCCTACTCCGGGGTCGCCCACGCCGGCACGCTCCTACTGGTGGTCCCCGGCTTCCTCGCCGGCGCTGACCCGGCCGCCGCCTCCCGCGCGGCCCTCTTCTATCTCGTCGCCTACCTCTTCACGGGCACGGGTGCCTTCGGCCTCCTCGCGCTCCTCGAGGCGGACGGCGAGCGCTTCACCTCGCTCGATTCCCTGAAGGGCCTCGCCAAGCGCCGCCCCGCGATCGCCGCGGCGATGACGCTCTTCCTGCTCTCCCTCGGTGGCATCCCCGCCACCGGCGGTTTCCTCGGCAAGTGGTTCGTGTTCAGCGTGCTGGTGGAGGCGGGCTGGACCGGCACCGCCATCCTCGGCGTGCTCTTCTCCGTCGTGGCCCTCGGCTACTACCTGCGCGTCATCGTCGCGATGTACATGGAAGAGGCTCTGGAGGGCGAAGCGGCGCCCACGACGAACCGCACGGGCGCAACGGCCGCGACGGCGGTGTGTGTGGTGGGAGTGCTCGCAACGGGGCTGCTGCCGGCCCTGCTCCTCGGACCACTCGGAAGCTGACCCCGGGCCTCAGGCCGAGGCACGACCCGAGAAGGGGTCTGCCTTGCGGTAGTAGGTCATCCCGTTCGCAAAGACCGCCTCGAAGCGGTTCGAGTAGCGGGCGGCGTTCTCCGCCCCGCCGACGAGCAGAATCCCTCCCGGCCGCAGCCTCCGGTGTGCCTTGTCCAGGATGTCGCGCTTGGTCTGGTCGTTGAAGTAGATCAGCACGTTGCGGAGCAGGATGAGGTCCATCTGCTCCGTCCCGTAGTGGCGATCCATCAGACTCATCTGGTCGAAGCGCACCAGATCCTTGACCGCCCGGGTCACGGCCGACTTGCCGTCGCGGGGCTCCGTGTAGCGCTCGATGTACTCGGGGGGCAGTCCGCGCTTGATCGCGATGGAATCGTAGACGCCCTTGCGAGCGGCGGCGAGCGCCTCCTGACAGATGTCGGTGGCCAGAATCCGGACGTTCGTCGCGTGGAAGCCGGGGATCTCGTGCAGCCGCTCGATCTCCCGGCAGAGCATCGCGACGGTGTAGGGCTCCTGCCCCGTGGAGCAGGCCGCCGACCAGATGTCCAAGGGAGCCCCGACGCCCCGCATGGCAATCAGGCCCGGCAGGATCTCCTCACGGAGCTCCCGGTAGACGTTTACGTCCCGGAACCAGGAGGTCTCGTTCGTGGTCACCGCGTCGACGAGCGCGGTACGGATCGCCGTGCCGCCCCGACGGGCGATCTCGACGAGGTCCGAATAGTCCTCGCAGTCGAACTTCTTGAGCAACGGCCGCAGCCGAAACTCGAGGAAGTGAACGTCGTTCTCATCGAGGATGATGCCCGACCAATTCTCGACGAGCTCCCGGATCACACGGGCTTGGCTGGGCTGAATGTGATGGTTCATGCCTATGCGGCCCTCCTGGCCGTCAACAGTGCTGCTCTCGTTGCGATCTCCTCAGGCCGGAGGATCTCGTCATACTCCCCTGCTTCCTGCACCGCCTTCGGCATCCCGAACACGACGCAGGACTCCTCATCCTGAACCAGGCAGTACCCGCCTGCGGCCCGGATTGCCCTCACTCCCTCGACACCGTCCGACCCCATCCCCGTGAGGATGATCGCGAGAACTCGCGCCCCGTAGACGTAGGGCAACGATTCGAAGAGCGGGTCCACGGCCGGCCGGCAATAGTTCACGGGCGGTGCCTCGTCGAGCTGGATATGGCAGTCGAAGCGCGAGCCCACGACGGTCATGTGCTTTCCCGCCGGCGCGACGTAGATGTGGCCGTCGACGGGGCGCGTATCGTGCTCGGCCATGTGGACCGGGAGCCGGCAGTCCTTCCCCAGCGTAGCCACGAGCGCCTCGCCTCCCCCATGCTCGATGTGCTGCACCACGAAGATGGGCACATTGAGCGTCGAGGGGAGGTTCGAGAGCAGCGCGGCCAGCGTCTTCGGCCCCCCTGTCGAGGCCCCGATCCCGATCGCGACGGGCGCCAGTGCCGGCCCGGCGGGGCCGCCGGAAACCGGGCGCGGCGCAGCCAACGGAACCGGCTGGGG
>DRLC01000354.1 GCA_011053145.1 Planctomycetota bacterium | reverse complement strand
GGCGGTCTCTCGTCCCCTGACGGCACTTTGCGATTCCTGCCGTCCTCGTCGACCCGTCAAGGGTCGATTCCGGGGTCAGGAATCGCAAAGCACCATCAGGAAACGAGTTGCTGTGCCTGGTGCACAGGCTCATGAATAACCCGGGTTAGCGCGCGAGTCCCAGGAACCCTCCGCTCGGTCGGGGGTCGAACATCTGGAACCCGTGGTGCAGTTGCAGTGCGAAGAGGTAGCCGAGCGCCATCTCGGCGCGCGCTTCGGGATCCTGCAACTTGACGATGTCGATCGGGCTCGTGATGAAGCCGGTCTCCGCGAGGGCGGCCGGCATGGCGGTCAGGCGTAGGACCGCGAAGTTCGCTTCCTTGACCCCGCGGTTGCGAAGTCCCCAAGCGCGGATCGCCTCTTCGTGCACCGCGTTCCGGAGCATGCCTCCCGCGTTCAGGCTCTGGCCGAGGTAGCAATAGGTCTCGGTGCCGTTCGCGCTCGAGGAGCTGAAGGAGTTCACGTGGATCGAGAGGAAGCTCTGCGCCCCGAAGGCGTTCGCGAGGTTCGCGCGTTGGGAGAGGCCGACGTACACATCGTCGTCGCGCGTCATCAGCACGTCCCAGCTTCCCCCGCCCTTCGTGTTCCAGGTGTCGAGCCGGAGCAGGTGGCGCAGCCGTAGCGCGATGTCGAGCGTGATGTCCTTCTCCTGCAATCCGAACCCGATCGCACCTGGATCGGTTCCCCCGTGCCCCGGGTCGATGCAAACGCGCACGGCGGTCGTGTCGCCGGGCGAGAGGGGCGGTCGCCGGTATTCGAGCTCACGCTCCCCTCGCCGGAGCGGTCGCGGGCTGCGTGTCCCGGGGTCGAGGACCATCGTGCGACTCGAGAGGATCTCGTGCCCGTCGTCGAGGGTCTCGGTATAGAGCACACGACCGTCCGGTGCGAAGCGCGGGAAGGAGCCCCGCTCCAGGAAGACCCCCGATCCGCCGTCTTCGGGGCGCGTCACCAAGAGGTCGCTGCCCGGAGACAGCCATGCCTCGGCGGCGCCTTGCTCATCCCTCGCGACGAGCACGGAGGTTTCTTGGGAGGTCGCCGGGAGGGCGGCGAGGGTCAGGGCGAGAACAAGGGCGTGGATGCGCATCGGGAACGTGCGGAGGGGGGTCGCGGACAGGAGCCAGGCTAGCTCACGGAGCACGATCCGTGGGGGCCGAATCAGACCTCGTCGTCCTCGCGGAACTGCATCGCGTGCAGGCGCGCGTAGTAGCCGTCCTGGGCGAGGAGCTCGGCGTGGCTCCCGCGTTCGACGATGCGGCCGTGGTGCAGCACGAGGATCTGGTCGGCGCGGCGCACCGTGGAGAGGCGGTGGGCGACGACGAGCGCGCTCCTTCCGTGCAGGAGTTCCCGCGTGGCGACCTCGATCTTCGCCTCGGTGGCGGAGTCGACGCTCGAGGTGGCCTCGTCGAAGATCACGAGCGCGGGGTCGGCGGCGAGGGCGCGCGCGATCGCGATCAGCTCGCGCTCTCCGGTCGATAGCGTCGCGCCGCGTTCGGCGACGGCGGTGGCGAGGCCGGCGGGTTGGCGTTCGATCACGTCGATCGCGGAGCTGGCTTCGAGGGCCCGCGAGATCGACTCATCCGTGACGCCGGGTCGGCCGAGGACGAGGTTGTCGCGGATCGTTCCGCTGAAGAGAAAGTCTTCCTGGAGGACCAGGCCGAGGCGCGCGCGGTACGCGGCGGGGTCCAGTTCGGCGAGGTCGATGCCGTCGATCGTCACGCGGCCCTCGGTGGGGTCGGCGCTTCGCAGGAGCAGGTGGACGAGGGTGGACTTGCCCGCGCCCGTGGCTCCGACGATCGCGACTGTCTTGCCCGCCGGGATCTCGAACGAGATGTCGCGCACCACCTCGGGGCCGGTGGCGTAGGAGAAGGCCACGCCCTCGAAACGCACGTGGGCGCGGTAGGGAGTGGGGAGCGGCGTGGGGGGATTCGGTTCCCGCAAGACGGGCTCGGTGTCGAGGATGTCGAAGATGCGCTCGGCGGATGCGAACGCGGACTGGAGGACGTTGTAGCGCTCCCCCAATTCGCGGATCGGAGAGATCAAGAGCTGCAGCCAGAACCAGAACAGGATGAACTCACCCGCCGTCATCGCTCCCGCCTGGATCTCGTTGCCCCCGCGCCAGAGGATCGATCCCTGGATCGACACGGTCACGAACGAAAGGATCGGGAAGAAGAGTGCGAACAGGAAGATCGTGCGGAAGTTCGCCGAGAGGTAGGAGGCGAGGTGTTCGGAGAATCGCTGGGAAACGCGTTCCTCGCGGCGGAAGACCTGGACCACGCGGATGCCGGACAGGACTTCCTGGAGGTAGCCGTTCATGCGCGATAGACGCGCGCGCACCGCGCGGTGCGCTCGACGGGCCCCGCCCCGGAACACGAGGCTCACCCCGATCAGGATCGGGGTCAGGAAGAGGACGACGAGAGCGAGCTTGGCCGAGACCCAGAAGAGCAGTCCCAACACGATCACGATCTTGAGGAGATCGAAGAGGAGCACGATCAGCCCCGAGGTGAAGAGCTCGTTCAGGTTCTCGATGTCGCTGGTGACGCGTGTGACGAGGGCTCCTGTCGGGATCGTGTCGAACCAGGCCGTGTCCAGGCGTTGGATGTGGGCGAACAGGTGCGTGCGCAGGTCGTGGATCACCGCCTGGCCGGTTCGCGTGAGTTGACTGATCTCGAAGTATCGCGCCACCGCGGCGGTCAGGATCGACGCGAGGTAGGCGCACGCCCAGAGTCCGAGGGATACGAGGTAGGGGTGCGGGTCGAAGGCCGCCTCGCCCACGCTCGCGCGGGCCTCGTCCGCTGCGCGCACCGGACCGTCGATCGCGCCGCGCAGGAGCCAGGGGGAGAGGAGCTGCAGCGCGAAGAGGCCGAGGAGCACGCCGAAACTGGTGAGGAACTTGCGGACGTGGGGGCGAGCGAACACGGAGAGGCGTCGGAGGACCTCCCAGTCCCAGACCTTCGTCGCGACATCGTCTTCGGGCTCTTCCTTCACGCGAGCTCCTCCAACTCCTGGAGCATGCGCTGGCGGTCCCAGGTTTCGCGGTACCAGGGCGAGCGTTCGAGGAGTTCGTCGTGCGTGCCCTGGGCCTCGACGCGACCCTCGCGCAGGACGACGATCTGCTCCGCGTCGCGCACGGTTTGGAGGCGGTGCGCGGCCAGGACCACCGTGCGCCCCGTTCCCGCGCGCCGCAGGGCGGAGAGGAGCTTGGCCTCGGTCTCGGTGTCCACCGCGGAAAGGGCGTCGTCGAGGATCAGGATGCGAGGGTCCTTCGCGAGCGCGCGCGCGATGCACGTGCGCTGGCGTTGGCCCCCCGAAAGGGTGACGCCGCGCTCGCCGATGATCTGTTCGAGCCCGTCCGGAAAGCGCGCAACCTCATCGGTCATCCCCGCCAGCTCGATCAGCTCGCAGATGCGTTCGTCATCGAGCGGCCCGTCCGCTCCGAATTCGAGGTTCGCGCGATAGGTGTCCGAGAACAGGAAGCTGTCCTGGGGTACGTAGGCCATCGAACCGCGCACGGTCGAGAGCGAGAGTTCGCGCAGCGAGACGCCGTCGAGGCGCAGGTCGCCGCGTGCGTCGGAGAGCCGGCCGAGGAGGTTCAGGAGCGTCGACTTGCCCGCGCCGGTGGGGCCGACGACCCCCAGGGTCGTCCCCGCGGGGATCGTCACGTTCACGTCCTCGAGGGCCGGGCGGGGTGCGTCGTCATAGGTGAACCCGACGCCCCGCAGGCGGAGTTCGCCGGAGACGGGAGACAGCGGGACGGGCTCTGCCGGGTCGTGGATCTCGAGGTCCGCGTCCAGCAGCTCGTTCATACGCTCCGCGCTGACCGCGGCACGCGGATACAGCCCCGCGATCCAGCCCAGTGCGATCACAGGCCAGAAGACCTTGAAGCCGAGGTCGATGAACTTGAAGAGGTCGCCGACCGCGATCGAGCGGTCGATCATCGCCCAGCCTCCGACGAACAGGATCGGTAGGAAGGCCATTTCGAACGCGAGGTTGATCGCCGCGTGCATCAGGCCGCGCACGCGCGCCATCTGGATCTGATGCCCACGGTTCGCGCGCGAGATCGCCTCGAAGTCCGCGCATTCGTGGTCCGCGAGCCCATAGCCCTTCACGACCCGGATCCCCGCGAAGCTTTCCTGGGCGCGGTGCCCGACGTCGGCGAGGCTCTCCTGGACAGCCGTGGACGCTCGGTGCAGGCGCGGAGTGAGCGCCCGCATCACGAACGCGACCGAGATCAGCGGAAGGGCCATCGCCACCGTCACCGCGGGGGAGATGCGGAAGAGGACGAAGAGTGCACCGGGGACGAGGAAGCATGCGGATAGCACGTACATGCTTCCCGGCCCGAGCAGCATGCGGACGTTTTCGACGTCGGAGGTGAGGCGGGTGACGACGTCCCCCGAGCGCGAGCGAGCGTGGAAGCTCAGGGGGAGGCGGGTGAGCTTGTCGAAGAGGTCCTGTTTGAGCTCGACTTCGAAGCGCCGGGACACCCCTACGATCCACCAGCGCTGCAGGAAGCGGAAGACCCCCTGGACCCCGGCGATCAGGAGCATCAACAGGAAGACCCCGCGCAGGAAGGTTCCGTCCTCCCCCTGGCGCAGTCGCGTGAGGGTGTCGCCCACGAGGAGCGAAAGGCGGATATCGAGGAAGGCGGCGACGGGGATCGCCGCGACGCCCAGCAAGAGGCGGCCGCGGTGGGTGAGGAAACGCCGGATGTAGCGCCTGAGATGCGGGCTCACCACGCAGGTCCTTCCGGGGCCGGGCCCCGATGGGAGGGATCGGAAGAAGCTCTCGTCCGCGGCAGATCGCTCCCCTGGAGGAATCCCAGGGGGGGGGACGGAAGATCCTTCGGGGTGCGCGGCAGCATCGGGCGCAGAGGATAACGAGGGAGGCCCCCTGGAGACGCTGAGGCCGGGGATTCCGCGCCATACCGGGCGGGAGCCCGGGGGGACGAAGTGTAAGGATCTTGTGAGTCGAGTGTGGGGTAGGTTGGAAATGGCGCGAGCTGGGCCCCTTTCGTCGTTTGGGTGACTAGAGGGGATGGAACCTGGAGCGCCCCCCTCCCCGTCGTACTAGCTGGCGGCGGGCCGAGACCCGGCTTCCGCATCCCATCCCATGGAGACCCGCATGACATCGTCACCTGACCCCCTTTCGAGGGGGGCTTCCGCGTCGCTTCCTTACGGTTGGTCCCGTAAGGGACGTGCCCGCGGACCGCGGCTCACCTGCCTCCTGACGACACTGCACCCCGAGAGAGCCCTCAGCAATGCCCTCGTCCAGCACCTCTCCCAGGAGCTGCCCGAGATGCGATTCACACTCCGCGCGACCCACCCCGATGTGGTCTGGATCTGCGGATTCGAGGAAGGGAGAGAAGACCTCGTCCAGGGACTCCGGGTCCGCCACCCGGATGCCTTCCTGGTCGTGACCGGCAGGGGATCGACCGAGGGATGGGGAGAGCGTGTGCGCGAGGCAGGCGCGGACT
>DRLC01000353.1 GCA_011053145.1 Planctomycetota bacterium | reverse complement strand
GGGCTCGGGAGGGCGGCAGAGTGAACCACGACGGGACCCGCCTGGGGAACCCGGAAGGCACCTCCTTCCGGTTCGGGGGGGCTTTCCCAACGACTCCTGGGCGACCCCGCTCCCACCTTCCAGGGGCTCTCCTCGTCCGTTTCCGGGGCTCCCCCCCCCAGGCCTCGCTAGGCTTTCCCCGATGCACGTCCACAGCTTCGACCCGATTGCGGACCACCGTGCGCACGTTCTCATCCTCGGCTCGATGCCCGGCAAGGCCTCGCTCGCCGCGCACCAGTACTACGCCCACCCCCGCAACCTCTTTTGGCCGCTGGTCGGCGAGATTCTCGGCTTCGACCCCACCGCCTCCTACCACGAGCGCACCCGCTGCCTGCTCCGCGCGGGGGTGGCCCTGTGGGACGTCCTAGAAACCTGCACCCGCACTTCGAGCCTCGACTCGGACATCGTCGAGTCTTCGATCGAGGTGAACGACCTCCCGGCCTTCCTCGCCGATCACTCGAAGATCGAGCGCATCGTCTTCAACGGAGCCAAGGCCGAACATTCGTTCCTCCGCTACGTCCTCCCGAAGCTCGAAGAGTCCGAGCGCTACGCCCTCCTACGCGTCCCCTCGACCAGCCCAGCCAATGCCTCCATTCCCCGGGCCAAGAAGCTCGCGGCCTGGCGCGCGGCGCTCACCTGGGACGCACGAACGCGACCCAATCGGGCGCGTCCGGGAGCTCGACCTCCTCGCTGAACTCCTTCAGGTACTCGAGCAGGACGAGCTTGGGGCCGTTTTCGCGGTGGGCGACATCGCGCGGGTACATCACATAGGTGAGCCGCTCGGGGAGGTGTGCGCGGATGTGGGCTTCGGTGGGGGGATAGCCCGCGATCTCGCGGTCGCGGACTCCCCACTCGAAGTGATAGAGGCGGCCGTCCGTGAGCAGGGTGACGAGCGGGTTCCAGGGGAAGAAGACTTCGCCCGCGTGGGCGCGAGCGAAGGCGAGCGTGCGTTCCTGCAGGTTCGGGCCGTCGAGGACGTGGTAGGCGCGGGCGGCCCGGCGGTAGGGGAGGAACGCGAGGACGAGGAGTGCCAGCGCGAGGGCGACGCGGCGGCGAGCCAGCGGGAGGATTTCGCGGCGCGCCGGGGCGCAGGAGATCGTGTCGAAGAGGGCGAGCGAGGCCGCGAGGATCAGGTAGGCGTGGGAGTGCCAGCTGTTCAGGAAGCCACCGAGCTTCGCGCGCGCGAGAAACGAGGTGGGGGCAAGGAAGAGCGCGCAGAGCAGGAACAGTCCGAACGGGCGCGTGAGCGGTGCGCGCGTGGCGTGGCGCGAGGTGTACAGCGACCAGCCCAGGACAAGGAGCCAGGGCAGGCTCATGCGCGCGAGTTCGGCGGCGATCGGTCCGAAGGGATAGAACTCGTGGCTGCCCGGGATGACGATCAGGTTGAACCAGGCCGGGAAAGGGCCGAAGAAGGCGGCGACGAGGAGGACGGAGACGAGCGCGCATCCGGCGAGAGCGATGAAGTAGCGGGAGGCCTCGCGTCGGCCGCGGGCGAGGACGAGCCAGGCGAGCTGGCCGATGGCCACCGGCGCGTGGACCTGCTTGCTCCAAGCGGCGAGCACCGCGAGGGAGGCGGCGAGGATCAGCCGCCGCGTCGTCGCCCGCTCGCCGCCGGTCGAAAGGAGCGCCGCGCAGGAGAGAAACCCCAGCCCGATCGCCGGACCATCCACGTGGATCGGGCCCAGGATCTGGTGCACGACCGGGCTCGTGAAGAGTGCTCCGACGGTCAAGGAGGCGAAGGCGCGGGCGAGGCCCAGGTCGCGGCGGCCGGCGACCGTGAAGACGACGAACACCGGCAAGAGGAACGAGAGGATGTTCGTCGCGCTCGCGACCGCGAAGGAGACCGTGATGTCGGAGAAGGCGGCGGCGGGCAGATACAGGAGCACCGAGACCGGCCCGTAGATGCTCGAGAGGATCGGCCCGTCGTCGATCCCGAAGTAGAGCGGGTAGCCGTGGAGCATCCCGGTCGAGAGGGCGAGGCGCGCGGCGCTGTAGTCGTGCTCGGGGGTCGCACAGAGGAAGCCGACGAGGCCCGCGATGCTGAGCGCGAGGACGAGCGGAGCGAGCGCCATCACGAGGCGCACTTCGATGCGGCGCTGTGGGGAGCGCTGGAAGACCGTGAGCCCGAGCGCGATTCCCCCGGTGGCGGCGGCGAAGAACGCGATCTGAGCGGCGGAGTTCACTCGTCGCCTTCCTCGGGGACCGGCATGTCGAGGAGCTCATCCACGAACTCGTTCAGAGCCTCGGCGACGAGCCTGCTCTGGCGCTCACCGTAGTGGCCGAGGGCGACCGCGTTGCGCGGGTCCATCTCGGGGCGCAGCCTCTTCTGGAGGTCGATGAAGGGAACGCCGGGCGGCATCGCGGCGGCGAAGTCGTCGTAGCAGTCGACCGGATGCTTGAAGGAAACCAGGAAGACGACGCCGAAGCGTGTGCCGCGCTTCGCGAAGTGACGCTGCATGTGCAGAAAGAACTCGGCGAAGCGACGTTTCCCGAGCTCGATCTCCGCGGGATCTTCGACCGGTTCGGCCGCCGGAGCGCGCTCTTCACCCCGCAACTTCGCGACCCACCGCTTCGCATCGGCCCACCATTCCAGCGGGAACTGTCGGTAGCGCAGGAGTCCATACAAGACGTAGGAGCGGAAGTAGTTCGGGCCCATCCAGTCCTCGAGCGCGTCCTTCGGCATCCGGATGTTCCCCGGCATCATGTAGAAGAAGCGGTCGGCATCGGGGTGGCGCGGGACGTGCTCGAAGCCCGCGGGAAGCGTCGCGTAGGGGGCGAAGGAGCCCGGGTTGATCGCGAAGAGCGCGACGTCGAAGGGGTCACCCTTGTCGAGCGTGCGCAGGAAGAAGTGCCAGGCGCGGTAGGGATCGATGCCGGCCCACCCGGTGTTGTGGACTTCGAGCGCTCGCTTCGCCTCCTTCACCATGAAGGACTGGATCGTCTTCTCGTCGGGGAGCCCGTAACACATCGTCATCGAGCGTCCACTGATGATCGCGACACGCGTCGGGTCGCCGGGAAGATCGGGACCCGTGCGCGTGAAGGGCCGAAACCCGTTCTCGTCGAGGTGGATCGGCTCGGCCCAGACCCCGTCCGGATGGCGCATGTAGCCGTCGAAGTTCGGCGTGTACACCATCCCGAGCTCATCGTCGTAGCTCTGGGCCCCGGGCGAGAAGGCGATCTCGAAGATCGCGTCGGGCTCGATCGTCGCGCGCGTGAAGCCCTCGGCGGCGAGGGCGCCCACGACGATTGCGAGGATGTGGGAGAGAACCTTCACTCAGAACTGGAAGTAGATGAAGGGCGAGGGCCGGAAACCGACCACGGCGATCGTGATCAGCATGAAACTGTAGGCGGCGGTACGGACCAGCGGGTGCGTTTCGAGCAGCACGAACTCGCTCCCCTCCTTCTCCTGCCAGATGTGATACGCGTAGAGGAGGCCGAGGATCGCGAGCGTCGGCTTCAGGTACAGCCACAACTCCGGTGTCCAGCGGAAGTCGGTCACGACCATATGGATGACCTGGAAGGCCTGGTCCATGTCGCGGGAGCGGAAGATGACGAGGCCCGTGATCCACAGGATCATGAAGATCGTCGTCTGGCGGATCCACGTCGGCAGGGTCGGCTTCTTCGGCTTCTTGTCGCCGCGCATCATGTGGCCGACGACGAGGATCGTGCCGTTCCAGCCGCCCCAAAAGACCTTGGGCCACGAGGCGCCGTGCCAGAGCCCGCCGAGGAGCATCGTCAGCATCAGGTTGCGATAGCGCAGCAGGCGTCCGCCGCGGCTCCCGCCGAGGGGGATGTAGAGGTAGTCGCGAAGCCAGGTCGACAGGCTGATGTGCCAGCGCTGCCAGGCCTCGTTCGTCGTGCGCGAGAGGAAGGGCATCCGGAAGTTGCGCATCAGGTCGATCCCGAGCAGCCGGCTGACCCCGCGCGCGATCAGCGTGTAGCCCGCGAAGTCGCAGTAGACCTGGACAGCGAAGCCCGCGCCGGCGACGTACATGATCGCGCCGGTCATCTCGTCGGTGTGGCGGTAGGCGTGATCCACCATCAGGCCGAGCGTGTCGGCCAGCACGACCTTCTTGAAGTACCCGAGGAGGATCCAGAGCAGCGCGATGCGCACGTCCTCGCGCGTCACCTTGCGCCGCGGCTTCGTGATCTGTGGGAGCAGGTTCGTCGAACGCTCGATCGGCCCCGCGACGAGCTGCGGGAAGTAGGAGACGTAGAGCGCGAAGGCGAGGAAATCGCGCGTCGGGGTGAGCTCCCTGCGGTAGACGTCGATGGTGTAGCTCATCGACTGGAACGTGTAGAAGGAGATCCCGACCGGCAGGATGATCCCGAGCGTCTGGAGGTGCGGGTGCAGCCCGAACTGGCCGAGCAGGTAGGCCATCGACTCGACGCCGAAGTCCCAGTACTTGAAGAACCCGAGCAGGCCCAGGTTGCTGACCATGCTGACGATCAACCAGCGCTTGCGACCCTGCTCCGTCGGCGCTCCTTCGATCCGAAGCCCCGACACGTAGTCCACCACCGTCGAGAACACGAGCAGCCCGAGGAACCGCACGTCCCAGGCCCCGTAGAACATGTACGAGGCGACGAGCAGTAGGAGATTCTGCCACCGCAGCGGTCGCACCACCCTGTACAGGGCGAGCACGATCACGAAGAAGACGATGAAGTCGATGCTGTTGAAGAGCATGACCGACGAGCGGTGGGCGGGTCCGGTGGCGGGCTGGAGGTCTGGGAGCTTGGCGCGGAGT
>DRLC01000352.1 GCA_011053145.1 Planctomycetota bacterium | reverse complement strand
TCCCCAGGAGACCTCCTTGTCACCGTCGGCGTAGATCGTCGTCAGGCTCGCGAGGAGCGGGGAGGTGGACGTGCCCTGGCCGGCGCCCTCGGTCCGAGTCGCCTGGTCGAGGCTGGAGACCGTGCGGATCGGGTCGTTCGCGGAAGTGGCCCCGGAGAGGAGGGCGCAGGCCGCCAGGATCAGGAGGGGGTTCATGGGTCGTTTCGAGTGGTCCTCGGGAATGGGTTCTTCGGGGGACTGGCGGGGAGGGTAGCGGCAGCGATGCAGGAGCGCCCGTGAGCGTTCCGCCAAGAGTGTGTGAAGGTCCCTTCACATTCCGCCAGGGGGGGCGCCAACCTTCATCCATTCTTCATCCGAGCGACACGCTGGCTTCACGCACGCCGGGCATCTTCCCGGACCAAGACAACGAACCCAAGTCCGACGGGCCCGGAGGGCCCGAACCCAAGAGATGAAGAAGATCCAAGCCACGCTCCTCGGCTCCGCCCTCGCGTTCCTCGGAGCCCCCGTTCTCGCACAGGCCGTCGAGGTCGATCCGGAGTTGCCCGCATACACCCCCGTCTCGGGCGTGTCGGGCAACATCAACAGTGTCGGCTCCGACACGATGAACAACCTGATGGCCTTCTGGGCCGCGGGTTTCCGCAAGCATTACCCGAACGTCCGGGTCGAAGTGGAAGGCAAGGGCTCCTCGACCGCGCCCCCGGCGCTGATCTCGGGAACCTCGAACTTCGCTCCGATGAGCCGGCAGATGAAGTCGAGCGAGGTCGACGCCTTCGAGAAGGCCTTCGGCTACAAGCCGACCTCCCTCCCGACGAGCATCGACATGCTCGCCGTCTACGTCCCGAAGGACAACCCGATCGAAGGCCTCAGCCTCCCCGAGGTCGACGCGATCTTTTCCACCGCCCGTAAGGGGGGCTATCCGGAGGAGATTCGAACCTGGGACCAGCTCGGCCTCACCGGCGAGTACACCGGCCAGCCGATCAGCCTCTACGGCCGCAACTCCGCCTCGGGAACCTACGGCTACTTCAAGAAGCACGCGCTCTTCCGAGGGGACTACAAGGCGACGGTGAAGGAGCAGCCGGGTAGCTCCTCGGTCGTCCAGGGAGTGGCGAACGATCCCTTCGGCATCGGCTACTCGGGAATCGGCTACAAGACCGCGGACGTGCGCGCGGTGCCGCTCGCGGCGAAGGCCGGGGGACCGATGGTCGCGGCCACCGCGGAGAACGCATACACGGGCAAGTACCCGCTCGCTCGCTTCCTCTACCTCTACATCAACAAGGAGCCGAATCGCCCGCTCGACCCGCTGCGCCGCGAGTTCATCCGGTACATCTTCAGCCGGGAGGGGCAGCAGGACGTCCTCAAGGCCGGCTACTACCCGGTGACCGCGCAGATCGCCGAGCGGACGCTGAAGGCCCTCGGGCTCGACGTGAAGCCGATGGACGCGGGAGCAGCCCGCGACTGACCCGCCAGTGATGCGCCGAAGCGGCAACGGAACCGGCCGTCGAAAGCGGCGGCTCGAGACGACGAAGCGCGTGCGCCTCGCCGAGCGCCTCGCTACCGGTCTGATCACGGCAGGAGGCTTTGGAGCCGTGATCGCGATCACCCTGATCTGCGCGTTTCTGCTGGCTGTCGCCCTACCCCTCTTCCGCAGGGCGCAAGCATCCGAACCGAACGAGGCGCCGGTCGCGGAGCGTGCGCCGCGGCGCGTATTCCCCGACGAGTACGGCGTCCTCGTCGCGGTGCTGGGCCAGGACTGGAACCTGCGGGTCCTGGCGGTGGAGTCGGGCCAGGTCCTCGAGGAGATCGAGCCCTTCGCCGGTCTCTCGAGACCGACCGCGTTCTCGGCATCCGTGGACGGGAGAAGCCTCGCATTCGGATTCGAGGACGGATCGGTTCGAACGGCCCGGATCGGATTCGAGTCGAGCTTCCCGATCGCGGATGAAGTTCCCGCGGAACTCGTCGATGTCGCGGGAGGCAGGGTCGTCGAGTTCGGGAACGCGATCTGGCAGCGCACGCCGGAGGGAAAGCTGCGCCGCGAGGCGCTCGACTTCGAGCTCGGCGAACCGCTCCAGCTCGACAGCGCATCGCCTGTCCAGCGTCTCTCGCATCTCGACGACGACGGGGACCAGACCTTCGTCGTCTGGACGCGCGACGCGGGACCTCTCTTCGTGCAGGCCGAGTCGACGATGAACCTGTTCACCGGGGAGAGCGAGACTTCCCTCGAAGAGCGGGTGCTTCCCTATGACCGCGAGAGCGACTCGGCGCCCCCGGCCCAGGTGCTCCTGACGGGGACGGGCCGCGAGGTCCTGATCGTGCACGGCGACGGCCGAGCTGAGCGCATCGACGCGCGCGACCCGGCCAACGCGACCGTGGCCGAGGTCGTCGACCTGACGCCTGAGGAGGGGGAACGACTCACCTCCACGACCTTTCTCGTCGGCCGGAGCACTCTCATCACGGGCTCGGATCGAGGCGTGATCCGCGCCTGGTTCGACGCGCCGCGCGAGGACGGCGCGACGCCGGACGGCAAGGCCCTCGTGGAGGCGCACACGATGCGCGGGCCGAACACCCCGGTTGTGCACCTCGCCGCCTCCCCGCGCAGCCGCCTGATCGTCGCCACCTTTGGGGACGGCACGGTCCAGGCATACCACGTCACTTCGGAGTCGCGTCTCCTAGAGCTCGACGCGACCGACATCGGCAGCCCCTTCGGCGCGCGTATCCTCCCGAAAGAGGACCACGTCCTGGCCTTCGGCTCGGCGGGACTGAAGAGCTGGGAGGTCGACTTCCGCTCCCCCGAGGCGAGCTTCTCCTCGTTCTTCCGCCCCGTCTGGTACGAGACCTACCCCGGTCCGCAGCACGTCTGGCAGTCCGAAGGCGCGAGCGACGCGTTCGAGACCAAGCTGGGGTTCGTTCCGCTCGTCTACGGGACGATCAAGGCGACCTTCTACTCGATGCTCTTCGGGACGCCGCTGGCGCTGCTCGCGGCGCTCTTCACGAGCGAGTTCCTGGACCGCCGCCTGCGTGCGCCGATCAAGTCGTCGATCGAGATGATGGCGAGCCTCCCGAGCGTCGTGCTCGGCTTTCTCGCCGGGCTCGTGATCGCTCCGTTCGCGCAGACCGCCCTGCCGGCGATCCTCGCGGCGATCGTCACCGTGCCCCTCGCCCTGCTTCTCGGCGCGCACCTGTGGCAGTTCCTTCCAACGGAGCGCAGGAGCGCTTGGTCGGGATGGCAGCGCGTCGTCGCGATGGCCGCCGCGCTTCCCGTCGGGGTCCTCGCCGCGGCGTGGGTCGGGCCGGGACTCGAACGGCTCTTCTTCGCCGGAAGCATCGAGCTCTGGCTCGGCGGCAAGGGCGCGCATTCGATCGGCGCCTGGGGTTTGCTCCTCCTGCCCGTCAGCGTGCTCCTGGTGACCCTTGTCGGGGGGCGCGGGTACGCGGCCTTCCTCGCCAGGCGCGGTGAGTCCTGGACGCGGGGTCGGACGGCGCGCGTCGATCTCCTGAAGCTCGGCGTTGGACTCGTCGCAACGCTCGGGGTCGCGTTCGGGGTCGGAGGACTCCTCGAGGTCTCGGGATTCGACCCGCGCGGCAGCCTCCTCGACACCTACGACCCGCACAACGCGCTGCTCGTCGGCTTCGTGATGGGATTCGCGATCATCCCGATCATCTACACGCTCGCCGAAGACGCTCTCTCGAGCGTCCCCGAACACCTGCGCCTTGCCTCCCTCGGCGCCGGCGCCACCCCGTGGCAGACCGCCGTGCGCGTCGTCCTGCCGACCGCGACGAGCGGGCTCTTCTCGGCCGTGATGATCGGACTCGGGCGTGCGGTGGGGGAGACGATGATCGTTCTGATGGCGACCGGGAACACGCCGATCATGGAGATCAACCCGTTCAGCGGGTTCCGCACCCTGTCGGCGAACATCGCGGTCGAGCTCCCCGAAGCCGTCCAGGGAAGCACGCACTACCGCGCTCTCTTCCTCGCCGCGTTGGTCCTCTTCGCGATGACCTTCGTCCTGAACACCTGCGCCGAGACGGTGCGGATTCGCTTCCGCAAGCGCTCCAGCCGGCTATGACCACCACCCTCGAACCTCCGGCCCCCACGCCCGCGCCCGAGGCTTCCCGCCAGCGCGCGCGCAAGCGACCGCGCAGGCGCACGCAGCTCTCCGCGCACGGGGAGCCCTTCGTCTGGATTTCGGGGGGAGCGCTCGTCCTGGCCCTCGCGATGGTCGTGGGGCTCTTCGCTCTCGTCCTGGGGTTCGGCCTCGGAACGTTTTGGCCCGGGCCGCTGGAGCAGATCACCCTGGAGGACGGCACGAGCGTGCTCGGTGAGTTGCAGCGCGAGGAGACCGTGCGTCTCGACGGCGAGGAGGTCGATCGCCGCCTGATCCGCGTCGGCAACCGCGACCTGACCGGCGTCTCGTTCCGCTGGATCGACAACGCGGACGTTGCGAAGGTCGAGCGGCCGGACTGGGCGCTGGTCGTCGAGCGTCTTTCCTGGGGACGCTTCTACGGGACTCCGGTGTCCTACCAGGTCCAGGGGGAGGTGGTGACCGAGGATCCCGCCGAGGTCTGGAGCGCGTTCCTGGCGGAGCAGGGCCCGGCACGGGAGCGCCTGGCCGAGATCCGCACCCTCGAAGAGCATGAGATCGGTCGCGTGAACGCGCGCTTGGAGAGGGCACGCCTCGCCACGCGCGGTGCGGAGCTGCGCTTCGGCGAGGATTCGGACGAGGCGCGACGCGCGAAGATGCAGGAGCTGCGCATCCAGGAAGAAGGTGAGGCGAGCTTCGCCGAGCTCGGTGCCAAGATCGCAGCGCTCCGCGCCAAGAACGCCGAGCAGAAGGTCGTGTTCCGCACCTCGGACGGCGTCGATGTCCCGATGGAAGTGGCCTCGATCGTGCGGGCCTATCCGGCGAACCGACTGTCCTTCACCGGCAAGGTCGGGGTTTACCTCGCGCGCTGGTGGGAGTTTCTGAGCGCCGACCCGCGCGAATCGAACATGGAAGGCGGCGTTTTCCCGGCGATCCTCGGCACGGTCTCGATGACGCTCCTGATGTCGATCCTCGTTGTGCCGTTCGGCGTGCTCGCGGCGCTGTATCTGCGCGAGTACGCGAAGCAGGGGATCGTCGTCAGCACCATCCGGATCGTCGTGAACAACCTCGCCGGCGTGCCGAGCATCGTCTTCGGCGTCTTCGGTCTCGGCTTCTTCTGCTACGTCGTCGGCGGGAGCATCGACCGGGCCTTCTTCCCCGAGGCCCTGCCCGACCCGACCTTCGGCAAGCGCGGGCTGATCTGGGCCGCGCTGACCCTGGCGCTCCTGACCCTGCCGGTCGTGATCGTCGCCACCGAGGAGGCGCTCGCCGCGGTGCCGAGTTCGATGCGCGAGGGATCGCTCGCCTGCGGCGCAACGAAGTGGCAGACGATCCGGCGCATCGTCCTGCCGCGCGCCGCGCCCGGGATCATGACGGGCATGGTCCTCGCGATCGCGCGCGGCGCGGGCGAGGTGGCGCCGCTCATGCTGGTCGGCGCGGTCAAGCTCGCCCCGAGTCTGCCGGTCGACCTCACCGCCCCCTTCGTCCACCCCTCGCGCAGCTTCATGCACCTCGGCTTCCACATCTTCGACCTGGGCTTCCAGAGCCCGGACAGCGAGGCGGCCAAACCGATGATCTACACGACGACGCTGCTGCTCATCGTGATCATCCTCGCCCTCAACTCGATCGCCTTCTGGGTCCGTGGCCGGCTGCGCCGCAAGCTCCAGGGCGTCCACGTCTGAATCTTCCTTTCCGATGACCACCAAGCCCTTCGAACTCAGGCCCCACGGGGCCGCGGCGAAGCCGCCCGTCGCAGGATCGCGTTCCACCGCAGGAGCGTCGATGAACGAACTGCCCGGATCGATCCTGGAGCCGAGCGGACTCTTCGACGCGATCCATGAGGGGCGCAGCTTCGACGCCGTCGTGCACGAAGCGACCTTCGACGAGCGCTCGATCCTCGAGATCGAGAAGCTCCGGCTCTGGTACGGCTCCTCCCAGGCGCTCTTCGACATCTCGATGCTCTGCCCGGAGGGCAAGGTCACCGCGCTGATCGGACCATCGGGGTGCGGCAAGTCGACGCTGCTTCGCTGCGTGAACCGCATGAACGACCTGATCGACACGGTGCGGATCGAGGGCCAGATCCGGTTGAGCGGTCAGCCGATCCTGGACAGCGGCACCGACGTCATCGAGCTCCGCAAGCGCATCGGGATGGTCTTCCAGAAACCGAACCCCTTCCCGATGAGCATCTTCGAGAACGTCGTCTACTCGCTTCGCATCGATGGAGAGCGCGATCGCGGTCTGCTCGAAGAAGTGTGCGAAGAAAGCCTCAAGGGAGCGGGGCTCTGGGAAGAGGTCAAGGACCGCCTCGAGTCGAGCGCGCTCGCGCTCTCCGGTGGACAGCAGCAGCGCCTCTGCATCGCGCGCGCGATCGCGGCCGAACCCGAGGTGCTGCTCCTCGACGAGCCCTGCTCGGCCCTCGATCCGATCGCCACCGGCCGCGTCGAAGACCTGATCGACGAACTCAAGGGCACCTACTCGATCCTGATGGTCACCCACAACATGCAACAGGCCTCGCGCGCCAGCGACTACACCGCGTTCATGTACCTCGGCCGGCTCGTGGAGTTCGGCCCCACCCAGGATCTCTTCCTCCAACCCCGGCTCAAGGAGACCGAGGACTACGTCACCGGTCGCTTCGGCTGATCCCATGACCAAGCACCTACGTCACCACCTCGAACAACTCGAGCGCCAGCTCCTCCACCTCGCGGGCGATGTGGAAGAGGCCGTGCGCCGATCGATCAAGGCGCTCCTCGAACGTCGCATGGGCCTCGCAGAACGCGTGATCGAAGGGGACGTCGAGATCGATCGGCAGGAGGTCGAGCTCGAGGAGGATTGCCTCAAGGCGCTCGCCCTCCACCAACCCGTCGCCTCCGATCTGCGCTTCGTGGCCGCATGCCTCAAGATCGACAACGACCTCGAGCGCATCGGGGACCTCGCGGCGAACATCGCCAAGCGCGTCGTGCATCTGTGTTCGCGCTCGAGGAGCCTCGACATCCCTTCGGGCTTCGCCGACATGCTCGAGATCACGGCCCGCATGGTGAAGGAGAGCATCGATTCCTTCGTCCGGGGGGATGCGGTGCTCGCCCGTCGCGTCTGCGAGGCGGATGACCAAGTGGACCGCTGCAACGGGAGGATCATCGAGCGCCTCCTCGAGCGGATGCACGAGGATGACGCGAACATCGACGATGCGATGGACTACATCTCGATCTCCAAGGCCCTGGAGCGCATCGCGGACCACGCGACGAACGTCGCCGAGGATGTGATGTACCTCGTGGACGGCGAGATCGTCCGCCACCAGGTCGGGAAGGCCTGAGGTCGGGCGGAAGCCGCCCCATGGGATTCGAGGGGGCTCCGGACCGGGAAGGCGAGCACGATTCGCCGGGGCTAGGACTCCGCGAAGAGTCCGGGTTCACGGGAATCCGCGGTACTTTTTCTGGCCCATGGAACGCAGTCCACCCGTTTCAGACGAGAATGGGCGCCAAGCTCGCCTGCCCGGGGGTTGGAGAACCGTTGGACCTCCCCCGGCACCGGCGGACCTCGATTCATCGCTCAGTTCCGACGCCTCGCATTCCATGCCCACCCTATCTTGCTCCGCGTGCTCGTCCGGTCCCGCAGTCCGATCCGCTTCGGAATCGGCCGCGATGCGGTCCCCATGGTTTCCGGCTCTCTTGACCCTTTTCGTGGGCGCGGCGTTGAGCGCCTGCTCCGATTCGAAGGATCGCACCGGCGCCAGGACGGGCGAGTGGATGCAGGTGATCGAGGTCGTTCGCGATCTGGTCTCGGATCCGCCGGAGTGGACGGTCGTGCGGAGCGAGGAGGGCATGGAACCGGCCGTCGGCGTGATCTGTCCGGCCATGCGGCACGGGCTGGACGGGGCGGACATGCCGTCGATTCTGCTCCCTCCGCCATCCGAGATTCGATTCTCCCTCGGCGACTTCGACGAACCTCGGTTTCTGAAGATGCGTGCGGGAGTGGATATCTCCGTCGTGAAGATGCTCGGGAATGCGAATCCGGAGGGGGTCTTCGGGTTCGAGGTCCTGGTGAACGGAGACAGCGTTCATCGAAGCGAGGTGAGGCTCCACTTCACGCTGGAGGATCCCGGATCCGAGTGGACCGACGTCGGCGGTCCAGGGGGGATTCCCGTGTCGTCCGGGGCCGAGATCACGCTGCGCACCTTCGCCATGGGGCCGGACGGTCGGGAGGTGGTTCCTCCGAAAGCCGCTGCGGTGGGGTTTGGGGGGATGCGGCTCGTCCGTTCCATTCGCGTCCCACGGACCCGGCCCTCCCCGGAAGCCCCGAACCTCGTGCTGATGGTGATGGACACGCTGCGGCGTGACAGGCTCTCCGCCTACGGCTACTCGAGGGACACGAGCCCGAACCTCGAGACCCTCGCATCCCGCGGTGTTCTGTTCGAAAACGCGTATTCCACGGCGAGCTGGACCTGGCCCTCGACCGCGTCGATTCTCACCGGACTGCAGCCGGAAGAGCACGGGGTCAGAGACAGCTCTTCGTGCTATCTCGCATACGACCTGACGACGGTCGCGGAAGCCCTCCAGAGGGCCGGCGTGACGACCGCTGCCTGGAGCGGAAACCCGCTGATCACCGCGAGCCGTGGCTTCGACCAGGGCTTCGAATCCTTCCACGACGATCGAGAGGACCTGAGGAAGGCGGGGGCGTTCTTCTCGGAGGCCCAGCAATGGCTGCGCGAACATCGCGACACGCGCTTCTTCCTCTACCTCCACCTGATCGAGCCCCACCGGCCCTTCGCTCCGCTTCCCGAGGGAGGAGAACTGCTCGCGCCCGGTCTCGGAGAGGAGGCCACCCGGGAGGGAGAACGGATCGGCAACCTCGTCTCCTTCCATCCGCCCTGGGACGACGCCGGCAACTCGCTCTTGGACACGGTCACCACGAAGGAGCAGCGGGACCGGATTTCGCGGCTCTACGACGCGTGTGTCTGGAGTGGCGATCGGTGGCTGGGAGAGCTGATGCGCACCCTGGACGAACTCGAACTCACCGAGGAAACGGTCGTCGTTTTCACGACGGATCACGGTGAGGAGATCTTCGAGCGGGGAGGACTGGGGCACGGGAAGAGGCTCTACGGGGAACTCGTCCACATCCCACTCGTGATCGCCGGCCCCGGCGTGCCCCGCGGCGTGCGGATCTCATCGGTGGTCTCGAATCGGTGGACGGGGCCTTTCCTGGCGTCCGTCGCAGGCCTGCCGCTGGGCAATGACTTCGATCGCGAAGGCTTCTTCGATCCCGAGGCCCCGGATCGCGTCGTGCTGTTCTCCACGGAGCACGGGTACTGGAAGGGATTCCGGCGGACCCCCCTCATGGGGATGCGATCGGGTCAGCACGTGGTCCAGCTCGCCCCCAAGGCGGGACCCTGGGGGACCACGGACGATCCTCCTCCCGGCGGCGACATGATGCTCTTCGACGTCGTGGCCGACCCCGGGGAAACGAGGGATCTCAGCGGGGAGGCGCCCGATCTCGCGCGCCGACTGCGGGCGGACCTGGAACGCCGGTTCGGTCGGCTCCAACTCCAGAGCGTTGCGCGGAGCCAGGGGAAGGGGGCCGGAACCGCCGCGCTTCTCGAGCGGATCGGCTACGCGGGACAGTGAGCGCGGCGCGCTACTCGTTGTCCTTGTCCACGTCGTTCAGTGCCCAGTCGTAGTCCTTGTAGGAGATCGGCGCGGTGCGGATGAAGTCATGTTTCCCTTCGGGCGTCCATCGCACGAGGTACTCGCGGACCGAACCGGCGTCGCGCTCGAAGTCCCCCTCGAACCAGTCGAAGATCGCCGAGAGGCGCATCTTCTTCTTGTTCGGGTCGATCTTGTTGCGTGTGGGATCGTTCACGAAGGCGCGCATCTGCTGATCGAGCTGCTGGTCGAGCCGGTCGGCGACGAAAGCCTCGGCCCGAAGCGGTGGGCAGCTCGCGGAGGCGCAGTTCACGGCGGCGTGCACTCGAGCATCCTTGAAGCGCTTGCGAAGGATCTCGTGTTCGATGTCGTTGAGCGAGAGAGGCTTGTGCTTCCCGGAGGGGTTGAGCTCGTCCATCGCGATGAAGGGCTGCTCGAAGACCGTCGTCAGCCCGAGATTCTTGTCGAGCTTGCGGATGCTCGAGATCGGATAGTGCTCGATGACCTTCGCGATCGTGTGCGCGTTGTAGGCGTTGATCCAGAAGGCGAAGCGCTGTTCGCGGGACCAGCTCCCGAGCTCCTCGCCTGTCACGGCGTGGAGCGTGTCGAGGTAGGTGTCGAGGTCCGCGTGGTCGGCGGCGAGTGCGGCGTAGTCGAAGGAGTTCCCGTGCACATGGCTCTTCAGGATCCCGTCCCAGAGGGCGTGGGTGTGGTCGAAGTCGGCCGCGTGCTCAGCCTGAGCCACGGTTTTCGAGGCCGGTGAGGGGGCCGCGCTGCTCTCCCGGGCGGCGCAGGAGGTGGACACGAGGAGGAACGCGAAGGCGGTGGCGAGAAGGCTTTTCATGGTCGGTCTCGGGATCGGTGGTTGGCCGGGGGAGGGACGGCTGGAGAGGGGGCGGCGGGCACCGCCTCGGAGCTTGGTGCGCCCGCGGCCCGCCGTCTTTCCCCGGCCGGCGATCCCTACGCGGCGCTTGCCGGTGCGTGACGGCATGGATCGTTCAATCGAGGTGTCCACGGTCCGAGTCGCCCATTTCGACGCGTGCCGTCGGAAAGTACTCCTTCCAGCGGGCATCGACCGTTCGAGCCGTGTCGGGATCGCAGAAGAGCTCACTCGGGTAGGGCTCCTGCATCCGCGCGTCGATCACGATCGGCGGCGTGAGGCAGGCGTGGTTTTGCAGCAGAGAGGTCTCCCTCGCGTGGACGTCGGCGGCAGGGTCGAAGCGCGTGAAGGTGGTCCAGAGGAAGTTCGCCGAGCTGCGCGTGGCGCGCTCCGCATCGTCGGTGACGACGATCAGCGGCCAATCGCGCAGGGCGTCGAGTTCGGCCACGCGCGCGGGGAACCCAGGGGCCTCGTGGTGGGGAGGGCCGTCGACGACCAGGCACCCGGGGCTGAACACGCGCGCGTCGCGCACGCCCGCGCCGAGGGCGCTCGGAACGGTCGTCGGCAGGGAGCGCTTCGGATCCCCGAGCCCGAGAAGCACCCCCTTGCTCCCCTCGCCGATCGTCGGTCCCGTGTAGTCGAGCGAGTCCATCGAGAGGTTCGCGAAGAGGAAGAGGTCGGTCCGGAAGTCGGCGCGTTCGAGCACATGCGTCAGGACGGAGGGGAAGTCCTTGAGGTCGATCGATTCGTCGACGACGAGCAGGAACTTCGTGAGCGAGAGCTGCCCCTCGCCGAGGATCCGGAATGCGGATGCCATCGCCTCGCGCTTGTAGCGGTCCCGTACCACCGCGCTCGCGAGGCCGTGGTAGCCGGTCTCGCCATAGCTCCAAAGGTCGCGCACACCGGGCATCGCGAGCGGAAAGAGCGGAGCGAGGAGCTCCTGCACGAAGTCGCCGAGGAAGAAGTCCTCCTGGCGCGGCTTGCCCACGACCGTCGCGGGGAAGATCGCGTCGCGTCGGTGGAGCACACGTCGCACGTCGAAGACCGGGTAGTCGTGCGTTTCCGAGTAGTACCCGTAGTGATCTCCGAACGGTCCCTCGGGTCGGCGCGCCTCCGGATCGACCGTGCCGATGAGGCAGAACTCCGCATCGGCGAAGACGGGGAGGGGACTCTCCTCGACGGCGCCGACCCGAAGCCTGCGCCCCGCGAGGAGGCTTGCGAGCAGCGGTTCGGGAACGTTCTCGGGCAGCGGCGCGATCGCGGACAGGATCAAAGCCGGCGGCCCGCCGAGGTGCACGTGCACGGGCATCGGCCCGTGTCCTCCCTCCCCGTGGGCCGAGAGGTGGAAGCCGCCGCCCTTGCCGATCTGGAAGTGCATCCCCGTCGTGGAATCGTCGAAGACCTGGCAGCGGTACATCCCGAGGTTCGGGACGTGGGTCTCCGGGTGGCGCGTGAGAACGAGGGGCAGGGTCAAGAACGGTCCTCCGTCCCGGATCCAACTCGTGGTCACGGGGAGCGCCCCGAGTCGAGGGGTTTCCTGGCTGGCTTCGAAGACCGGCCCACCGCGCACGCGTCGGGTTCCGACGCGTAGGAGAGCGCCCAGGGTCCGACGTTGTTCCCAGAGCCTGCCCAGGGAAGGCGGAAGCAACGTCTCCGGTATCCCGGCGAGTTTCTCGACCAGTTCGCGCGGTCGAGCGCCGAAGCACTCCTTCACGCGCGACTCGGTTCCGAACAGGTTCACCACCAGCGGAAAATCAGCGCCGCGAACGTTGCGGAAGAGAAGCGCCGGACCTCCCGCCGCGATCACCCGCCTGTGGATCTCGGGCACTTCCAGCCTTGCGTCCACCTCGCATTCGACCTCGACGAGTTCGCCGCCGGCGCGAAGCCGCTCGATCCACTCGTGCAGATCCTTCGGAGGGGCGGAATCGGGGGCGGCCATGCGGAGGCGGAGCCTCTGCGGGCTCGCGGGGCGCAATCCGTAGCATGCGAGGCAGACGGACGCAATCGAGGACGCGGAGGGGATTCAGGCCATCCCCTGTCGCGTCCTCTTCGAAGGCCGATCCCCCCGATCGGCCGCTTCTCCGGAGCAGCGGATCGCGCCGCTCGTTCCGGCTACGGGATCGTCCGGTTCAGGACCACCTCGCTTCCGACCAGATCGAGATCCCCGTCCATGTCCACGTCCACGAGGACCCCGAGGGGGAGGACCTGGGCGGTGACGGTGTCGAACCAGAAGCTGGCGGGCGCCCCCTTGCTCATCACGTCGAAGATCTCCACCTCTTCGCCGTTCCCCCACGGGCCGACCACCACGTCGTTCAGTGCGTCAGCGTCGATGTCTCCGATCAGGGTCGTCGCATCGGGTGCGAGGGAGGAACCCAGGTTGCTGCGGATGCTCGCCTGCCCGCCGAAGCCCCAGCCGCCGATCGCCTGTTGGTCCCAGAGCACACTCGCCTGGGACGGGCTGGACATCGTCACGACGATGTCGGTGTAGCCCCCGCCGAAGACGTCGCCGAACCCCAGTCCCGGACGGGAGGAGATCGGGTAGTACCAGACACCGCTCGCCGAGGTCAGTCCGGGGACGAGTTGGTAGCCCACGAGACCGCCCGGAAGGAGCGTGCCGCGCCAGACTTCCATGTTCGCGCTCGGCTCGAGGAACGTGAGCGAGGAGGGGACCGAACCGAAGAGGTCCGGGATGCCGTCGTGGTCCTGATCGGTCACGTGATCGATCCACGCTCCCTGGATCCGTCCGGCCCCAAAGAGTCGACCCGTGCCGTCGTTCAGCCAGATGCGGCTCTCGGCGATCGCATCCGATCCGACGGTGATGAGATCGAGGGCACCGTCGAGGTTCAGGTCGGCCGTGAAGGAGCTCTTCGCGTCGAGGGAGCCGACGGCGAACGTGATGCCGGGCGCGGACGCGGGGCCGCCGTCGAGGAGCTGTCCCGTCCCATCGTTGATGAGCAGGCGCATGCCGACCAGGCGCCCGTCCTCGGTCCCCGCGCCCCGCGAGGGGGCAGAGGCCGGACCCGCGGAGAAATGCGGGGAGAGGCGCAGGTGCTCCACGAGGAGATCCACGTCACCGTCCCCATCGAAGTCTCCGGGAAAGCCGGGGCCCCGGAAGCGAGTGCCGAACGGAGCCTGGGCGACCTGCATCGGCGTCTCTTGGAAGGATCCCGTTCCATCGTTCACGAAGCAGCGCTCGAGGGAGAATCCGAGGTCGGGGTCTCCGTCCCCGTCGATGTCCGTGACGTCGCGCATCGTGAGGCGCGCGGGTAGCGTGCTCGGCGAGGTCGGGTTGCGATCCGTGACCGAACCGTGCGCGTAGTACACGGCCCGTCCCGCGACCAGGTCCACGTCCCCGTCTCCGTCGAGATCCACCGCGCCTGCGAGTTGCGGGGATCCGACGCCGTGCAGGACGAACGAGGGCGCGAAGTGACCCGTGCCGTCGTTGATGGAAATCTCGAAGTCGGAGGGCCTCGTGTTCGGGGAGTAGGTCGGGCAGGTACTGCATCCCCCCCCGCCGCTGCCGCCCCCGCAGCAGACGCCGTCCAGGTCACCGTCCCCGTCCACGTCGAACAGGAACTCCGCGGGGCCGCCGATCTCCTGTGCCCCGGCGAGGAATCCGCCGGCTCCGTCGCCGAAGTAGACGATGTAGGTCCCGTCGGCGGGCGAACCGAAGACGGCGAGGTCGAGGAGGCCGTCCCCGTCGACGTCACCGAGGTCCACCATCGCGTTCGAGATCGGCGGGGTGAGGAGCGCGCCGGTCTGCAGCACCCCGCTGGGATCCCCGAGCAGGGCCTGGATCTTGTTCTTGGTGCTGAAGACGATGTCGACTAGACCGTCCGAGTCGATGTCGCCGAGCCGGATCGCTCTCATCGAACCGAGGGTGGCGTCCCGCGGGATGGAGATGGTTGCCCCGGTCGAAAGGATCGCTTCGAGGCCGGTCGCCGTGCCCGCCAGGATGTCGGCGATCCCGTCGCGGTCGAGGTCGCCGAGGGCGAGGGCTTGGACGGTCTTCGCGACCGCAATGGTCCTGTCGAGCGAGATCGTCGTGCCCATCGCCGAGAACACGAAGATCTGCTTGCTCAGCGCGACCACGAAACCATCCCTTCCGTCCCCGTTCAGGTCGGCGGCCTCGATCAGCACGGGGACTCCGCCTCCTGTCGGGGAGAGGACGCTCGAGGTGTAGGACGCCCAGGGGAGGAGCCGTCCGTCTCCGGCGTTCGCGTAGACCTCGAGCACGAACTGCCTGTTCCTGTTCGCGACCTTCATCCCGACGGCGTCGATCCATCCGTCCCCGTCGAAGTCGAGCATGCGCCGGAACGGGGGATCGTTCTGGTCGAGGACCACGGTCGGTGCGTTGAACACGGACAGCTCCTGCTGCGCGGCGGATTCGGACGCGAAGAGAGAGAGGGCGAGGGAGAAGCAGGCGAGCCGGGAAGCGCGAGACATGTTCGGAACTCCAAAGGCTGAAGGGTCCGAGCGTCCGGCACTGCCGGGCGCTCTGGGGAGCGGACTCGACGAGATGGGACGGGGCTCCGCAGGACCCCGCCCCAAGGAGAAGCTGCTCCAAAGATTCCGCGAAGGAGCCTCCACTGCCTAGGGAGTTGCATCAGCTCCCCCTTCGTTGGCCTTTTCCGGGGGATTCTCGTCCTCTCCGGACCTACAGGTCTCGTTTTCGCGCCGGTGGGGATCGGGTTCCGGGGGCTTCCCTTCGCGCGAGCGGTCGAAGGCTCAGGCCGCGTCGTGCAGCAGTGCGTGCAGGCGCAGGATCGCGTTGCGATCGAACTCGAGTTCGAGGGACGGGAAGGCCTCCTGGAACGGGGCCCAGCGGTAGTCGCTCCAGCGGCTGGGATCGATGCGGGGAGGCTCGTCCGTCGGGAGGGTGTGGTAGCCGTAGTTCCACTCGATGACCTCCTCGTCCCCGAGCACCCAGCGCGAAACCATCTCGAGATCGATGACCTGGTTCGCGCGGACGATCCCGGTGTCGTCGCGGACCTCGCGGCGAATCGCGGCCTCGAGCTGTTCCCCGAACCCGATCGGCCCGTGGACCGGGGTCCAAAACCCCTCGATCCCCTGGGCGCTCCGCAGGAGCAGGTAGTGGGGGACTCGATCCTGAAGTCGGTAGACGAAGACGCGGACGCGGTGGGAGAGCTCGGTCATGGCAAGAGGTTGGGGGCCGCCCTCCCTATCGGGCAGGTACCGGGACGGTCCCGATGCGAAGTTGCTTTTCGGCCATGAGCCCCGGAAGGGGCGCGAACGAACGCTGTGAGGAGCGGGGGAGGCGGCGCCGCGGGGACGAATCGCCCTTCTCGGGGCCCTCAGTCCCGATCCGTGGGCCTGAGATAGGGCGCGGACAGGGTCGCTTCAAGGCTCTGGCCGAGGGCGCGGCGGGGGTCCTGGGTCGCGGCGTAGGCGTGTTCCTTGCGGACCAGCTCCATCCAGCCGAGGACGCCGATTCCGCGCAGGGGATCGGCGAGCGAGAGCCGGACCTCGGCACGCGCCTCCTCGAGCGAGACCCCCGTGCGGCGCCGGAATGCCTCGGTCGCCTCGTCCAGCTCGAAGTCCCGAGCGTGGAGTTCGAGGGAGGCGAGGAGCCGCGCCTCCTCGAACGCGATCTGACGCGAGGCTTCGGACGCGAGGTCGGTTTGCCCGGCGAGGTCGTTCTCGACCCAGTCGATGCGCAGCACCCAGTCGAGTGCGTACAGGCCCCAGCCTTCGAGCAGCGAGCGGTTCCAGAGCGCGCGGGCGAGGGGGGAGGAGGCGGCGCGCGCCTCGTGACGGAACAGGCCCTGGCCCGGGAAACCGTAGCGGATCGCGAGTGCGGCCAGCGTCGCGGCGTCGGCGCCGCGCAGGAGGGCCGGGTCCACGGAGCCGAGTTCCTTTCCGGGGCCGGGCAGGAACAGGACCCCGCGGTGGAAGGGTCGGCCGAGGTCGCCGCTCGTGAACGAGAGGGCCTGGCGCGGGCTCAGCTCGGGAAGGAGCCCCGCGCGCGAGGCGAGTTCCATCGCGCGCTCGCTGTTCGCGAGGACTTCCTCTTCGAGGCCGCCCACGAGCGCGAGGTCCACCTCGCCCCGGCGCCGCTCGCGCCAGCGCGCCCCGTCCCGTCGTTCGCGCCGGGCGAGGTCGACGAGCACGCGCGTGGAGAGTTCGTCGAGGTCGTATGGGATGCCCGATGCCGCGCGCACGACCCGCTCCCAACGGGCCGCACCGAGGTGCGGGACCGAGACCCCGAGGCCGGAGGGGCTTTCCTCGAGCCACGCCCGGAAGCGGCGCATCGCCTTGAGCGCGCGGTCGAACGTCGCGACGGCCTGGTCGGCCTTCTTTCCGGCCGGGAGCCGCTCGGTGAATTCGCTACGCGTGAGCTCGAGGTTCGCGATGTCTTCGTCGAGTCGGAGCACGGCCGCGTGGCTCCAGTCGTCGATGGGGGAAACGAGGCTCGCCTTGGCGTGCTTGAAGTACGCGGGCACTTCGCGCAGGAGTTCGAGCATCGCGACGCGGCGCTCCGACGGCGTGCGCAGCGGCGACTGTTCCGCGACGAGCATCCGCTCGACACGCTCGACGTGCAGGAGCGCGTTCCAGCGTTCCGGTGCCCGCGTCTCGTAGAGGGCGATGCGCATCTCGAGCTGGGCGTCGAGGGCCCGCGCGTCGGCGCGTTGGCGCCCGTCGAGTCGACTCGTGCCGAGGCTCTCGAGCTCCTCCTGGAAGCCGCGCAGGGTCTCGAGCCAGATCGTGCGCTGGCCGTACTCGAAACCGCGCAGCCCCTTCGTCTTGCCCTTCCAGCCGCGTAGCGCCGGAGTCCAGGGCGTGAGCGCGAAGGCTTCCTTCAAGAAGGCCTTTCCGATGGCGGCGAGCTCCTCGCCCGGGCCGGCCTGGATCGAGGCTGGCTGCGCGAGAAAGAGCGGGAGTGCGAGGAGTGCGATCACGGGGAGGGGTTCGGATCCGGGGGCTTTCGCGGGAACGACGGGCGGTGGACTCCTTAGGATCCGCTATCGGTCCCCCAGATGGATCGGGTTTTCTTGGGAGATTCCTTCAGCACGGATCACGGCCAGGGCCGGTGTGGGTCGCGGCTCGAGCGGGAGCTCGCGCGGCTCGACGGGCTCGTGGACTGGGAGCGGCTGCATCGCTCCCCCGGGGCCGGTCGGACGATGCGCCAGAGCGTCGCGCCGGCGAGGGATCTCCTCGACCGGCTCGGGAGTCCGGATCGGGAGCTGCAGTCGATCCTCGTGGCCGGCACGAAGGGCAAGGGGAGCGTTTCGAGCCTTGTCGCGACCGCGCTCGCGGCCGGCGGGGAGCGCGTGGGGCTCTACACCTCCCCCCATGTCGAGCGGGTCGGCGAGCGGATCCGGATCGATGGCGAGGAGATCGGTGGGGACGCGCTTGCGACGGTGCTCGGGGAGGCGCTCGACGTGCGCGAGGCCGCGATCGCGGAGAGGGGCGCGGCGGCCGAGGCGACCTGGTTCGATGTGCTGACCGTGGCGGCGATCGGTGCGATGGCGCGCGCGGGGGTGGGGTACGCGGTGCTCGAGTGCGGGCTCGGCGGGCGGCTCGACTCGACGCGTGCGGTGACGCCGATCCTCTCCGTGGTCACGAACGTGTCCCTCGAACACACCGCGGTCCTGGGCTCGACCCGAGAGGCGATCGCGTGGGAGAAGGCGGGGGTTGCGAGCGCGGGGGCTCCGCTCGTGACCGGGTTGGCGTCGCCGGACGACGAGGCCGCGCGCGTGGTGGCGGACGTGGCGCGCGAGGCCGGGGCTGCCCTCGTGAGGGTGTGCGTCCCGGCCGGTGCATCGATCGAGGAGGAGAACGAGGAGCTCGCGGCCGAGGTCCTGCGGCAGCTCGGCCATCCGGTTCCGGGGGAGCCCGGTGGGCTCGACCGCGAGGGGTGGCGCGCTGCGAGTCGACTCCCGGGGCGGCTCGAGAGGATCCTGGGGCCGGAGAAGGTGGTCCTGGACGGCGCCCACGTCCCGGGGAGCCTCGATCGCGTCTTCGCGGTCCTGCAGGCGGATCCCGCACTCGCTTCCAGCCCGGACGTCGTATTCGGCTGCCGCACCGACAAGGACCTGCCCGGCCTCCTCAAGGTGCTGCGCGGGCGCGTCGATAGGGTTCACTGCACGTCCCTGGGCCGAGGTCTGGATGCGTCACCGGAGCGGATCGCGGGGTTGGCCCGCTCGCTCGGGCTCGACGCATCCGCCGCCGACGACCCCGAGGCGGCACTAGCCATGGCCAGACGACGAGCGGGTGCGGACCGTTGGATCCTCGTGACGGGATCCCTGCACTTGCTCGGGCGCTTGCGTCCTCTCCTCGTCCGGCCGACAGGAAAACGCCCATGCTGACCATCGTCTCGGACCTGCTGCTGACCGATGCCTTCCTCATCAAGGGGCAGGTGGAGGCCAAGTACACGCGTCTCTCCCAGCTCCTCGACGAGTATCGCAAGTACTTCGTGCGCGTGCGCGATGCCACGCTGATCGACCTCAACACCCGCGACCGCATCAACACGCCGCTCCTGCACGTGAATGTCGATGAGATCCTGCTCGCCCACGAGCTGATCGAGACGGCAGGGGATCCGCATGCGGCACGCCTCGCGGACGAGGTCCACACCCAGCGCGTGCGCGCGTTCTACACCGGCAACCTGAACGTCGAACTCGCCGGGGAGGTGAGGCCGGGGTGCTACGAGGCGGACGACCGTTCGACGCGCCGCTTCTTCGTGATGCAGAACCCCGAGGTGCGTGGGATGAAACTGGAGGGGGACCGCGACCTCGAACTGCTCAGCGGACTCTCCTACGCGATCCTGAACAAGACGCGTCTGTCGTACATCTACGACTTCAACGAGCACTGAGCGCGGTTCCCCCTCGGGGGGCGAGAAAGCGTCCGGCGGGAAGCCGGCGAGCCCTACCCAGCGCTCCGCGCTGGCCAGGGGCCCCTCGCCTCGACAATGCAGGAGGACAGGCGGCAACTATCCTGACGCAGGGGGGTGATGCCCGGTTTCGGTGCCCGGTCAGGGCAAAGCCCAAGTCAGGCACCGAAACCGGGCATCACCCAGGGTGGATCCGCGTATACCGTGTCACCGGTGGACCCCCTCGAACCCAGCCCCGCCCCGCGTCGCAGCGCCGAGCACTATCTCCTCCTCGGGATCGTGGGGCTCGGCGTGCTCGCGATCGTCGTGGTCGGCGTCTTTCTGCACCCCGACCCGCGCGGGCATGGCACCCACGAGCAGCTCGGGCTGGAGCCCTGCGGCCTGCTCGAGCACTGGAACGTGCCCTGCCCCGGCTGTGGTGTCACCACCGCGGCGACCCTCCTGGCCCAAGGCCACCCGATCGCCTCGCTGCGCACCCAGCCCTTCGGCTTCCTCCTGTCCGCCCTTCTCCCGGTCGTCTTCCTATGGATGCTCCGGTTGCATCTTGGTGGACGCGACGTGTGGCTCGAGCTGCGCGGCAGGAGCTGGACGCGCTGGAGCGGGTGGGCGCTCGCGGTCATGCTCCTCGCCTGGGCCTACAAGGTCGGGCGAGTGCGCGGATGGTGGTGAAACGGCGGTCCCGACCCGCCTCCCTTTGCGTAGGATTCGGACCATGAAAGCCTTCCGTACCCTACCGATCCTCCTCCTTGTCGCATCCCTCGCCTCCTGCGCCAACCTCGAGCTTCGTCACAGTGGCTTCCTCGACCACTACGAGCAGCTCGAACCCGCTCCCGAAGCCCAGGTCTGGGGCGTGCCGGACGAGGTCGAGCTCTACCGCGTCGACGACCTGCCGGGCAAGTACGACAAGATCATCCTCGAGCCGAGCGTCTACCACGAGCTCCCGGACGTGGACGACCGGCCGACCAAGCACAAGGCGCGCAAGCTCCTCGACTACTACGACAAGAGCCTGCGCAAGTACCTCGGCGAAGACTTCGAGATCGTCGACACGCCCGGTCCGCGGACGGCCCGCCTGCGCGCCGCGATGACCGAACTCGACGGCCAAGCCCCCTGGTTGAACTGGCTCGGCCTGCTCCTGATCGTCCCGATCGACATGGGCGGCATCACGGGAGAGCTCGAGGTCGTCGATTCGGTGACCGGCGAACGCCAGCTCGCGATGGTCGCGGTTCGGGAGGGGACTCCCTTCCTCCTCCTCGAGAGCTTCAGCAAGTACGGCCACGCGAAGCACGGCATGACGAAGTGGGCGCGGTTCGTCCGCGATGCGATGAAGAAGAAGGAGGAGTGAGCGGGCAGGGAGCGCCTCACCCCTCCGGCGGGGGCTCGGGCGTGTCGTCCGGCGGCGGCGGGGCGAGTTCGTCGAGGATCTCGACGTAGCTCGCGTACCGGCTCGGGGCGAGTTCGCCTCGTTCCACCGCGGGGAAGACCTCGCAGCCGGGCTCGTGGTCGTGGGAGCAATCGGGGAAGCGGCAGCGGGCCTGGAAGGGCGCGAACTCGGGGAAGCAGTCGCGCAGTTCGGCCTTGTTGACGTCGGCGATCCGGAACACGCGGATGCCGGGTGTGTCGATCACGTGGGCGTCGAGCGCGGCGAGGCGGTACATGCGCGAGAAGGTCGTCGTGTGGCGTCCGGCGTCCCAGTGCTTGCTGATCTTCGCGGTCTTGAGCTTCAGCCCGGGCTCGAGCGTGTTCAGGATCGTCGACTTGCCCGCCCCGGAGGCTCCGTAGAGCACGCTGATCTTGCCCGCGAGCCTCTCGCGGAGGTCGGCGAGTTCCCCATCGATGGCACGCGTCTCGAGCACCGTCGTCCCGGCGGCTTCGTAGGTCTCCCGGATGTCCGCCGCCCAGCCCTCCTTGTCGAGGTCCACCTTGTTCAGGATCAGTCCGGTCGGAATCTCGTGATAGACGCAGGCGGCGAGGATGCGGTCGGTGCGGTTCGAGGAGAAGCGGGGCTTTTGGATCGAGCCGACCACGAAGAGCTGGTCCACATTCGCGAACAGGATCTGATGGCGGGGGTCGTGGGACGAGCTGATGCGGGGCAGCCAGTTGCGGCGCGGCAGGACCTCTTCGACGGCGGGCGGGTCGCCGTCGAGCGAGACGCGCACCCGATCTCCGACCGCGATGGGGTTCCGGATGTTGTCGTCGAGCTTCTCGAAGAGCTTGCCCCGCAGCGCGAACTGGCGCGATTCGTGGCTGCCGTCCAGCTCGACGTGGACGACTCGGGCATCCCCACGGACGACGGTGCCGATGGTTTCCTGGGTCATGGTCGCTCTACCCTTCTACTCGGCGCAGGCAGTACGCGTGATAGCTCGCGCTCACACGGGCCACCTCTTCCGGGTCCCGCCACCATGTGTCGTCGACCGAGACGAGGCGGCCGGTCATCGGCGCGCTCGCGTCCGATGCGAGGAAGACGGCGAGCTCGGCCGCGTCCTCCGGCGGGTGGTTCTGGTCCCGGTCCGGGTGGGGCCGGCCCGTCCTGCGCTCCTCTTCCTCGATCTCGCGCAGTCGGTCCGGCGACCAGACGAGTCCGGGCTGCAGGCAGTTCACGCGGATCGGTGTGTCGAGGAGTTCCGCGGCGAGCTGGTCGGTCAGCCGGCACACCCCCGCCTTCGCCGCCGCGTAGGCGGTCAGGTGCACCCCGAGCAGCGGAAACCATGCGCCACCCCCCGATGCCGTGACGATCGTGCCGGCGGCTCGCTCGCGCATGCGAGGCAGCACCGCGCGGATCGAGTGGAACGTCCCGACGAGGTTCAGCCGCACGACGTTCGCCCACCACTCGGGGTCGATCGTGTCGATCGGTTCGTACCCGCCCCCGCCGCCCGCGTTCGCGATCAAGGAATCGACGGGACCGAACTCGTCCTCGATCCGTGCCACGAAGGCCTCGACCGCGGCGAGCTCGCACACGTCCACCGCACCCCAGAGGACGCGTCCCCCCTCGGCCCGGATCGCCGCCGCGGTCTCCTCGAGCAGATGCTCGCGCCGACCGCAGATTGCCACCGCGGCGCCCTCGCGCGCGAAGCGCTCGGCGATCGCACGCCCGATGTTCCATCCCCCTCCCGTGACGAGGACGGTCTTGCCCTCCATGGATACGCTCATCGCGTCAGGAGCCGTCCGCTTTCATCGCGCCGTTCGCCGCTCCGAGGTTCTCCTCGATCCACTGGCGCTTGATCTTCGCGCGGTGGCTGAACGATGCGAGCACGTCGGGCCTCCCCATGTTCGCGACGGTGCAGTTCGCGCAGACATCGCGGTGTTCCATCGCGACGTGCTGATGGCGCAGCTCGGTGTATTGCGGTCCCGTCCAGATCTCGCGGAAGCTCTGTGTCTTGAAGTCGCCGAAGGTGGAGAACTCGAACCACGATCCGCAGGGGAAGACCGTTCCGTCCGGATTCACGTGGATGTAGTACCACGGGAAGTAGCAGCGCCGGTTGTGGTGCGCCTTCTCCGGGACCGGAAACAAGAACTCCTTGTTCTTGTGGTTCATGAACTCGGCGACGGAGAACGAATCGATTTCGACCTCCGCTTCTTCCGCGGCGCCCATCGCGTTTCCGCCGCCTTCGTCGGAGCGCGCCGCGTCGATCACGCGACCCTCCTCGTCGATCGAGCCGCCGAAATCCTCGGGGAAGGGCATCGGCATCGTGATCATGACGCCGAGTTCGTCGGCGATGCGCTGGCACTCGGCGAGCATCTCGTTCGAGAGCTTCGGGTCGTTGATCAGCGATTCGTCCTCGATTCCGAGGTCGCCGATGACGCCCATGTGGACGAAGTTCATCTGTTCGACGCCCTTCGACGCCATCAGGCGTACGAGGTCGGGCATCTCACGGATGTTGCAGCGCATCAGGACGGCCGTCGCGCTGATGACCGGCAGCTTCGATCCGCGCTCGGCCTTGATCGCCTGGAGGCGGTCGAAACGGGACATGATCTTCTCCCACTTCGCGGGCGGCCGGATCGTCTCGAAGGTCTCCTTCGTGGCCGCGTCGATCGAGATCGTCAGGACCGGCATCTGCACGTCGATCGCCTTGTGGATGATCTTGTCCGTGAGCCCGATCGCGTTCGTCGAGAAGTGGAACGAGGGGACGCCGTGCTCACGGCAGAGCTCCAGGGCGCGGGGCAAGGCGGGGGCGAGGAGGGGCTCGGCGCTCGACGAGAGCACCACGTCGTTCGCGATCGGGAACAGGTCGGCGGCCACCTTCTCGAGCAGCTCTTCGTCCATGAGCGTGGTGCTCTCCTGGAACTCCGGGTGCGAGAAGTGGCACATGATGCAGCGGAGCTGGCAGCGCCCGACCATGTCGAGCTTCACGCGCAGGTATCGTCGAGTGCGTAGGGTGGGCATGGATTCGCTTGCGGGGGAAGTCCCCAGGATAGCCTCTTTCGCCGCGACGCGCGGCGCCGGCAGTGCGAAGGAGGCCGGATCGGGAGGTTCTTTCCGGGTGGCGGGTCCGCGTCCGGGGTCGATCCCTCTCGAACCCACGTTATCGTCGGGGGCCGCACGCCCTCCCATGCTCCGTTCCGCCCCCCTTCTCCTCGCCGTTCTCGCCTCCCTCCCAGCCTGCGGAGGTTCGGGGGATGCCGCCCCGCCTCGTCGGAACCTGCTGCTCGTCACCCTCGACACGACCCGGGCGGACGCTCTCTCCTGCCTCGGCGGACCCGACGGGGCGACCCCATGCCTCGACCGGCTCGCCGCGCGCTCGACGCTTTTTGCGCGTGCCTACAGCGAGACGAACTTCACGAGCCCCTCGCACCTCTCGATCTTCACCGGGCTTCGGGCGATCGAGCACGGCGTCCTCTCGAACGACCGCACGCATCCGCCCGACGCTACGCTCCTCGCCGAGGTCCTCACCGCCGCCGGCTACGACACCGCCGGCTTCCCCGCGATCCGCCACCTCGCGCGCGTGACCGATCGCGGCTTCCGTACCTTTTCACTCGTCGACGAGGAGCAGAGCGCGCCGCAAAACACCGACCGCGCCATCGCCTGGCTCGCCGCCCCACGCTCCGCGCCCTTCTTCCTCTGGGTCCACTACTTCGACGCGCACTCGCTCTACGAACCCTCCGCCGAGGACGCGGCGCTGTTCTATTCGGGAGATCCGACCGCCGCCCCCGGGCCACCCCTCGCCGACGATCCCTACTTCACCTTGAAGAGCACGCCGAGTTCCCTCGCCCCCTGGCTCGGCGCCACCACCGACCCCGCCTTCCCGCGCGCGATGTACGCCGCCGAGGTGCACGCGGTCGACCGAGAGTTCGGCCGCCTCCTCGACGCCCTCGAAGCGAGCGGCGCCGCCGCGAACACCGTCGTCCTCGTCCTCGGCGACCACGGCGAGAGCCTGGGCGAGCACGGGATCTACTACGACCACAAGGGGCTCCACGACCCGCAGCTCCACATCCCGCTCCTGGTCCACGTCCCCGGCTTCGAGCCCGGCCGCTCCGACCGCCTCGTCTCCACGCTCGACGTCGTACCGACGCTCGAAGACCTGCTCGGCGTCCGCGTGACCCCGCATCCCTCCGGCCGCAGCCTCTTCCCTCTCCTCCAAGACCCCCACGCCGACCTCCCCTGGCGCACCGAACTGATCCACGACCACGCCCGCAACCAGGGCGTCGCGATCCGCAAGGACGGCTGGAAGTTGATCCTCCCGATCAATCCCGATTACCCGCTCTTCCGATCCGGCCCGCGCCTCTACCACATCGCCGAGGACCCCGGCGAGCAACACGACCTCGCCTCCTCCGAACCCGCTCGTCTCGCCTCCCTCCGCGCCCACCTCACCCCCTGGCTCGACCTCGGCGTCGTCCACGACGATTCGACGGACCTCGACGAGGAGAGCCTGCGCGAGTTGCGCGCCCTCGGATACGCGGACGAGTGAGGCGCGTCGCATTCCCGTTTCCAGGCGAGGAGGGCGAGGACGGGAGCGGGGCCCGGGGGAGCGGCGGTAGGGCCCTCACGTCGGGGGCCGATTCCCGTTTCCTTGACGAATCGGGCGGAAGGCCCTGAACTGGAGTGGCTCTGCGTCCAACGGAGGTAGGTCTCCGAGGATGCTTTCCTTCATGAGAGAGGATGCGCTCGATGATGTGCAGAAGTGTTCTCGTGGCCGGTCTCCTGGTCATGGCGTCCAGCACGTTCGGGCAGGACATGGGCCCTGCTCGAAAGGGATCGGCGACCCCGTGGACGCCGGCCGCCGCCTTTCCTTCGTCCGGCGGGACGACGCGATCGGGCCCTCCGATCTCGCTCGTTCCGGTGCCCTTCAATCCGGCGGGCCAGTTCGGTTCGGCCGTGGCCCTCGACGGAACGACGGCGGTGGTGGGGGCTCCCTCCGGGGGCTTTCGCAACGATGACCGGGCCCACGTGTTCGTGCTCGGTGCACAGGGCTGGGGGCAGCAAGCACTGCTCCTGCAGCCGCAGCCGAATCCGATCGACGCGAGTCGAGGGACCGGACGGAGGGTCGCGCTCGATGGGGACGTGGCGGTCGTCTCCGCCCACGGCTTCGGGATGCGCGCGGAGTGCAGCTTCGAGGACGTCGTACTGTTCTTCCGGCGCACGGGCTCGAGCTGGACGGAGGAGGGGCGCTTTCGGAAGAGCCCCTGTGACGAAACTTTTGGCTCGGCCCTCGCGCTCTCTGGCAACACGGCGCTCGTGGCGACCGTCGGCTGGTTCGATCCGTTCGGAAGGGTCGACGTGTACGACCGAGGAGCCGGCGGGTGGTCCCGATCGGGCTCCCTCGACGATCCGGTCTTCGCCTCCCAGACCTACTTCGGGTTCTCCATCGCCATCGACGGGGACACGGCGCTCGTCGGTGCTCCTTATGATCGATTCGGCGGGCCGCTGACCGGAGCCGTCCACGTCTATCAGCGCACCGGCTCGACCTGGACCCACGTCGACAAGTGGACTGCGAGTGACGCGAGCACCCTGGCCCAGTTCGGTTCGACGGTGGCGATCTCGGGCAACCTGGCCCTCGTCGGAGCCCCGGGCGATAGCGAGCACGGGCGCAACAGCGGGGCGGCCTATGTCTTCGAGCGTGTGGGCTCGACCTGGATGGAGAAGGAGAAGATCGTGCCGAGCGATGCGGCCCCCTCCCGATTCTTCGCAAGCGCCCTCGACCTCGATGGAAACCGCGCGGTGATCAGTGCGGCGAACATGTTCCTCGGGGCCTTCGATTCGGTCTACGCGTTCGAGCGCACGGGGGGGAAGTTCGGGAACGAGACCAAGCTCACCCAACCCGGCGCCGGCTTCTTCGGCGCTGCAGTTTCGGTCAGCGGTGACAGAGCCCTGGTCGGAGCGCCTGGGGGGAGTGGTTCGCCGGGGGCTGCTCTGCTCTTCGATCTATCGGCGACCGGTGGCGCGGCTCGCGGGATGCGGGGGAAGGTCCGATGAACCATTCCCTCCGCAACGGGGCCGCCCTGGTCCTCCTCGCACTCTTCCTGGTCCTCTTCGCCCTGTTCCTGCCCGGCGGGGAAGCCGCCGGCGGGGAAGGGTCGAGTTTCAGTTTGGGACGTCTTCTCGTTGTCTCCTTCGATCCGATTCCGGTGGCGGTCGGGCTCCTGTCCCTCCTCGCGGTCTGGCGGTCCACGAAACGGGGAATGGGGCCGGCGGAGAACTCCCCCCTCCGCCGTGGGCTGGTCGCAGGAGCCCACGCGTACCTGTGGGCGTCCTTCGCGGTCAGCGCCTTTCTCCTCGCTGCGTTCTTCGTGACCGGGGGCGGCCAGGACTCGAGTCCGTGGATCGGGTCGATGCGGCGTCTGGATCTGATCAAGCTGGGGGGGTGGCTCGCGATCGTGCTCGTGATCCTCGCGGAGTCCTTGGATGCGGGTGAAGAGCAGAGCCACGCGACTGCCGCGATTTCGCCCCCGCGCGGGTGGGTCCACGCACTGGATGCGGTCTCCGCCGTCGGGCTCGTGGCCTGTGTCGCCGTCCTCTTCCTGCGCGTCTTCACGTACCGGTCGCCGCCCCTGGATTCGTCCGTGGACTGGCAGCCCGTGGGCTTTCTCGCGCCGACCTTCGATGCCGTGACGGTTCCGCTGGTCGGTTGGAGCCTGCTCCTCGCGGTCGTTCTCCCCTGGACCCTGGTTCGGGTCACCCCCGGTGGTCGAACCGGACGCGGCCCGCGCGCGGGGCGCCTCGGCCTTCTCCTCGGTGCGCTCGGTGCGATCGTGG
>DRLC01000351.1 GCA_011053145.1 Planctomycetota bacterium | reverse complement strand
CGAGAACTGTCCCCCGAACTTCTCGTTGAGCGTGGAGAAGGGCTGGAAGAACACCAGGTCGAAACCGATGTTGCGGAAGCGACCGTTGTAGGCACGTGCCCAGACGTTGTACTGCCAGGCCTCGGGGTCTCCCCAATCGGCGCGGAATCCACCCGTGTTGAGGGTCCAGTCCTGCTTGTATCCCCACAGGGGAGCGGCGGGTGTGTCGTAGGTGGAGATCTTGCCCCACACACGCAAGTGCCCGGTTTCACCGAACGGAACCCCGCCACGCGCCGACACATGGCGATCCTCGTTTCCCTGGAACGTGTTGAACTGGGCGCCCTGGGTGTCCGCGGCATTCTTCGTGATGATGTGGACGACCCCGTGCTCCGCGTTCGCGCCCCAGATGATTCCGCCGGGGCCGCGGATGACTTCGATGCGGTCGATGTCAGCGAGATCCACGTCCTGCAGCGCCCACCACACGCCCGCGAACTGTGGAGAGTAGACCGGAACGCCGTCGATCATGACCAAGAGCTGGTTCAGGAAGGCGGAGTTCGTGAGCGACGTGCCGTTGCCATACCCCCTGGCAGTCACGTCCCACATGTTGTTCGTCCAGTGCGAAACCTGGAAACCGGGCACCATGCGCAGCGCCTCTTGGACCGACGAGAAGCCAGCCCGGCGGATCTCATCACCCGTCAAGACGTAGACCGCGGCGGGCACATCAGAGAGCTTTTGCTTCGTGCGGGAGGCGACCGTGACCTCGATGTTCATCAGCTCTTCGAGGCTGAGATCGGTGAGGTCCACGCCTTGGTCTTCCGTCCCCATCAACGCGATGGGGTCGGAGAGCGTTTGAGTCGCTGCCGGGCCGGGAAGGCACGTCAACAGGGCGGCGGTCGCCGCTGCGCGAAGGATAGGACTTTGGGGATTCATTGGTTCGGTGGGGGGTCAACCGGCGTTTCGGAGCGATCCCTTGCCTCGGTGGATCCAGAGGGCGATCTTTGCGTACATCTCCTCACTGACCACCGGCTTGGACATGTAGTCGTCCATGCCGGCTCCAAGGCATTTCTCTCGGTCCCCATCCATGGCGTTTGCGGTCATGGCAAGGATGGGGAGGTGCCCTCCGGTCCGCTTCTCATGGTTGCGCCAGCGACGCGTTGCCTCGTAACCGTCCATGACGGGCATCTGGCAGTCCATGAGGACCAGATCGAACGGGATGCTGTCCAATGCCGAGAGAGCTTCCTTTCCGTTGTTGGCGACTTCGCACTGGTAACCGGCCTTGCGGAGCAGCGCGGCGCCGATGCGTTGATTGACCGCGTTGTCCTCCACGAGGAGGATGCGGCACTTCTCCCGAACTCCTCGAGGAAGGTCCGGGGCTGCTGAGCCGTGGGCACCTGGCGCATCCGCGGCCCGGTCGGATTCGGACCCGAGGAGACGCAAGAGTTCCTCGCGTAGGGCGGACTGCTTGACCGGTTTGGTGATCTGCGAGTCGACCCCGGCTTCCTCGAGGTCGCTGCGATGCCCGTAGAACGAAACGGATGTGAGCACGAGGACGGGGACGTCCTTGAGGTGTTCAAAGCGGCGAAGCTCGATGCAGGTCTCGAGACCGTCCATCCCCGCCATCTGGTAGTCGAGGATGATCAGGCCAGGGCGTTCATCTTCCCGGACCGCGGATTCGAGGTGCTCGAGGGCCTCCCGGGGCATCGCGAACGGGACGACCACGCATCCCCAGGAGCGGAGCTGGCGCGAGAGAATCTGGCGATTCGTCTCGTTGTCGTCGAGGATCACGACGCGCATGCCGTCCAGGGCCTCGGGCGGTGCCAGCCGCGTCTCGAAGGCGTGCTCCTGCTTGCGGAACGGGATGCGGACCGTGAAGGTCGTTCCTTGGCCGAGTTCGCTCTCCACGGTGATCTCACCGCCCATCGCCTGGGCGAGTTCAGCGCTGATCGTCAAGCCGAGTCCCGTGCCGCCGTACTGCCTCGTCGTCGAGGCGTCGACCTGGGTGAAGGACTCGAAGAGCGTGTGGATACGCTCCTGCGGAATCCCGATGCCGGTATCCCGCACGCGGATGAGCAGGTCGACGTGGGTTTCCGATTCCTCGGCCACCTGGATGTCGAGATGGGTTTCGCCCTTCTCCGTGAACTTCAGTGCGTTCCCGAGGAGGTTCGTGAGGATCTGGCGCAGGCGAGAGGGATCGCCGAGCAGCATGACCGGAAGGTCGCTCGGGACCATGGAAACCAGTTCGATTCCCTTGTCCGCATAGCGCGAGGCGAACACGTCCGCCAGGTCCTCGATCAGGGCGCGAAGGTTGAAGTCGATCTCTTCCAGCTCGAGCTTGCCGGCTTCGATCTTCGAGAAGTCGAGGATGTCGTTGATGATCGCGAGGAGTTGATCGCCGCACTTGCGGACGGTCTCGGTCATCATCCTTTGGTCGGCATCGAGTTCCGTGTCGAGCAGGAGTCCCGTCATCCCGACGACTCCGTTCATCGGCGTGCGGATCTCGTGGCTCATGTTCGCGAGGAATTCCGCCTTCGTGCGCGCAGCTGCCTCGGCCTGTTCTTTCGCGACCTCGAGATCGGCGTTTCGGCGGACCAGCTCCTTGGTCCGTTCGGCGACTTCCGATTCGAGCTGCTGGCGGTGCTCCTGGAGTTCTCGATCACGGAGCTCGATCCGTTCGAGCATCCGGTTGAATCCGTCCACCAGGGTTCCGAGCTCATCGTTCGAGCGGCGCGGCACCCGCGTTCCGAAGTCCCCCGAGCGCTCGACCGCGTCCGCGGATGCGGTCAGATCGAAGATCGGGCGCAGGATCCAGCGGCTGAGCCAGAGAGAGATGAAGCCGGCGCTGGCGAGCCCCCCGATGAGGAGGAGCAGGGAGCGTTTCAGTTGCGCGGTCCATTCGGCGCGCAGGCCGCTCAGGTCCGAGGAGACATAGATCCATCCCTCGACGGACTCGTGCTTGATCTTCGAGAGGATCCAGAACGTGTTGTCCAGCACCCCCTCTCCGGGGATCGGCGACACGAGGGTCGCGGGCGCCGATTCGGTCGTGCGGCTCCACAGTGCGATCGGCGTTCCGTCGGCGTGGTAAATCCCCGCGCAGGTCACGCTCTTCTCGAGATCGAGTGCCTCGAGGGCGATGCGCGCGAAGTCCGCGTCGTCGAAGTCGACGGCGGAGCGGCTATTGCGACCGACGATCTTGGTCGCGACCCGGAGCGATTCGAAGTGCTCCTGGCGCGTACGGTGCCAGCGTCCGCGGGCTTCGATCACGAAGAACGTGATCATCACCACGGAGCAGGTGAACAGCACGACCAAGTGCAGCTTGGTACGCAGGGAAAGCGGGCGGGGACGGGCCATGGGGGTGGGGAAAGCCGAGATCGGATGTGGCACGGGAATCCGATCGGGGGGGCTCTCGTAGGGGGTGGGACCTGGAGAGCTGAAGGCTGTTTCGTCCGCTATCGCGGAAGGACTTGACCCACGTGCGGGAATCGCCGGATCCTTCGGCCGGAAAGCGTTTCCGGTTTCGAGGAATGTGCCGTGGTTCCGCTGCGGATGGGCGAAATCGCTCCGCCTCCTATCCTCTAGATATGGATGCCGAGGGAACGGAGCTGTGCCTCGGCCTGCGGGGCCCACCCACGGTTGGCCAGGGGGCTGGCGGGGCTCGGGTGGAGGATCGTGTCCACCGGGAGGGTTTCGGGAAGAACGCGTCGAGCCCGGCGCTCGGCAAAGCGTCCGATCCCGATCACCCGTGCCGGCCGGAGGGATTCGACGATCTCCGAGAGGGCCCGGTCACAGATCCTCTCGAGGGGCTCGCGCTCCTCCTTGGGAAGCTTGTCCGGGGTGCGGTTCCTCCCGCTGTCCTCCATGAAGAGGAGCGGGCAGTAGTTCCAGACGAAGAAGCGATCGAAGAAGCGGTCCGCGGTCCCGAAGCGCTTCTCGGCCCAGCCCCACAGCCGCGAGCCGCTGACCTCGGACCTCCGGCAGGCCATCCCGAGGATCGGACGCTTGGGATGCTCATGTTCGGGCTTCTCAACGGCTCCATCGATTCCGAGCCAGCGCCGCACGATCTCGACCTCTCCGAACGGTACACCGGTCTGCGCCATCCCGAACGGACCGGGATTCATCCCTAGAAGGATCGCCTCGCACCCGGTTCGAGCGTACCTCCTGAGATACGCCTCCGCATTGCGGCGCGCGTAGCGCAGCGGGTTGTAGACGTGCGTGACGGGCGTGGAGAAGCGGAGCTCGTCCACCTCTTCGGCGAGCCTTCGGCTGATCGTGACGGGTTTCACGCCGCCATTCTAGCCCGGGCTATTGCCGCGCCGGCCGGTGCGTCCGCCAGATCCGGATCGTGTGGTCCTTCGAGGCGGAGGCGATGCAGGTTCCGTCCGGGGAGACGGCGAGCGCAGTGACGGCGGCATCGTGGCCGCGCAAGGTCAGGAGCGATTCGCCCGCGAGGGGATCCCAGATCCGGACCGTCGAATCCGCGGAACCGGAGATCAGGCGTCGGTCGTTCGGCGTGAAGGCGAGCGTGGTCGGCTGGTTTTCATGCCCTTCGAGCGTCGTCCGAAGGGTGCCGTCCTCCACCGACCACAGCAGGATCCGGCGATTCTCGGTGCAGGCGGCGAGGGTTCCACCGCGATGGTCGAAGGCGAGCGCGGTGATCGCGGCCCGAGCCCCCTCCAAACGACGAACCGACCGACCGGTGGACGAATCGTAGATTTCCACGCGCCCCGTCAGATCGCCCACGGCGAAGCGCGAGCCGTCCGGGTGGATCGCGCTCGAGAAGACCTCCCCTGGAAGAGTGAGGTCCAAGGAGGGCTCGCGCAGGGGCGGTCGGAAGAACAGCGTGTGCCCGCTCGCGTAGGTCGCGAGGATCGTCTCCGACGTCGAACTGAAGTGCATGGAGGTCGGCGCTCCGCTGCCTTCACCGTATACGCTCCAAGGACGTTCATCGAATGGATGGGCGAGCATCGGCGCCCCGCTCGGGGCGGCGATCACCAGGGAGTCATTCCCCCGCCAGGCCACATCGTCGCTCGCTCCGGCGAGCGGGATCGTGAGGAGGGCGGATCCGTCGGCGGCGTCCCAGATGCGGACCGTGCCGTCCCGTGAGGTGGATGCGAGGCGTGATCCGTCTTCGGAGAAAGACACCGCGGTTACCCAGTCCTCATGCCCGACCAGCGAGTGCACGGGAAGGACGTCGAGGGACCACAGGCGGGCGCTGCGATCTTCCGAGCCCGAAAGGAGATGATGCCCGTCGGCGAGG
>DRLC01000350.1 GCA_011053145.1 Planctomycetota bacterium | reverse complement strand
GGCCCCCGGTCCCGACCGCGCCCTCCCCGTTCCAGCAAAACCCCCGCGCAAGCCATGACCCACGGAACCTTCCAAGCCCCGATCCCCGTCAACGAGCCGGTCCGCGCCTACAGCCCCGGGAGTCCGGAGCGAGCCCGGATCGAGAAGGAGCTCGCGCGCCAGTCGTCCGAGACCGTGGAGGTCCCGCTGATCATCGGCGGAGAGGAGATTCGCACCGGCGACACCGCGGAGATGGTGTGCCCCCACGACCACGGTCACGTGCTCGGGATCTACCACCGGGCGCGGCCCGAGGACATCGCGCGCGCGATGGACGCCGCCACCGAGGCGCGCCGCCAATGGGAGGGCCTCGCCTGGCAGGACCGCGCCGCGGTCTTCCTGCGCGCCGGCGAACTCCTCGCGACCACCTGGCGCGACCGAGTCAACGCCGCGACGATGCTCAACCAGTCGAAGACCGTGCACCAGGCCGAGATCGACTCGGCCTGCGAACTCGTCGACTTCTTCCGGTTCAACGTGCACTACGCCGAGCAGCTCTACGGCGAGCAGCCCCAGTCCGCGCCCGGAATGTGGAACCGCCTCGAGCATCGGCCCCTCGACGGCTTCGTGTTCGCGATCACGCCGTTCAACTTCACCTCGATCGCCGGCAACCTGCCGAGCGCCCCGGCGCTGATGGGGAACACGACCCTGTGGAAGCCCGCATCCACGTCGGTGCTGTCCGGCTACTGGCTCATGCGGCTCTTCGAGGAGGCCGGCCTTCCCCCCGGCGTGATCAACTTCGTTCCCGGTTCCGGCGCCTCGGTGGGCGATCCGGTCCTCGCGGACCGCCGGCTCGCGGGCATCCACTTCACCGGCTCCACCGCGGTCTTCCAGGGCATCTGGAAGACCGTCGGGAAGAACATCGCGAGCTACGCCCAGTACCCGCGGCTGGTCGGCGAAACCGGCGGCAAGGACTTCGTCTTCGCGCACCCCTCGGCCGACCCCGCGGCCCTCGCGGTCGCGCTCCTGCGCGGGGCCTTCGAGTACCAGGGCCAGAAGTGTTCGGCCGCGAGCCGCGCCTACATTCCGAAGAGCCTGTGGCCCGACCTCCGCGACCGCATGGAGGCCGGCATGGCCGAGATGAAGACCGGAGACGTGGCCGACTTCTCGAACTTCCTCGGAGCGGTGATCGACGCCAAGTCCTTCGCCAACTTGAAGGGCGCGATCGACGCGGCCAGGGCCTCGAGCGATGCCGAAGTGGTCCTGGGCGGTGGCTACGACGATTCGAAGGGATGGTTCGTCGAGCCCACGGTCATCGAAGCGAAGGCGCCGGACTACGAGACGATGTGCACCGAACTCTTCGGGCCGATCCTCACCGTGCACGTCTACGATGACGCCCGTATCGAAGACGCGGTCGAGGCATGCGCCACCGGTTCCGCCTATGCGCTCACGGGCGGCATCTTCGCCTCCGACCGACGCGACATCGCCCACCTCACCGACGCGCTGCGCTTCGCTGCCGGCAACTTCTACATCAACGACAAGCCCACCGGCGCCGTCGTCGGCCAGCAGCCCTTCGGCGGTTCGCGCGCCTCGGGGACGAACGACAAGGCGGGTTCCCTCCTGAACCTCCTGCGCTGGGTCTCGCCGCGCACGATCAAGGAAACCTTCGTGCCGCCCACCGACTGGCGCTACCCGTTCCTGGGCTGAGGCGATGCGCCCCACGACCCTGGAGCTGCGCCCCGAACTCCCCCTGTGCCAGAGCGACCTCCCGCTCGACTGGTACCAGGAGGAGTTCCGGCCCTACGCCGAGGAGTATCTGGCACTCCCCGACCGGCGTCCCGAAACGATTCTGCGCTACCTCGAGCGCTACGTGGACCCCGCGCGCGAGCACTTCGGAGACGCGCTCCTCCTGCTCGCCCACTTCTACATGGGCGGCGAGATCGTGAAGCTCGTCGAGCACTTCGGCGGCGGCGTCGCCGACAGCTACCAGCTCGCGCTCCAGGCACGCAACAGCCCCGAGAAGAAGGTCATCGTCGAGTCCGCGGTGCACTTCATGGCCGAAGCGATCGCGATCCTCGCGCACCCCGACCAAACGGTCTGGATCACGAACCCCAAGGCGGGCTGCACGATGGAGCTCCTGGCGAAGGACTGGATGGTCCTGCCGGTCGCGGACCAGCTGCTCGAGAGATACGGCGACGACCTCCTCACGATCGCCTACATGAACACGTCCGGACGCCTGAAGGCCCTCGCGGGTCGTACGGGCGGAGCGGTCTGCACGAGTTCGAACGCCCCGAAGGTCGTGGAGTGGGCGCGGGCCAAGGGCAAGCGCATCCTCTTCGTCCCCGACCAGCACCTCGGGCGAAACACCGCGCAGCGACTCGGAATCGACCTCGCGCGCGTCCCGATGCTCCCCGCCCCCGGCGCCGGAGCGATCCGGATCGAGGACACCGCCGGTGGGCTCGACGCCCTCGATCGTTCCGAGATGATCCTCTGGGGGTCGAGCTGCGGCGTGCACACGATCTTCACTCCCGAGATGGTGCGCACCTTCCACGAGCAGGGCTTCGAAGTCTACATCCACCCCGAGTCGCCCCTCGAGGCGGTCCTCGAAGCGGACGGATCGGGAAGCACGAGCTACCTGTGGAGGAAGGTCGCCGAGGCGCCGCGCGGCGCGAGGCTCGCGATCGGCACCGAGGGACACTTCGTCGAGAACGCGAAGGTGCTCGGGGCCTCGCGCGGCGTCGAGGTGCGCCACCTCGCCGACGTTCCGGGCTTCGCCCAGTCGGGCTGCGGCTGCGCGACGATGAGCCGCAACGACCCGCCCCACCTGGCCGGGATGCTCGATCTGCTTCGCCGCGGCGAAGCCCCCGAGGCCAACCGAGTCCTCGCCGGAGACGTCCTGGACGACCGCACCCTCGAAGTCGATCGCCTCGACGACGCGGAGCGCGCGGAACTGATCCGCGACGCGCGCCTCTCGATGGAGCGGATGATCGAGATCGTGGAGCGGGGCTAACCCGGGTTAGCCCCGCTCCACGTCCCAGATCTCCGCCCCGAAGTGATCCCAGGGCAGGCGTCCCTCGTCGCAGTCCTCGTCGGTCGAGAACTGCACGTCGACGAAGTACAGGATCTGCGAGTCGCGGTCGGGCCGAAGGTTCTTGCAGCCGTGGGCGACCCCGGGCGGGATGCGCACCTGGAACGATCGACCGTCGCCGAGCACGAGCCGATCCACCTGGCCTTCCGTCGCCGATCCCGCCCGCACGTCTCCGAGGCACAGGAGGATCTTGTCCGAGGGCGGGACGAACCACACGTCGGTCTGGCGGCGGTGCAGGTGAAACGCCTTGATCGCGAGCGGGTCCATCACGCTGTAGTTGATCTGACGGACGTCGAACCCCTCGAGGGCCTGGAGCGATCCGTCGTCGAGGCGCCCGAGTTCGGTCATCGAACCGCCGTCGTCGTTGAAGCGGCGCAGCTCGTGGATCTCGACGCCCTCGATCCGTGTCTTGGGAGAGTAGTCCTGGACCCCGTAGGCGGCCCGGGCGGCTTCGTTGAAGTTGCTCTGGCTCATGGTGGCGGGATCGTACCCGGAGGGGAACGGGCGCGCGCGGATGCATTCGGGCTTCTCGGATGCTCCGGCCACCCCGACCCCCGCCGCGCCCCCACGCCATCGCGGAAAATGCGTGCGCGCCCCCGCCGCGCCACGGGTACGATCCGCGCCATGTCCCCCACCCGAAACGAGGCCCGGGGCTGCCCCGGGGCGGCTCCTCCCGGAGCACGCGAGGAACTCGTCTCCCGGCCGGTGACCGAAGCGGAGGGCCTCGACGAGGTCTTCGAGAAGAGCCTGCCCGCTTTCGGAGGCTCGGATCTGCGCCGCCTCTGGCAGATCCTCGACCAAGCGATCGGGAGCGGCGTTCCGATGGCGCTCGCGGTCTCGGGTCCGGTCACGCTCTCGGGGCAGCACGAGACCTGGCTCGGCCCGCTGCTCGACACCGGCTGGTTCCTGCTCGTCTCGACGACCGACGCCGTCTGCTACCACGACGGGCATCGCGCCCTCGACGCCGCGGACGAGCGCCCGTTCTTCCGCGTCGCCCGCGACGGAGACGATGCCGAGCTCAGGGACGAGGGCACGATCCGCGTCACCGATGTCGGCTTCCCCGAGACGACGCTCCTCGAACAGGACCGCTTCCTGCGCGCGGTCCTCGCCGAGCCCGAGTTCCAAGAGCGCATGAGCGGAACGCGCTTCCGCTCGCTGCTCGGCCGCCGCTTCGCGGCGCAGGAACGCAAGAACGGCGCGCGCGAGGGCCTGCTCGCCCTCTGCCACCGAAAGGCGATCCCGATCTTCGTCGGCGCTCCATCGGACGGTTCGGTCTTCCTGAACTCGGTCGCCCTCGCCGCGCGCGAACTCGTGGGAGGTCCGGCCCACCGGTTCGACCTCGACCTCCACCGCGAGGTGCTCGAGAGCTGCGCGATCCACCTGTGGGGGGTGCGCGAATCCGAGACAGGCGCGCTCGGAACGCTCATCCTCGGCGGCGGCGTCCCGAAGAACTTCAACCTCCAACCCGAGCCCGCCCTGAGCCAGATCCTCGGGATCGACGTTCCGGGCTACCTCTTCGACGTCCAGATCACGACGGCCCCGGTCTCCGACGGGTCGCTCTCCTCCTGCCCGCCCGCGGAAGCGGTGACCTGGGGGAAGGTGGACAAGGAGAGCTATCGCTCGACCTGTGTGAGCCTGCAGGCGGACTACACGACCGTGATGCCGTTCGTCGCGCGAGCGCTCCTCGAGAAGCGCGCTCGCTTCGAACGGTGGGCCGAGCGGATGGGACGCGAGGCCCTGTTCGCGAAGCACCCCGAGGCGCGCGGGTACCTGCGCGACCCCGCGGGCTACCGCATGCTCGATCGCCTCGACGAACTCATGGAACGACTCCTCGCCGAACTCCGCGCCGACGCCCTCGAGATGGAAACCGACTACCCCTTGGCCCCACTTCCGATCGCCGAGGACAGCACCGAAGAACGAGATTGAGCCATGGATTCCCCTGAACAGGCCCCCCAGAGTTCCGACGCCGCCGCCGAGGAAGAACTCCCCCCCTACCGGATCGAAAAGGCGCGTTCCTCGCGCTCGCGCTGCCGGACCTGTCGTCGCAAGATCGACAAGGACAAGCTCCGCCTCGGCGTGCTGCTCGAGGGACCCTACGGCACCGGTTACCTCTGGCACCACCTGACCTGCGCCGCGAAGCGCCGAGCCGACGACGTCGAGGCGGCCTACGCCCAGCACTGTTTCGAGGACGAACTCGAGCTGCCGCCGATCGAAGAGCTGCGGGCCCTGCGCGAGAAAGCGGAAGAGGCGAAGAAGAACCGCAAGCAGGCGCCGTGGGTCGAACGCGCGCCGACGGGACGCGCGAAGTGCAAGCACTGCGGCGAACCGATGGCGAAGGGCTCCTTCCGGGTCGCGCTTCTGCGCGAGGTGCAGTTCGGCCAGCAGATCCGCTCCGCCCCGATCAACGTCCACCCCGGCTGCGTCGCCGCCGAACTCCTCGCGGAGGACTGCGCGACCGAGGCGGAGGGTTTCGCCGAACAGGTGCGCGCCAATTCACGGGACCTCGAGCCCGCCGAGATCGAGGCGGCCCTGGCCGAGATCGGGGAGGTCGGCTGAGCGCCCTGGCCGTCAGGAGTTGCGCCCGCGCTCGACGAGCGCGAGGGCGAGGAAGGTGATGAGTGCAGCCGCGGGCGCCGCGCACGCGAGCCAGGGCACGAAGTCCCAGCCGTCCGTGAGGAGCACCCCGGCGAGGGCCACGAGGACGAAGGGAATCGCTGCGAGCTTCACCTGCCTGCGCAGCCCGGAGGCGAGCTCTTCCATCCGCGGCGCCGCTTCGCGGTCCCACGCAGCCATCGCGGCGCGGGCCTCCTCTTCCTGTTCCGGCGGCACGCCGATGCGCACCCGGTAACTCCCGAAGGTCGCGAGCAGCACCAGGAGCCCGGGCCGGTCGAGGGCTTCCGCGGCGATCCCTTCCTCGCGCAGCCGCGCGGCGAACTCCTCGGCCACTTCGGGCGAGGAGCGGTGCACGACGAGGGTCGGCGGGGAGAGGCGGGGCGCGTCCTCCTCGGCCGCGCCCCTCACGCGTGCTCCTCCGCGCCATCCCCGTCTCCGGAGCGGACCTCCTCGACGCGCGTTCGCAGGAATCCCTTCGCGAGCCGCGTCTCGAGGACATCGCCGACCGACACGGCGCTCGCATCGCGCAGCGGCTCCACCTCGCCGACCGGAGTCGTGACCGAATAGCCGCGGGCGAGCACCGCGAGGGGTGAAAGGCCCTCGAGCCGTCCACCGAGGAGGGCGAAGCGCTGCGCGGAGGCGTCGAGCGCGCGTTCCGCCGCGCGCGACAGGCGGTGCGTGAGCTCGACGAGGGAGCTCGACCAGCGCTCCAGGCGCTGGCGGGGGGACTGGCGCGCGAGGCGTCGTTCGAGTTCGGCGAGGCGCGCGCCGCGCGCCGAGAGCGCGGCGCCGAGGGATCCCGTCATGCGGGCACGCCGGTCGGCGAGCACGCGTGTGCGCTCCTCGAGGAGCCGTGCGGGGCGGCGCAGGACGCTCCGGCGCGCGAGCGCGGCGAGTCGTTCCGCGCGCCGCGCGAAGGCGCGCTCGAACCCCTGGCCCAGGTGGGCCGTGATCCGCTCGAGCTCGGCGACGAGCGCCGCGCGATCGGGCAGCACCGCCTGCGCGGCGTCGGTCGGCGTGTGGGCGCGATGGTCGGCGACGAGGTCGGCGAGGGTCGTGTCGGTCTCGTGCCCGACGCCCGTCACGACCGGGACGCTCGCGGCGTGGATCGCGTCCGCGACCGCTCGTTCGTTGAATGCCCACAGGTCCTCGAGGCTCCCGCCCCCACGGCAGACCACGATCACATCGACGCCGGTGGCATCGAGGCGCCGCAGGGCATCGGCGATCTCCAGCGCGGAACCGGGCCCCTGGACCGCCGCGTGGGCGAGCCGGACGGGATACCCCGGAAAGCGGAGCGAGCGCGTGCGCAGGAAGTCCCGCAGGGCCGCGCCGTCGCGACTCGTCACGACCCCCACGACGCGCGGGAGCGCCGGGAGTGGCCTGCGGCGCTCGAACCACCCAAGGGCCTCGAGCTCCCGCTTGAGCGCCTCGAGCTCGGCGAGCCGCGCGCCGATCCCCACGGGTTCCACGCGATCGACCACGAGGCTGTAGGAGCCGCGCGGCGCATAGACGTCGAGGCGACCGGTCGCGATGACCTGCATCCCCTCCTCGGGCTCGGCCGCAAAGGCCCGGGCGGCACGACTGCGCCAGACGACGCACGAGAGACGGGCGCCGCTGTCCTTGAGGTCGAAGTAGACGTGCCCGCTGCTGTGGCGACGGCACCCGGAGATCTCGCCTTCGACGGAGACCTGGCCGGTCTCCTCGAGCCGCGCGCGGATGTGCGCCGTGAGTTCGCCGACGGTGAAGGGGCGCGCGGCCGGCGCTCGGGTGGGTCCGGGCGGCGCGGGCTCGACCGGACGCGCAGCCTTCGGTCGCGCGGGCTCCGGGCTCTTCGCCGACCCCGCGTCGAAAAGACCCGGAAACACGTCCGTCTCCTTCTTGCGCCGCCTCGCCATCGGCCCGTTATCCCCCGAACCGCCCTGCCGGGTCAACGCTGGGCGCCGGGTTGCTGGAGCGATCCGACCCGGTCGTCGAGCGGCAACTCCTCGCGGCGCCATGCGGCCGGATCCGCGCCGACCAGATGGATCACGAAGCGACCGTCGCGGAACGGCGTTCGCTCGGCTCCCCGGATCGTCCCACCCCCATCGAGCACCAGCACGACCTCGTCGCGCTTGGTCTCGATCCGCATGCGATCCGCGAAGAGACGCCGCTGCATGTGGCCCGACGCGTCGTACTGTTCGAGGTGGACCGAGACGATTTCGCTGCCGAGCACGCCCGCGAAGGAGTGGATGCGATACCAACCCGCGCGCGCATCGGCGAGCAGCAGCCGGTTCAGCGTGCGGCGTAGCTCGGGGAGGTTCCAGACCCCGTCGTCCTCGATCGGATCCACGTCCTCCGGAGAAAACAGCTCGGGCACCCGCGCGACGAAGTCGTCGGGGTCGATGTCCATCGTGATCCGACGCACACCACCCTCGATTCCGGCGAACGGGGTGCGCTCCCCCCCGCGCCCCTCGAAACCGTCCTCCAGCACGATCGAGAGGGTTCGCGCCGCCCGGCTCGCCTCCATCCGCAGGCGCTCCGCGGCGAGGGTTCCCACGAGGACTCCTCGGTCGTCGAGGATTCGAAAGAGCACCGGCCCGATCCAGCCCTCGTGGAGGTCTCCTACGTTCAGGAGATCCAGGGATCGGTGACCGGTCACCCGAAGGAGAGCGCGCAGCGCGGCGGCGATCTCCTCGACGCGCGGGTCGACCGGGGCGGACTCCTCCTCGTCCGCCTCCTGCTCGGTCGGCTCTTCCTTCGGTTCGGGCGCGATCGAGTTCAACCGCGCGACACCCTCGACGAACGCGAGGTGACGGAGCCGCTCCTCGCGCAGCTTGGCTTCGAGTTCGGCGACCCGCGCCTCGAGTTCGGCGACACGACCGGTCGAAGGCGACTCGGAGCCGCGACGCACGCGGAACGAACGCGGCAGGGCATCGAACGGAATCCGCTCCCCCTCGAGCGGGACTCGGACGGCCTCCTCCCCGGAGCCGAGGGTCAGGACCGAGGGAGCGGATCGCGGGAGCGAACCCCAGAGGGCGACCTGCCAGGGGTCCGTCACCAGGCCAGCCTCCGCATCGCCGGGCTCGGCGAGGAGGCGAGCCAGGGGGCCGGCATCGGAGTCCGGGAGGAGCTCGCGGACCGGGCGCAGGAGCACCCCCGCGTCCGTACCGACCGAACACCCCGCCCGCGCGAGGGCGGGGAGGCCCGCCGCCGGCTCCCCATCCCCATCGCCCTCCGTCCAGAGGACGACCCGAAAGAGGGAACCGGGTCCGAGCCCCAGGCGCGTCCCGAGGTCCCTGGAGCGCAGGTCCCCCTCCGCCGCGATCGGGGCAAAGGGGACGAGCGCCGCGTGGAGACGCAACCCATTCCGGAATTCGGCTTCCCCACGCCACCCCGCGTACGACGGCGCCTCGGCCTCAGGGCCCCTGTCCACGGTCGTCCGGCGGGCAGCCGCGGGGTGCGGCGCGGCGCGGATGTAGAGCCGCGCGAGGGTGAAGCTCGTCAGGATTGCAAGAGAAGCGAGGAGCCACGGGGGGATGGCGAGCCGGCCACGGACGTGCAGCGCCGAAGCGCGGGGGGCGGAGGGGAAGATCGGGGGGACCATGGGGCGCGGGACGTCAGGGCCGGGGCGGATCTTCCCCGCCGGCCCGGTCTTGTCCCGGTGCACCCAGTATCGCCGAACCGCCAGGGCCGGGGCCAGCGGGTGCGACCGCCTCCGCCTCGCCCCGCTCCACCCAGTGGGCCCGAAGCCGCTGCGCAAACTCGCCCCCGTCCCCGGGAAGGGAACGCTCGAGCCCCGCGCCGCCGAGGCGCGGCACCCCGAGCACACCCCGCAGCGCATTCGTGAGGATCACCTCGTCGGCGCGTTCGAGGTCCGAGAGGGTGGGCTCGCCCTCCACGACCCGGGGCCCACCCCGGCGGTCGGCCTCGAGCAGAACCTCGCGCACGATCCCCGAGAGGCATCCCTGCCCGAGGCTCGGGGTCACGATCTCGCCGTCCCGCACGACGAACACGTTCGTGATCGCCCCCTCGACGAGCCGACCGTCGGGGCGCACGAGCAGCCCCTCGTCGAACCCCGCCGCGCGAGCCTCGTCCCGCGCCGCGTCCATCAGCTCCCGCGCGGTCGTCTTGTGCGCGCGCCAGGGATCGGGTTCGACGCGGTGGCTGGAAACGAAGAGATCGAGCGGAGCGGACCGCACGGCGATCTCGCGCACGTCCCACCGGAGGGTCGTCACGGGGAGCCCCGTGCCCTCGAGCCGCAGGCAGGCGCACGATGGGAGGTCGACCCGGGCGAGGAGCGAGCCGATGGCCCCCTCCACCGGTCCCGGCTCGAACCCTTCCAGTTCGACCGCCTCGGCGCCGCGCGCGAACCGTCCGAGGTGCCGGTGGAGGAACCAGACCCGGCCGTCCACGACGCGCATGCTCTCGAAGACTCCGAGTTTCCTCATCGCGTCGCCTCCGGCGCGGTGAGCGCCTCCCCTCCGAGGAGTCGCGCCAGCGCTTCGCCCTTCCAGCCCGCCTCGCGCTCCTCCTCGGCCGCGACCGACGCGTGGGTGATCCCGCCGCCCACGCGAAAATGCACGTCGGCCGACGCGGCCTCCGCACGCCCGATGCGCACCAGGGTCCGGATCAGGAGGTTCGCGTGCACGCGTCCGAGGGTGTCCACCGCGAGCATCGAACCGTAGAAGAAGCCACGCCCCTCACGCTCCAGCTCCGCGATCACCTCCATCGCGCGCAGCTTCGGGGCACCGGTGACCGAGCCGCCGGGAAAGAGCGCCGCGAGGACATCGAGCCCGTCATAGCGCGGATCGATGTCGGCCTCGACGTCGCTCATCAGGTGATGGACGGTGGCGAAGCTCTCGAGCCGAAAGGGAAGTTCCGCGCGCACCGCCCCCGGAAGCGCGCGGCGTCCGAGGTCGTTGCGTTCGAGGTCGACGATCATCGCGAGCTCGGCGCGATCCTTCTCGCTCGCGAGGAGCTCGGCCGCGAGGGCGGCGTCGCGCCGCGGCTCCGCGGCCCGGGGCGCGGTCCCCTTGATCGGCCGTGTCTTCCCACGGGCCGGCCGCTCCGGGGTCGCGGGTTCGAATTCGAGCAACAGCTCCGGCGACCCGGAGAGGATCTGAAACTCCCCCGCGTCGAGGTAACCCGCATAGGGCCCGGGATGCGCCGCCCGCAGACGCCGGTAGAGCTCGACCGCGTCGGCGCGCACGACCGCGGACGAGCGGTACGTGAGATTCGCCTGGTAGATCTCCCCGCGCGCGATCTCCTCGCGCACCCGCTCGATCCGGGCACGGTGCTCCTCCGGCGAAACCCGACGGTCCAGGGAGCCCCGCGTCGGATCGGGTGTCGCGGCGGGCGCATGCTCTTCCGAGAGCGCCGACAGGATCGCATCGCGGCGTTCGGCGACCGGCGCTCGACCGTCCCCGGGATCCTCCCCGAGGCAGAGCCAGGTCTCCCCGGCGATGTGGTCGCGCAGGAGGAAGTCGGTGTAGAGCCCGCCCACGACCCGGGCGAGGGCGAGGGGATCCGCGGGGAGGTCGAGTTCCTCCTCGGGCGGACCGAGCTCGTAGGCCAGAGCGCCGAGGAAACCGCCGGAGAAGAAAGGGAGTGCGGACGCGGCCCCCGCGATCGGCTCGAGCCGGGCG
>DRLC01000349.1 GCA_011053145.1 Planctomycetota bacterium | reverse complement strand
CGAGGGAAGTCCCGCCGACGCATCGCGCTGCTCTGGGGCTCCGGGACCCCGTCGCGTGCTTTGCATGTCAGCCAGAACATGCATAGATCTGTGACTTTTCCATACATGTGGCGCCAGATTGACAGCCTCCAGGAGCCCCTGGATGCCGGTGGCGGGAACGTGTCACGCGGCCCAAGGCGCCAGGCGGAAACCCAGGGTCTGTTCGACTCCGCCTCGGTGGCCGGGCCGGTCACCGAGGATGGGACTGTCTGAGGAGGTACGACCGGTGGCCGTGGATGAGGACCCGAGGAGCGACTCCGCCTGACGCACGGGCGTCCATGGCGTCGCAAATCGATACCACGACTCCCGATTCGCAACGTTCGGTCCTGCAAGGATCCTTTCCCTGGAGCCCGGAACGCCTCTCCGAGGAGCGTTCCGCTCGGATGGGGAGCCCGGGGCGCGGCAGGGCCAGAGATGCGGTGGCTAGGCGGGGAGCTGCACGGCTCCCCTTGACGCGTCCTCGCTCCAACGGGACCTCACCGGGCCCACCCGCGCAGCCGGGCTCAGCGCCGGCAGCTCGCTTCGATCAGGCGCCCCCGGACCTGGATGTCGCGGCTCGGGTGCTGGCCGTGGAAGGCGATGATGCCGCTGGAAAGGCCGAGGGGCGGCGAGGGGGTGGTGACGAGGAGGTCGAGGTAGAGCGCGGGAGTGCCGTTGAAGGAGATCGTCACGGGAAGGTCGTCGTAGGGGCCGGGGACGAGGGCGCCCGGGACGGGTGGGGAGACCGGAGAGGAGCCGGAATAGTCCGCCGTGAGCAGAAGGACGAGCCCGCCATGGGTCACGAACGAAACGAGCGAGGGCTTCTCGACCACGTCCCACAGGAGGGAGGCGAGCAGGTCGTCCTCCTGGGAGAGATCGAGCATGGCCGAGAGCGCGGCCTCGGCCCCGTTGAAATCCCGTTGGTGTGCGCCGCCCAGCTCGGCGAGCTCGGCGTCTCCGGCTCCCGCCGCGTCCCGTGCCTCCAGCTCGCGTAGAGCGGCACAGGCTGCCGACTGGGACTGCACCACGCTGTCGTAGATGCGCAGTTCCGTCGTGCCGGACTCGGCCCCTGTCTCGTCCAGGAGACGCAAGGCGACGCGGAAGGGCCAGGCCACCATGCCCGACCAGTGGTGGTCGTCCCCTTCCAGAGGCACCGGGAGAGGCTCCATGTCCTCACCGGTGTAGGGCCCCAGCACCTCGAACTCGAGGTAGTGGATCGACGTTTCGCCGAAACGATCGATCTCGAGCTCGAAGGTCAGCCGATCGCCCGGCGCGAGACGGGCCTTGGACGTCCTGCACCAGCCGAGCCCGGTCGGAACGGACGCCGCCGGAGCGGGGAGGATGGCCCCTTCCTTCCAGAACGCCGCGATGTCACTGGGTCGACCTCGGGATGGGCCACTGCACGCGGAGACGGCAAGGAGTGCGAGAAGAGCGAGCGGGAAGCGCAAGGAAAGCCTCCAGGGGATGTCTCTGGGTTTCGGGCAAGCGAAACGATCCCGCCCGTGGACGGAGCGCACGGACGGCGGGCACGCCGAGGGTAAGAGCCGCGGGCGAACGCGTACAGGGCGCGGAGGCAAAGAAACCCGAGCCGGGAGCGATCGAATGCGGACGACAGGCCCTATCCCGCTGCACCCGAGTCTCAGGGCGCCAGGCGGAAGTCCACGGTCTGTTCGACTCCACCGTGGACGGTCAGGTCACCGAGATTTGTGCCATCTGGGAGCGAGAGGGTGTAGGGGCCGTCGGGAAGGTCGTGCCAGGTGAGCCGGCCCTGTTCATCGGTGCCGCGGGCGCTCGCGCGGACGCGCTTCTGATCGACCCAGCTCCAGACGTCCTCCCCGGTGGCGCGATCGACGAGGGACAAGGGGAGGCCTGGAGCGGGAGCACCGTCGGCGGTGAGGAGGCGGACCGTGAGGGTGCCGAGGCGGCGGAGGGGGATCGTGTGCCAGTGGTCTTCCGTCTCGCTCGTGGAAACGGTGAGCTGCTCGGTCCAGTAGCCGGCATGGGTGGCGCGGAAGGCCTGCTGGGCCGCATCGATGTGCGACCAGGAGACGCGTCCGTCGTTGTCGGAATCGCGGGTGACCCAACCGAACGGTCGGCCCGCGACCATCAAGTCGACCTGGACGCCGGGGACGGGACGGCCCTCGTGGACGAACTGGAGCTGCAGTTTGCGGTCCGCCTGGAAGACGACCGTGGCTTCGCTCTTGGAGCCGTCGACCGTGACATCGCTCAGCAGTCCGAGCGTCTTCGACGTCAAGGCGAGGGCGACCTTGCCGTCGGGGAGTCCACGCAGAGCGACCCGGCCCTCCTGATCGGTGGTTCCCTCCGCCCCACGGCCCCCTTCCCGGCTGGCGAACGCGAGCACGAAGACGCCCGGGATCGGATGGCCGTCGGGATCGACGACGTAGAGCTGGAGGACCTTCTTGGAGTCCTCGAACCGAACGTGGAGGACGCCGTCCTCGGCCGTCGCGGAGCGGGCGTCCAGGATTCCTCCGGCTGGGTTCTGGAGGGCGGTCCAGATCCGTGAGGCGGGGACGGAGTCGGTCTGAGCGACACCGTCGGCGAGCACCTTGAGGTACAGATCGACGTTTGTGCCGGAGGCAAGGGGGTAACGCGACCAGGACCAGAGACTCCCGTCGTACTGCTCCAGGAGGTCTTGCGGAACCTCCACCTCTAGGCGATTGGCCCCGGCCACTGGGACCTCGACGACCCGGTTGGAGCGCGGGAACAGGACGACCTCCACGTCCCAGACGACGCCCACGCCCAGCGCATCCCGTCCGTCGATGCGGATGGAGTGGGTACCGGGTCGAGCAGCCTCGTACTCGACTCGACCATCCGGGGAGAAGGGGCGCAGCGGGAGCGGGTCGGTCGTGTCCTGCGAGCTCGCGGTGAAGCCGCCGTAGCTGCCGGGTGCGAGCCCCGTGAGCTGCACCACGAGCGGCACCGGTCGCTGGATCTCGATTCGCAGAGGGGTGTCCACCTGGTCGGGACCCCCGTCGACATACGCGACGAACTTCGCATAGCCGGGCGCGAGCACCTCGATGGTGTTCGATCCCTTTCCGAGCAGAGGAAGGGTGAACTCCCCGGAGGCGTCGCTCACGATGGGTTCCCCCCACGTCGCGGTGACGTTCCCGCTCCTGGAGATCCTTCGTAGGAGCGTCGCCCCGGCCACGGGCTCGCCCGAATCGGCGTCCACCACCACGCCGGGACGCGGCCAGCCCGGAGTGAGCTCGAGTTGGATCTCCGCTCCCTCGCCCGGTTGGACTTCGACCGCCACCGTATCCGATGGCGGGGTGTCGGCGGCGAAGGCGGACAATCGCACCGTACCGAGGGGCACGTCGTCGAACTCGAAACTCCCGTCCGCCCGACCGACGAACTGCTTCTTGGACCACATCCTCCCGCCCGCACTCGCCGCCAGGACAGTGAAGTCCGAGACCGGCTCTCCGGCACGCAGGCACGTCCCGTGGATCCGGCCCGCCTTCGAGAGGAAGACCGCGACGTAGCCGTCCTGCTCGGGAAAGCTCTGCTGGGGAAACTCCTCGGTCACATATCCCGGGGCGCTCGCCACGACGGAGAAGGGCACGTCCGGAATCGACCACAGGTTGATGAAGCCATCCGGTTGGGACCGGCGCGTGACGTGGTTGCGCTTCCCATCCTTCTCCCAGCGCAGCGTGGCCTCGCTCTCCGTCAGCGGGTGACTGTCGTCCACGTCATAGGCGGCGACCCAGACGTTTCTGCCCAGCTCGGCCTCCAGGTCCACCCGCACGTGGGCATCCGGGCCAGGACAGCGAAACCGCTCCCGGACCGGGATGATCGGCGAGCCCTCGAGGTGGACCCGGTACGTCGCGCCCTCCACGGCCGGAAGCACGAGCGGCCCGTACTCCCCGGCCTCGACGCGCCGGAGCACCACGAGGTTGCGCTCGAGCCCTCCTTCATCGAGGGTCACCCGCAGCCTTCGCTCGCCCTCATAGTTGAGGGCACTCCAGTCGGGCAGCGTGATCGCTCCGCTCAGCTCGAAGCCGGGCAAGAGCCGCAGCGTGATCCGTCCGGCCGGGTGGCCCATCCACGGGAGCGATCGCGCCTCCTCGAACTCGGCCACGATGACCTGTTCGCCCGCAAGCGGCGAGAACCTCGCCACGCCCGCCTCGTCCGCGGTCACCGTGGCACTCGCATAGCGCGCGAGGGCGAACAGGTCCTGCTCCGCCCCGCGCCAGCGCCCCCCGGAGCCGGCCGTGCCGAACTGCAGCACGCGAGCCCCGGCGACCGGAGCCCCGCTCGCATCCACCACCTGGACCTCCACCGGAGGGCTCGGCGCGAGTTCGATCACGATCGGCTCGCCCGCCGCGACGGGACAGGTCCCCGCGACGACGTTCGCCGTGTAGCCCGGGGCCTCGGCCACCAGCACGAAGGGACCGCCCTCGCCCTCCCCGATCCAGCTGTCGAAGTGGAAATCCCCCTGCCCACCGGTCCGAGCTTCGGCGGAAGGCATATCGAGCCTCCCCCACTCCCCGAGTCGCCACGCCGGCTCCCATTCCTGGTCCCGGGTCGTCAACGCCAGGAGCCGCACGTGTGCATCCGCGATGCCCTTCCCAGAGGCTTCCTGAACGCGGCCGAACACCACCGGTCCCGTCTGGGCGACCCGCGCCCCGCTCGAGCTCGCTCCCGTCTTCGCCAGCGGCGACGCAGCACCCGGCTCTCCCACCCCCTGCACCCCCGCTCCCGGGACCGCTTCCCCCTGACTTTGGGCTGCCGGCACCGAAGCCATGTCCTGCACCCGGCGCTCCCGCGACAGGAGAAACAGCGCCACCATCGCCAGGCCGATCGCGCCTACGACGGCTCCAAGGATCTTTCGCTGCAAGAGGGGCCCCCTACCGAATCAGCACTGACCCAAACCGGAGAGGCAATTGCGCGAGGCTCTGCACCCGCGACACATCCGCGTCCGAATCATTGGATCACGCGCTGGGACCGGAGAGCTGCACGCAGGGTCCCGCCGGAAAGGCTTCAACGCAGAGAACGGGATGCGGCCACCTTCGGCAGTGGGTGGGCCGGCGGGCCCAATGCGGAGTAAGGCGGAGTACCAACCCCCTGGGCGCTTGCTTTCGGAATCCAGGAAGTGGCCATCACTACCAGCAGGGCAGCCGAGACCAGGGCGGCCCGCACGGACAGGGATCTCTTCTTCATGCCTTGTTTGCTCCAAGCAATGAACCGCTCGACGAATCCACAGACCTTGACGCCTCGCGCAGCGCCCCCGTCAGCCAAGAGACGCGCGAACTCATCGGAGAACCCAAGCAAGGACTGCAGCACTCTGGGACGACCACCATTCAGTCCGCTGTCCCCCACCGATTCACCTTGCAAGAGCATCAGGGGCAGTGTTGGGGTTGTCCTGCGGGCCGGGCACGTGTGCATGTGGAGGACCGATCACCTGAGCCAGCGCTCCCCCACCCACCGTGAGGATCGCGATGACCAGGAGCACTCGGACCGACCTCCGGGCCCCGAACACCGGCGAGTGTTCAACAGAGCGCATGTTCCACCTCTTCTCGCAACGGGCCTAGACCCTTCTTTCGTTCGCCCATCATGCCCCGCAAGCCTGCGTTCGTATCTGTCAGCAAACCCTCTCCCCTGGCAATCTTAAACGCAATCCGCCGCGCGGCCGTCCGCACCGCCCGTGGACTGGGCGGGGCGCCGCCGAGAAGAATCGCCGGGAAGTGCGTCCGAGCTCCGGGGAATCAGGGGCCTCCTTCTGTAGGGGTTTCGCGACCGGACTGGACGCTAGGGAGAAGGCGAGAATCTGTCAAGGGGCCTGCGCGGTGGGAAGGAACTCCGTTCGGCGTGCTCCCAGGTATGGGAATCCTAGGGAGGATGGCTTCGTCCGCGTGAGTCCGGGACGAGCTCGCGGGGGGCGAGGGGAAGGCTGGCGGATCCAGCCGTGTGCTCAGGCGGCGGAGACTTCGACGGTCTCGCCTTCCGAGGTCGGCGGGGGGACCTCTTCCCCGGAGGCGCGAAGGGAGTCGATGTGCATCCCGATCGCCTCGCGAATCCGCTCCAGCACTTGCTCGCGCGTCTTGGCCGCGGCGATGCAGCCGGGAAGGTCGGGGACGTGGGCGCCCCAGGTGGACTCCCCGTGTTCGAGAATGACCAAGTACTTCATCACGACCTCGATCGAGACCCGCCTGCTTCCAAACACTCCGCAGGGTCCCACGCGGAACGTCGTCGTTCATCGTACCAGAAACGGTGACGGTGCCCTTGCGGAAGGGATGCATGAACTGGCGGTGGCTCCCGCGCTGACGCACCTTTCGCCATCCGCACCGCTCGAGCAGTCGGATCAGCTCCCGCACCTTCATCCGATGCGCGATCCGGAGGGTGTCCGGAGCCTCGGCGAGAAGGCGCGCCTTTCCGAACCGGTGCGACGCACATCCCCGCGCCCGGACCGGTGTGCATCCAGTCATTGGGAATCCACGCACACCGGACTCCGGAGAGCCGGGATCGGTTTTCCCCCGGGCTGCCCCCTCACCCGGGAAGGGGGGCCTGTCGAATCGGGAGCCTGCTGGGAGCGAACGCGATCGGGACGCCGCGCCCTGAAACCAGCACGCGTCCGTTACCGCTCCTCCCCTTCCGCGGGCTCTCGGGTAGACGCCCGCGGAGGCGTCCTCTCCGGAAACCCTGGCACTGGAGGTGCCCCTATGAGAAACATCCGACTGATCCTTCCGCTCACGGTGACGACGCTGTTCGCGGTGCCGCAACTCGCCTCGGCCAAGAGCCAGCCCAACCAGCCCGCTGGAGCTGGATCTGGACCGAGCTCCTCGGTCCCGCACCTGTACGGCCGGACCGTCGTCGTCGACACGGTCCCCACCTGCAACTGCACGGGGGGTGACGCCTCGATCCAGATCTGCCACACCGAGGAGGTCACGGTGGGCGTCGGCGGGGGCAGCTACACGGTCTCCACCGGCCAGTCCTCGAGCACGTGCGTCTCGAAGACGGTGGCGACGGGGAAGTGCCTGTCGTTCCGCTACATCTTCAACTGCACCCCGGGTTTCTGGGGGTGGAATTGCGAGCTCGTCCGCACCGAGTCGAGGGAAACGACGACGACCTGCGAGGTTTGAGGAAGGGAGCCGGGGTCTCGGGCGTCTTCGCCCGGGGCCTTGGCGCTCCCCGTCCGCCGTGGACGGGTCTGCTGGATTAAGATCTCCCCGGGTGGGAGGTGACAACATGAGAGAAGGAAAGGAGGGAGGGAGCGCTCGCGCGCTCCTCTTGGTACTCGTCGTCTTGCTCGCGGCGAGCGGGGCCTGGTTCGCACTCGGCGGAGCGCGTGGCACGCGCTCCGGCCTCGCGGCGGCGCGAGATCCGCGGGGAAGGACGCCCGCACGGGCTGCCGATGAGGAAGCGGCGCGGACCACGCCGGCTGCGCCCTTCTCAGCGCCCCTTGCTCCGGAGGGAGACCGCTCGCCGCATGCGGCGAGCGAGCGCCGCAGCGTGGAGGGCCGCTTCGACGTCGTCGCGCGGCTGAACACCCGCTACACGCCCATCGAGCCGCTCGTCGTGCATCTGCGCCGGGCAGGGAACGCGCCGGAAATGGCTGGTCCCGAAGAGGCAGCACCGAAGTCCGTCTCCACACGCGACAGCGCGCGGTTCCTCGGCGTCGCGCCCCGCGCCTACGAGCTCTCCGCGTTCGGGAGCGGCTGGACGTCGGAGGCGAAGCGGCTCGACCTGTCCGCGATCGCCCCAGGGCGACTCGACGTGGACCTCGACGTACACCCGACCACGTGGTTCACCGGGTTCGTGAGGGACGGCCGCACGGGGAAGGCGATGGAGCACTGCCGCCTGACCGTGGAGAGCGAGAGGACGCTCGCCGACGGTTCGGCGCAACTCCTGCAGGAGGGCTGGATTCGCTTAGGGGCCGGGGACGGAGGCTTCGCACTCGGCGGAGGACCGGAACCGTCCCAGGACGGCCGAACGGAGACACTGCGCGTGCGGTTGGTCGCGGAGGCGCCGGGGTACGCGACGGCGCGGAGCGCGTGGTTCGAGGCACCGGCGCAGGTGGACGGTCTCGTCCTGATCCTCGACCCCGCGGGCGCCACGAACGCGGTCCTCTCCGCGCACGTCGTCGACGCCGCCACGGGTGCGGGGCTCGCGGGCGCACGGGTGGCGCTCGTTCGCCCCACTTGGCCGCGCGAGCTCATCGCCGTCCGCGGGGACGTGCTCGACGTGGCGCTCCCCGGAGAAGTCTCGGAGGAGGAACTGCGGGGCGAGCTGCCGCGCGGAGAAACGGACGCAGAGGGCCGCGTGGAGCTCACGCTCGCCGACCCGTGGAACCAGGGGGAGGTCGAGCTCGTCGCCTTCGTGCCGGAGCGACCGCTCGCCTGGAGCGGGACGTTCGAGGTCCACCCGGGCATGCACTCGAACCTCGGGACGCTGGCGATCGCGAGCGGCGCGCGCATCGAGGGACACGTGGGCCTCGCGCCGGGGCGCGAAGACGAGCTCGCTTCCTTCCACGTGCAGTTCCGAAACGCCGAGGGCGTCGTCCGCAGCACTGCCCCGGGCGAGGACGGCGACTTCACGCTCGAGGGCGTCCCGGCGGGAGCGGGGACGCTCCTCCTGCTGGACGACGAGCCCTTCGGCGAAGAGGACTCCTCGGGTCCGCTGCCCGTGCTGACGCGCGAGGTCGAGGTCCCCGCGAGCGGGATCGTCCGCGTCGACCTCGAGTACGGGACGGGGCTGGGCGGCTGGTCCGTCACGGGTCGAGCGACGCCGCTGGAAGGACTCACGCGCTGGCGCATCGCGGTCTTCGATCCGGAGGAAGAGGGCCTGCCCGAGCCGATCGCCTCGGCCCGACGCGCGCCGGACGGCTCCTTCGAGATCGACGGCGTGCCGCCGGGCACTTGGCTCCTCCTGGTCGCCGGTTCGAGCGGGGACCTCACGCGCCTCGCGCTCTCCTGGCGCACGATCACGGTCACGGACCACGCGCTGACGCTCGACCCCTTCGACCTCACGACCTCGCACCTGCTCCTCCACTGCGGCAGCGAGGCCGGGGCAAGCCTCCAGCTCTGGAGTCAGACCGGAGACGAGTTCCTCGACGCCCTCGTCGGGTTCGCAGGCGAGACGCGCACCGACGCAGGGGGCGCCGCTGAGATCTGGGGACTGCCGCCTGGCACGTACGGCATACAGAGCGAGGGTCGCGAAGGGCAGACGCTCGTGGTCCGTGGAGGCGAGCAGGCGCTGGAAATCGGCGGCGACGGCTGACCAGCTTTCCGGCAGCCAACCCGCGGGAACGCCGTTTCCCCGGAGCGTTGGAACCGCGGTGTGGGCTAGACGCGGCGGACGGCTCCAAGTCCGTTCCCCACGAAGTGTCCACGCGACGCTAGACTCGATCGCGGATCCAGCCCCCTTGCCTACCCGCTCGCCCTCGCGGAGGATTCTCATGCGCCCCGTTTCAGCCCTCTCGATCGCCCCTCTGATCGCGATTGCGATTGTCGGAAGTCTCGCCCGCGCCCAAGCCACGCCAGACTGGACCGCCATCGGCCCCACGAAGCCCGCGTTCTTTGGACGAGCGGTGGCGGGCGCTGGGGACGT
>DRLC01000348.1 GCA_011053145.1 Planctomycetota bacterium | reverse complement strand
GCACTCGGCCGGGGGGGCTCGATCGAAGGCATCGTGCTCGCGCCAGCCGGTCAGTCCCCAGCGGGGACGATCGTGGCGGTCTCGCGCGGGGACGGCCGAGCACGCACGCAGCGGGTTGGGGCCGATGGGCGCTATCGATTCGATCACCTCACACCGGGGCCCTGGCTGGTGGTGCGGCGCGACGAGTCGATCGATCCCAACGCCATTTCGAGCGAGGAAACACCACGCGGATTCGACCCGTCCGCGCTACACTTCAACTGCGAGGTCCGAGAGGGCGAGGTGACCCACCACGACCTGAACCTCGCCGGGGATGCGGCGCCGGTACGCCTTCTCGGATCCCTTCAGGTGGACGGTGCCGCACCCCAGCACTTCCGCGTCGCCCTCACCCGGCCGGACGGGGTGCGCATGGCGGAGGGTAGGGGGCAGGATCCGGGGGGCGTATCGGACGATGGCACGTTCGAGCTCGCGGCGCCGGCACCCGGTCCCTACAGGCTGCTCTTCGAAATCGCAGAGAGCGGGATCCTTTGGAGTCGGGAGGTCGAGCTGGGGCCGGGAAGGAACACGTGGAGTGCGTCGGTACGCACCGGGGGTGTGGTCGTGGAGGGCCTCTCCGCGAACGAGGGCCGGCCCGTTCCCACGCTGTTCCTCCTGATGAAGACGGAGGATTTCGAGGTCGTCGCACCGGTCGTGGGGAGAGCCGGAGAGCGGAGTGCAACCCTCTCCCCGCTTCCCGTCGGCGCCGCCCGGATCCGTCGCTTCACGCTCGAGGAGATCGCGGCGATCCAGGACTTTCCCGCCGAACAGGGCCCCGGTGTTCCGGTCGAGGTACGCGCCGGCGAGACCGTGCGTGTCAGCGCCCCGGACTGAGCCGGCTCCACCGAGTTTCAGGCGACGATGCGGCCGGCGGCGTCGATGCGGCGCAGCGCTCGGGCAAGTCTCTCGCGGGCTTCGGCGCGGTCCCATCCGGACGTGGTGAGGACCCATCGCGGCTCTCCGGTCCCGGTGAGTTCCATCACCTGAATCCCGCGCCCGGGGGTCATGGAACGGAGGCCGCCGGCCGGTGGGCTGGGGCGTGTCGCGTCCCCGAGGGAGCGGAAGACGAGCGTCTCGTCCCCGGCCGGTGGGAGCAGGTCGAAGGGCCCGCCCGCTTCGGCGAGGGATGCGAACCATGCCTGAACGGGACTGCGCCCGTGCACGATCGGCGTGATGCGGCAGGTCTGGAGCTCGCCCCGGAAGGCGGGGAGGAGTTCGATCAGGGCGGGGCCGTCGGGGCCGAGGACCGCGTGCGCGCCGAGCGGCCCGTGCTCGAGGCCGAGCCGCCGGGCGGCGCTTTCCATCAGCGAAAAGAGGGCGCGCTCGTCCTCCGCCGTCAGGCCGGAGGGCATGGCTCCATCGGCGAGCGAATCCTCTCTCGACCCCGCCGGAGCCATCACCCCGCATGGAACGAAGGATCCGTCCGGACGAAAGAATGCGTCGAGTTCGAAGCGGGAGCCGCGCACGTCCGCGGCGACGATCGGGAGTCCACTCTGCCGCAGCACTTCGGCTCGCTCGGCCGTGTCGAGGGCGCACCGGACCGCTTCGGGATCGTTCCCGGGGACGCCCCACTCGCGGGCGATGCGGGCTGCTTCCACGGAGCTTCGCGGGTCCTGTGCCCAGACGAACCGTGGGAGGCTCGAGGGGGGACGGCGAGGACTCCCATCGGAGAGGTCGACGCCCGCTTCCCGGGCCCAGGCCCGCACGCGGGCCCCGAGGCGTTCGGGCCCGACGAGGTGGATCGCAGGGGTCGGGAGGTCCATGGGCCCCGATGCATCGACTGGATCCGCTGGGAGCTTGAGGGGTTGGAGGTGCCGGGCGGTGGAGTGGCGCGGGAAGGACCTCATTCCAGTCTTCGGGCGATTCGGACGAAAAGCTCGGCGTGGCACAGTCCATCCCCCTGCGAGGAGTCCTGCTCTTCCACCTGAACCTGAGCTACTCGGCCATTCCCGTGGCCGATCGGGGGCAGGTGGTGCGCCGCTGCTATCACCCCCTGCTCGACCTGCTCGACGCGGTGCCGGATGCGAAGATAGCGATCGAAGCTTCCGGCCACACCCTGGAGCGCATCGCAGAGCTTGACCCCGCCTGGGTCGAGAGACTGCGCGACGCGGTGCGCGCTGGGCGCGTCGAGTTCGTCGGCTCGGGAGATTCACAGCTGATCGGTCCGCTCGTGCCGGAGACGGTGAACCATTGGAACCAACGGCTGGGTCGCGAGACCTACCGAGAGATCCTCGGTGTCGAGCCCGCGGTCGCCCTCGTCAACGAGATGGCATGGTCCCAGGGCATCGTCTCGTCCTACGTGGACGCCGGGTACAGGGCCGTCGTCATGGAGTGGAACAACCCGCGTCGCACCCACCCGGAATGGGAGGAGGAGTGGAGATACCGGCGCGTGCGCACTGCTGCGCCTGGGGGAGAAGCGCTCGAGGTCCTGTGGGCCGATGCCGTTGCCTTCCAGAAGTTGCAGCGAGCTGTCGCGGGCGACCTCGAGTTCGAGGAGTACGTGGACTGGGTTGTCGAGCGCGCCGGGGACAGCGAAGGGAAGCCG
>DRLC01000347.1 GCA_011053145.1 Planctomycetota bacterium | reverse complement strand
CGTCTCGTCTTCGCCTCGGTGATTGCGGCGATGGCCTTCCTCTGGGTGGGCTCCTCGATGAGCCCGCTCGACGCACAGGGGACCAATCACGGTCCGCCCGTCCGTTTCGCCCCGGGCAAGGGGGTCAACGGAAACCGCACGATGGGGCTGTGACCCCTCGACCCATCCCCCGCCCCACAGCAGCGCGTGTCCCGCCGCTCTCGCCTCGCCGCCTGTGCACTCGTTCTGACGTGCTTCGCGATCGGGATCCTTTTCTGGACCAGCCGTCGCCCCCTTCGAAGGCCGGCTGAAGGCAGCGCACCGGGCCCGACGGTTCGACTGGACACATCCCCTTCCGTCTCGGCAGCCGGCAGCTCGTCTCCTGACCGGGCTACGTCGGACGAGAGCGACCCGCCGACCTCTCGGTCCGAGCGCCGCGTCCCGATCCGGGATGCGCTCATCGAAGGCTGGGTTTCGGACCAAGGGGGTGGGGCCGTCGAAGGCGCTCGCATCACGCTGACCGCGCTCCGCGCATCCGACCGACAGTGGGAAGCTCACTGGCGGGATGGTGAATGGGGGCCAACCGACTCCCCGACCCGGACCACGACGACTGACGCAGCGGGGCGATTCGCCTTCCACGAGTGGATCGGAGACGGCGAGGAGGGCCGCTTCGTCCTCGAAGCGACGGCCGACGGCTTTGCGCGCACAACGGAGAGCTACTTCTATCCCGTGCCAACGGAGACGACCATCCGACTCCGCCTCACCCCCGCTCCGCCGGTTCTGGTGACGGTCCTGGGGAGCGACGGGCAGCCCATCGAGGGAGCTCTGGTGGAACAGCACGGCCTCGCTCCCTCCGCGGTCGGCAGGGGTGCGAGCCTCGAAGAGACAGAGGAGAACGCGCGATTCCCTTGGGGGCGATACGTCCACGACCGTGGATTCACGGACGCGCTCGGGGAAGCGCGCTTTCCGAGGATCCACGGGGAACAGGTGTTCATCGCGTCTCTGGCAGGCGAGGTTTCCCTCCCATGGCGCGGCGAGCCGGGCGAACACGTCCTTCTGCGCTTGCGCGATAGCTTCGAGCTCTCCGGAACGATCGAACTTCCCGATTGGTCCGACCTCGGCTACGAGGGTGAGCGCCGTCTTCGCATCACACTGCTACGCGGGTCGATGGAACGGTCTCTCGCCGTACTTCGTCACGTGGAGGAGGGATCCTTCGGACCGCTCCTTCTCCCCCGCGTGGCGGACTCGCAGTACTGGGTCCACCTCGAAGGCTCCCCGATCGTTCCCGTTCGAGAGTCCTTCCTGACTCCGTCACCTGGAGAGATGGTTCACCTCGACCTGAAGGCGGACCGCGGCCGCTCTCTCTGGATCGCTGCGGTGAACGAGCAGGATGAGATCCTGCTCCGCTCGAAGGCCACGCTCTCCTGGTGGGAGGAAGGCGTTGAACACCACGTCAGCCGAGGCGCCGGCCCGGATGGCTACATCGACCTCTGGTCCTTTCCGCAGGATATCGCGCAGGACGTCGATGTCCGCATCGAGGCGCCGGACTATGTGACGCGCACGTTTCTGGACCAGGACGTCTCCTATGCCCCCGATGAGATGTTCCTGAAGCTGAAGCTCGAGCGCGCCGGAACCCTGCGGGGTCACGTCACGTTCCGCGGGGAACCGGCCCACGAGTTCTCGGTCCTCGCGATGTCCGAGCACAATGCCTCGACTCAGGAACAGCAGGACTACTGGGGCCGTGCGGACGGGTCTTTCGAATTGCAGGGAGTCTCCCCCGGCACCGTCCTGGTGCTGGCGTCCTCCGAGCTCTCCCCTCCCGGGGATCCCATCGCGGTGACCGTCAGGCCCGGCGAGGTCACGACGGTGGACTTGGTCCTGGCGGAAGGCGCAGAGCGAAAGGGCGTCGTCGTGAACGGCCTCGATGGAACACCGATCCCCGGGGCTCGCGTGCGCCAACTCTCGACGAGCCGCACGAAGAGACCACGCTGGTGGGGAACGCCCGTCTTCACGAACGACCTGGGCGAGTTCACGATTCCCGGCCTCAAGCGCGGCACGTCCATCCTTGCGGTCGACGCGGAGGGGTTTTCCAACGAAGTCTTGCGGGCCAGCGACTCCGTACGGAAGGACGCCCCGGCGCTGCACGTGGAACTCTTCCCTCTGCAGAGCCTCGACGTGACCCTCGTCGGGTGGCCGGGGGGGGACTACTCGGGTTTCTACGCGGAGAGCACCGAGCGCCTCCTTCCGCTGCCCCGAGCCTCCTTCTCGAAGGACGGGCACGTGCATTACGACAGCGTCGGTCCGGGTCGGCACGAGATTTCGATACGCGGCCCTCTGGGTCCGCCCGAGTACGAGATCATCCAGGTCCTCTTCACCACCTCTCCCCGGCGCAGCGAGCACCTGACGATCCGGGTCGGGAGCGGGAAGACACTCCAGGTCCGCGGTCACTTTCCCACCGATTCGCAGCCTCCCCCCGGCTCGGGAATCTGGATCTCCTACCGGACGAAGGAGGGGCTCGAAGCCTACCGCTGGGGGGCCTGGGACACGGACACGGGCTACTCGGCGGACTGCTTCGAGGGAAGCGGGGTCTGGGTGAGCCTCATCGCCGAGGACGGGAGAGAGCTCGCCAGCGGAGGAGGCGCATTCCACGACGGCGCACTCACACTCGATCTCGACGCGAGCAGTGACCTGTTCCGGCTCCGGGTCGTGGATGCACAGGATCAACCGGTGACCGGAGTGGAAGTTCGGATCCACGACGACTCCTCCGGAATCCCGGGGCCTCGCGCAGTCACCGATGCACGGGGCGTGGCCGAGATCAGGGGTCTACCGAAGCGCACCCTCCGTGCGGACCTCTTTCACGAGAGCAAAGGCCTCCTGGTCGGAGCCCTCGTCGACGCGAGCAAGGAGGAAGGCGAACTCACGCTGTCGAACGCGGGGCGCATCCGTTTGGCCGTCGCATCCCCGTCCGCTCCGCTTCCCGGGGCCGAGGCCGCGCTCCTCGATGCGGGACGGGAGGCCTTCCGGACCCGCCGTCACGCCGATTCCTCGGGCGGCCTCGAGTGGACCGACCTCACCCCCGGGCCCTATCGAGTCCGGGTGCGAGCACCGGACCACTGGACCGTCGAACTCGAAGTGGACGCCGGCCGGGATCCGACGCCAATTCCGGTCGTGCTCCGAAGGCTGGGCTCCCTCACGCTCCGGGTCGTGTCCGTGGAGGGGGAGGCCGTTGCCGGCGCCCCTCTCGAACTCACCGATGTCACAACGGGTTCCCTGGTCAGGGACTGGGTGCGTGCCGGACGGATCCAATCGAGTGGACCGAGGACAGATCCCTCCGGCACCCTCCACTACGAAGGCCTCCCCGAAGGCACCTACCGGGTCCGCATCACCGGGGCGGGGGATGTGGAACTCGGGACGGTGGAGGTGGTCGGCGGTGTGGAAAGGGTCGTGGAATTGCCGTGAGGGGGCGGGCTACGCCTCGACCGACTCCGAGCAGTAGCTCTTCTGCTCCTCGGTCGGGATGTAGTCCTCGAGGTGGGCGAGGCCCTCGGCTTCCTTGATCAGGTTGCGGGCGATGACCATGCGCTGGACCTGGTTGGTGCCCTCGTAGATCTGGAGGATCTTCGCGTCGCGGAAAAACTTGGCGATCGGGTAATCCTCCATGAAGCCGTAGCCGCCGAAGATCTGGACCGCGTCGGTGGCGACCTCCATCGCGACGTCGGTTGCGTAGCACTTGGACTCGGCGGCGAGCTTGTTGCTCGTCTTGAAGCCCTGGTCGGTCGCGGAGGCCGCCGCGTAGACGAGCCAGCGCGCCGCGTCCGTCTTCATCGTCGCGTCGGCGAGCATCTTCTGGACCATTTGGAAGGACGAGATCGGCTTGCCGAACTGCTTGCGACGATTCGCGTAGACGAGCGCGAGGTCGAGCGCCCCCTGGGCCGCACCGACCGCCTGGGCCGCCACCGCGGGCCGCGCGCGGTCGAGGGTCATCATCGCGTGCTTGAACCCCATCCCCTCGCGCTGGCCGATCAGGTTCTCCTTCGGGACGCGGACGTTGTCGAAATGGGTCTCGACGACCGGCACGCAGCGGATCCCCATCTTGTCCTCGACCTTGCCGACGGAGAAGCCGGGGGTGCCCTTCTCGACGACGAGCGCGCTGATCCGACGCGACTTCGAGGTGGGATCGGTGACGCAGAACACCGAGTAGATGTCCGCAATCCCTCCGTTGGTCGTCCACTTCTTCTCGCCGCGAATGACGTAATCGTCGCCGTCCTTCTCGGCCGTAACCGAAAGCCCGCCGGCGTCGGACCCCGCGCCCTTCTCGGAGAGGCAGAACGCCACGAACTTCTCGCCGCGCGCGATCTGCGGGAGCCACTTCTGCTTCTGCTCCTCGGTTCCGCCCACCAGGATCGGGGTCGTCCCGAGAGCGTTCACCGCGAAGGCCACGCCGAAGCCCGAGTCCGCCTTCGCAAGCTCCTCGGTCACGAGGCACAACGCCAGGATCCCCGCGCCGTGTCCGCCGTACTCCTTCGGGATGAAAGTCTTGAACAGCCCGGCCTCGGCCACGGCCTGCGCGGCCTCGCGGTTGTACTCCTGGGCCTTGTCGTACTTGGCTGCAACGGGGCGCACGTACTTGTCGGCGATCTCGCGAGCGATGGCCTGGAGTTCCTTGGCCTGGTCGGTGAAAACGATGTCGTGGGGCATGGGAGCGATGTCCTTCGTCCTGGAGGGGCGGACCGTCCGGTCACGGGATGGAACGGGCGCCGAGTGTAGCGAGAGGGCGGGGATCTGCTCGGCCATTCGGGCGTTTTCGCCCCCTGGGGGGCCGTCTGATGCCCCGGGCCCGCCTCCTTCAACTCGCCCCGCGGCGGGCCCAGACCAGGCAGCGGGGAGTCGCGGGCCCGAACCCCGAGCCGTCGAAATCCCCCTCCAGCCGCTCGACCCCGAACCCCGCCCCACCGAGCATCTCGTCCACTTCCTCGGGATCGAACAGCCGCACGTCCTCGCGCCAGGAACGCACGCTCCCGCCGGGCTCCTCGACGCGAACGCTCTTGCGAACACGCCTGCCGTCGGGGCTCAGGCTGCGCTCTTCGATCCATACCGCCCCATCGCGCTCGGTACGCGATTCGGGCACGAGCCCGGCGCGAATCCTGGCCGCGTTCATCAGATCGAGCACGAGGACGCCGCCTGGCCGAAGCACGCGCGCCACCTCGCGCAGCACCGCGGCGTTCGTGGCGTCGTCGAAATAGCCGAAGGACGAGAAGAGCATCGTCAGAGCGGAGAAGGAAGCTCTCCGAAACGGAAGGGTTCGCACGTCGCCGCGCACGAGGCGACCCGCGAGGACGGCGTCCGCGCCGAGCCCGACTCCGCGCTCGAGGAGTGCCTCGGAGAGATCCATCCCGAACGCTTCGAGCCCCGCCTCGCGCATCGCCAGGGTGTGGCGTCCGAATCCACAGCAAAGATCCAGGAGTGCGCCTCCCCCCGCGCCGAGCCCGCGCTCGACGAGACCGGCCACCTCGCGCCGTGCGGACCCCACGTCGCGGTGTGCATACAGGTCGAGATACCCGGCCCCGAAGGCCTCCTCGAACCAGGGACGCTCGTCCGTCACTCGAGCGTGACGTCGATCTGCGTGTCGCCACGCTCCACGGGGAAGCGGCCGACGAGGGAACCCTCTTGCTTGGTCTCCACGTAACCGTCGATGTCGAACTGCACCTTCAACTCGACATCGCCGTCGTGGGGCGCACAACTCGTGTAGCTGAACGGCACGATGCGAACATCCCCGTCCATCTCCCCGAGGGATTCCTCCGAGAGATCCAGGCGATCGAAGCAGAGCGGCATGCTCGTCCCGGCCGGGACGACGCTGACGAAGAGGTACGCGTCCCGGCGCGTCGCTCGCTCGCCGGTCAGACGCACGACTCCGCCGTAGGCCTCGCCGGCGACGGCTCCGGATCCGTGCGGGTTGCTCGCACTCCCCGGCGACGCGAAGGCGGCGTGGGTGCTGTCCTGGGGCATCTCCCCGAGCGAGCCGGCGTCGAGCGGACCGGCGCCCCCCCCTTCTCGGTGGGGGTTCTGGACTGCCTGGGGCGGGGCGTCCCCTTCGTCCAGCGGTTTCGGCGGCTCGCCGCAGGCGGTGAGGGAGAGGGCGAGGATCGTGAGGAAGAGCTTCATGGTGGACGCAGTATCCCTCGGGCGGGACCGCGGCTCCAGCCAGACCGCGAGAGAACTCCCGCGCCCCCTCGGAATCCTCGAGCGGCGTCAGGAGTACAGCTCGAGGATCTCCGCCAGCCCCGCTTCGCTCTCCGCGCACAGCTCATCGAAACGCGCACGGGTCAGCCCGAGGGCCTCGGCGGTCTCACGCCCCAGCCTGGAGGGCTCCGGGGAGAACTCAGCACCGATGACCCGGGCGCCGCAGTCCGCGAGGCAGACGAAGTGCGCGAGGTAGCGACCGCGTTCGGAGGGAGCCTCCAGCGGATCGTGGTGGTGGACGATCGCCTCCTGCACCGCGGTGGGGAGCTGCCAGCCCGCCGCGATCATGCCCGCGAGGACGCCGTGCTCGCCCGTCTCGATCGCCCCCTTCGCCTGCCGGCGCTCCCTGGGGCACTGCATCGCGCCGAGCCAGCGGTCGAGCGCGAGAAAGCCGATGTCGTGCAGGAGCGCCGCGACGAAGCACTCGGGAGGAGGGAGGACATCGCAGTGCTTCCCGGCGTTCTGGACGATGAGCGCGGCGGCGACCGAATGCCTCCAGAGAGAGCCCTCGGCCTCATCGAAGGAGGCGAGGCGCTCGGTCATCGAATCGCGAACGGCGGATGCGACCGCGAGCGAGAGCACGGGGCCGGTCCCCACGCGCATGACCGCATCCCCCACCGATTCGACCGCTCTCGATCCCCCCACCGCTGCGGAGTTCGCGAGTTTCAGAAGCCTGCCCGTCAGGGCCTGGTCGTGTTGGATCGTGTGGACGACGTCCCCGATCAACCAGTCATCGCTGGACATGATCGAGGTGAGCCGGATCGAGGACTCGGGGAGAGCCTCGAGCTCCATCGCCGCGGCGGCGATCGATTCGAGGTCGTGCATGGGTTTGGAGAGGGAGAGGGGAGCGGACCAGGGGATCTTGGTCCGCGGGGAGAGAGGGCGCCCCGTTCCCATGCTCGGCTGGGCGGGCCGCGAAACCTGAATCCGGCCGGCGGATTTCCCCCGCCGGGAGCAACCGTTCCCTCGCCCGCCGAGTCCCCGGAGGACACAATGGGTGCCATGCCTTCCTATTCCCCCCGGTTCTTCGACCGCACCGCCAAGGAGGCGCGTGAGGAAGAGCTTCTCGCCCCATGGGCGATGCGCAGCGTCCACTCCACCGGCCGCTTGCATCCCGAAGAAGAGGACGACCTGCGCACGGTTTGGGAACGCGACCGCGACCGCATCGTCCACTCGGTCGCGTTTCGCCGCTTGATGTACAAGACCCAGGTCTTCGTGAACTGGGAGGGGGACCACTACCGAACCCGCCTCTCCCACAGCCTGGAGGTGGCCCAGGTCGCGCGCAGCGTCGGCAGCGCGCTCTTCCTGAACGAACCGCTCTGCGAAGCGCTCGCACTCGCGCACGACATCGGTCATCCACCCTTCGGCCACCGCGGCGAGGCGGCGCTGAACGAGCTGATGGCCGAGCACGGCGGATTCCGGCACAACGCCCAAGTGTTGCGCGTCGTCGACCTGCTCGAGCGCCGCAGCCCCGAATACCGCGGTCTGAATCTCACCCGCGAGGTGCGCGAATCGCTGCTGAAACACGAGAGTTCCGAGGACTGGCCCGCCGAGTTCCGTCCTCGCCCGAAACGCCCGTGCCTCGAGGCCCAGGTGGTCGACCTCGCCGACTCCACCGCCTACCACGTCCACGACATCGAGGACGGCCTGCGCTCCGGCATCTTCACCGAAGAGGAGATCGAGGAGGTGGCCCTCTGGCGCGGCGCGCGCGAAGCCGTCGAACTGCGCCACCCGGGCTTCCTCACCGCCAGCCAGGACCAGGTGCTGCGCTGGAAACGCATCGCGAACGAGCTCCTGAAGATCTCGATCAACGACCTGATCGAGACGACGCAGGCGATCCTCGTCGAAGTCCGTCCCGAGGACCCCGGTGCGGTGCGCCGCATCGACCGCACCCTCGTCGCCCACAGCGCCCCGATCGCGAAGGAAGTCTCCGAACTGAACCGCTTCCTCTACCGCTGCTTCTACCGCCGCCCGGCCCTGAACGAACTCACCGACCACGCGGCCGCGGTCCTGGCCGCCCTGTTCGACGCGTACCGCGCACACCCGTCCGAACTCACCCCCTGGTACCGGCGTTGGGCCGACGAAGTCGGCCTCGAACGCGCCATCTGCGACTACCTCGCCGGCATGACCGACCGCTTCGCCGAGGACGAATACGAACGCCTCACCGGTGAGCGTCCCGCCTTCGCGGCCAGCCGGCATTGAGTCACTGGCGCCCTCCGGCGCGGGAGAAGGCGAGCCGCCTCAGCGGCGGCGCTGCAGGGTGAGTTCGACGGGCTCCCCGGGGGTCACGCCTTTCCTGCGGAGCGGTTCGTAGACGCCCTCGAAGTCCCAGATCTGGAGGTCGTAGGGCCTGTTCTTCAGGTTGGGGACGCGGAAGTAGCCCTCCTCGTCGGGGATCCCGAGACGACTGGCGCGGGCGCCGGTGTCCGGGTCGTAGAGCCCGACATAAGCATCCTGGACGGGGTTGCCCTGCTCGTCGCGGAGATGGCCGTCGAGGACGAACTCGGCATGGAGTTCGTGCAGGACGATGTCGAGCCGTCCGGATCTCGGAAGAACCCCGGGAACCTCGGTCTCCTCGTAGAAGGCTTCGGGATCGACCACGCGGACCGTCCACGGCCCGGAACCCTCGAGGTCGAAGTGGAATTCGCCGTTCCCGCCGATCCACTGGGAGGACAGAACGTCAGCTCCATCGAGGACCTGGACTTCGACCTGGCCCGGAGAGTCCCCCGATTCCGTCCTCACTTGGCCTTGGAGGGCCGCAGGTCGATTCCCGGCCAGGTCGATGGTGACGTCGTCCGCGGTCTCCCCGGGTGACAGTTCGAGGACCGTCGTCAGCTCCTTCCGAAACGCGGGTCCTTCCGCCCTCGCGGTCAGCCGCAAGCGTCCGGGAGGAACGTGGTCGAACGCAAAGAGACCCTCTGGGGAAACCCCGCTGCGCTCCACCGGAAGCGGATTGCACGGAGCGAAGCGCCCCGGCGCCAGTATGGACAGCCTGAGTTCCACGGAGGGGCGTTCCCCCTCCCGGGGATAGGACACACGCCCCCGGATTCGGGCGCCCTCCCCGAGGACGAGCGGTTCGCTCATCTGCGTCTTCCCCGGATCCGTACACCGCACGAACCCGACCGCCTGTTGCCCTTCGAACTCCGCGAAGACGAAGTAGGTCACGTCGCGAGCGAGGCCCGTGAGGGAGAAGCGCCCGGATGCGTCGGTCGTCCGCTCGAGGCGTTGGGACTCGGCGGCGTAGCTCACCGAGGAGTACATCCCGATCGCGACCACCTTCGCCCCGAGAACCGGGCGCATGGTTGCGTCCAGGACGGTGCCCACCGCGGAGCAGGCAGGATCCAGGTACAGGTCCCGCTGCATCTCGCCTTTCGTCTCCTGAAGACTCAGGTACTCCACGTATGGGGCATAGGAAGGGTGAGTTGCAGTGAGTGCGACAGTCGGGGCACCAGCTGGCAGGGGTGGCAACCGAAAGCCCCCGTCCGGTCCGGACACGGCGTGCCAGGGCCCCTCCTCGCCGACGCGAACACCGCTCACCCCCAGGCCCGTGCTCCGGTCGAACACATGACCGGCGATCCGAACGCCCCGGCGAAACGTGAACTCCAGCTCCACGGGCCCGTCTTCGGACGCCGGGACAAGCATCGCTTTCGGGCAGACGTCCGGTGCGTGCCCCTCGACCGCGATCTCCCCCGGTGGAACGTCCTGGATCGTCGCCAACCCGTCCGCGTTCGACAGCGCCGACGCCTGGAAGAGAACCGGGCCCCCCACGTCGGGGGCGTACTCGACGGAGATGCGAGCACCGGCCAGGGGCTCGCCCGTCTCCTTGAGCTTCGTATGGACCCGGAAGGTCCGCCCCGGGTTCAGTTCGACCTCGACGCGGTCTCCGGCGAACACCGGTGCGAGGGAAGCACTTCCGGCCCCGGAATCGGTCACCCAGAGTCGAAAAGAGGTGTTGCGAGGGACGGGCAACCGAAAGCGACCACGCCCATCCGCCCTCGTCGTCGCCTTCGCCGCTTCCCCCACGAACCTCCACTGCTGGCCGTAGGCCGCGACGCTGGCCCCGGGAACGGCGACTCCATCGTTCCGGAGGACCACGCCCACGATCGCATCCGGGTCCGACCCCGGCATGTCCCGCTCCCCCCGGGAAGGACTCTCCGCCTCCCCCACCTCGTCCGCCACGCTCTGGCGTTCCCCCGGCGCACGCTCGACCCCCTCCAGAGCCCCCGGGTACCGGTCCGGAACCCGCGCATCCCCATGCCCCCCCGGGGAAGAACGAGCACGGCCCGCCAATCCGCCCGCTGGGCCGCGTCCAAGGAACGCGGCAAGAAGGACCCCGAGGAGGACGATGCCCCCTACCAGGATGACGACACGTACGGATCCGACCGATGAGTTCCGAGTTTCCATCGAGGGTTCGAGCCTTCTATCAAGGGACGAGAATTCTTGGGATCGTGGCCAAGACGACAGCCTTGCACGTCGATCCCGGAACGGATCGAAAGGGAATCTCCCGGCATCCATCCGACGTCGGCGGAACCGGGCCCATGGCATACCTCGCGCTGGACGCCCTCCAGGGATTCGGTGCGTCCCTCGACAACCATCCAGTCACGTGGCAGCGGACACAGCGCGGTACGCGCTCTTGGTGATCGCGAACGAGCGTGGCACGGGCACCCCCGTGGGGGCTCATGGACCTGCCCAGATCGATCTCCCCATCACACGGCCTGCATCGCGTGATCCCCACGGGGACACGGACGCCGATTCCCGGAGAACCCCTCCGCCTTTCTTGGCGATTCCAGGTTTCGCGGGGGAAATCCGCCTACTGGGTCTCTCCGCAGGTCACCGTCAATCTCCACGGACCGCAAGAGGGCCCACGCCAGGTCCAGATTCGGACACCGTGCGGGAGACACCGCGTTTCCGCGGAACCCGGGCTATCCCGCAAGCGTCCGAACGTGTGCAAAGAGAGAGGTTTTTCAGGGACCTTCCCGGTGGGGCTTTTCCTGATTGGACATTGCGATTTCTATTGCAACATCCAATCACGAGCGAATCCACCCTGCTTTGTTCGCAACCCAGTTTTCCCCATGTCCCTTAGAAGGAGACTCATGATTTCTTCCCAACTGCATTTCGCCTTCGTAGGAAGCGCGGTCCTCTGTCTGGGCTCCGCCTCCCTTGCCCAGGGCCAGGACACGCCCAGCCTGCGACGCGTCACCCAGCCGCTCCGCCCCGCCCAACTGGATCTCCAGACGGGTACGGTCACGCGCGGCCCGGCCGTCGCTGAAAAGGGCCTCGGTGGTTACACAACCTCGAGCACCCTCAACAACAACGACTTCAGCGGTTTCGTCGGCGTGGACTCCGGTCCGGGTACCGCCAACGGCCCCTGCGAGTGGATCGACGCCGCCGATAAGGGCATGGGCAACACTGGTGGAGCTTCCGGGCTCATGACCAGCTTCAACTTCGCCTACTGCTCGGCTGCTCTCG
>DRLC01000346.1 GCA_011053145.1 Planctomycetota bacterium | reverse complement strand
CCATGAAAGTGTCAACGAAACGAGAACGGATAGCCGAACTGGCGAGGCTCAACCCGACGATGGCGTTCACCTCGCTGAACCACCACCTCGACCTGGAATGGCTACGCGCAGCGTATGACCAGACGCGCAAGGATGGCGCCGTCGGCATCGACGGGCAGACGGCCGCCCAGTACGAGTCCAACCTGGAGGCGAACCTGAGTTCGCTGCTGGAAAGGATGAAGTCTGGGCGGTACCGAGCGCCCGCGGTGCGGCGGGTGCACATCCCCAAAGCGAGAGGAAAGACGCGGCCGATAGGCATCCCAACGTTCGAGGACAAGGTGGCGCAGCGAGCGATCGTGATGCTGCTGGAGCCGATCTACGAGGAGGACTTCTTGGACTGCTCGTACGGCTTTCGGCGAGGACGTTCGGCGCACCAGGCGCTGACCACGCTGCGTTCCCATATCATGGGACGCAGTGTGCGCTGGATCCTGGACGTCGATGTCCAAGCGTTCTTCGACACGATCGAGCATGGACACCTTCGAGAGTTTCTCGCCAAACGAGTCGTCGACGGCGTCGTCCGACGGATGGTCGACAAGTGGCTCAAGGCGGGCGTGCTGGAACGAGGGCAGCTTCGGCGGTCCGAGTCGGGCACGCCCCAGGGTGGGGTGATCTCTCCTTTGCTCGCCAACATCTACCTGCACTACGTGCTGGACGAGTGGTGGGTGCGGGACGTCGTGCCAAGGATGAAGCGGGCTTGCTCGCTCGTCCGATACGCCGACGACTTCGTGATGACGTTCGATGACTTTCTCGACTGCATCCGGGTCCGGCGGGTGCTGGGCAAGAGGCTGAAGCGATTCGGCCTGCGCCTGCACCCGGACAAGACCCAGATGGTCGATTTCCGATTCAAGCGTCCGAACGGAGAGCGGCATCCCAAGACCGACGCGACGACGTTCGACTTCCTCGGCTTCACCCACGTGTGGGGGAAGACGAGGAAGCGTAAGAACATCGTCTTGCAAGTCACGGCAAAGGATCGTTTCGCCCGATCGCTCCGTGCGATTCACGCATGGTGCAGGGCGGTGCGGACCGTACCCATCGACGTGCAGCACGTCGTTCTGAGCCGGAAGATGCGCGGGCACTACGCCTACTATGGCATCGCCGGCAACAGCCGCCGTCTCCGCTGGTATGCGCGCAAGGTCCAAGAGATCTGGCGCTTCTGGTTGATGCGGCGGTCCCACGATGGCCACCGAGGGTGGAAATGGTTTGCGCGTCTTCGGACGCGCTACCCCTTACCTCCCGCGCGAATCGTTCACGGATACGCCTGAACGAGCGAACCTGACGCATGAGGAACCGGATGCGGGTAACCCGCACGTCCGGATCTGTGAGGGGCGGGGGCCGTGAGGTCCCCGCCTACTCGGCTAGCGACAGGCGAAGCCTGGAGGAGGAGGAAGTCATGTAGCAGTCGAAAATGACCGAAACCTTTTGTAGCGACCCAGGGGGTTCGACTCCCCCCCGGAAACGGCTAGCGACCGACCGGAAGCGAGTCTTGCGCGGCGTGCGGCAACGCCCGACGTGAAGCGTAGACAGCGGGTGCTGAAGCTGCGTCATTGAGCCTCGAAATCATCATCGCTGGAGCCTTCGTCTTGTTGGATGCGGGGGCCACGTCACCCTCACCGTCATTGCGAGGGGTGGGTGATCCGGCCGGGGTCTATGAGCGGGGCAGAGGCACGGGAGGGGTCGCCCAGGAACCTGTGAGGTCCTACGGACCGCCACGTCTAAGCCCGCGCACGGCTCGCGGGACAACCAGAGCCCGGCCTGCGCGGCAACATCCTCCTCTGCGCGCAGGAGCGAACACGAGGAGGGGACGTGGACCCCGGAATCGAATCAATAAGTGACCGGGCATCGGACGTAGGAAGTCGTAGCGCCTTCATCGTACCTGCGAAGTTGGGGAACCCTGCTCAGGGGGACCCAGCGGAGGGAGGGGAGGCGTCATGTGTCAGACCCGAGCTCGAGAAACATGGAGGGCGCCTTGGAGCCCATGAAAGTGTCAACGAAACGAGAACGGATAGCCGAACTGGCGAGGCTCAACCCGACGATGGCGTTCACCTCGCTGAACCACCACCTCGACCTGGAATGGCTACGCGCAGCGTATGACCAGACGCGCAAGGATGGCGCGGGAGTGGATGCGGAACTGATCATGATGCCCGCCGAACAGCAACCGGCTTGGGCAGCGCCATCGAAACCGCGTCGGCGAATCGACCCGTGAGGGCGTGGGCACGGAGCTGCAGAACGTGGTCGGCGGTGCCGTACTTCCAGCGGGCGCCGGGTCTTTTCATCCGAACGATGTAGAGGGACTTGGCGTTGGCTTCGACGGGACCGCTGCCAATGGGCAGGCCACGGCGACGGTTGTGGCGGTACCGCATGCGATCGGCGTGATTGTCGATGTAGGTGATGGCTTCGTGAACAGGTCGGTCCTTGCCGACTTGCACGTGCTCGAGTCCTGTCGCGCGAAGTTCGGCGAGGATGTTGTCAGCGGCGGCGGTACGGTTGAGGAGCGCAGCTTTCCAGCGGGCGACGGTCTTCTTCGACTCGCCGTCCATGACGCGTGCAGCTGCAGCGAGCTTCTCGATCAAGTGCCAGTAGTCGAGCGTACTCGTGACGTCGTCGACCCCCTCGAGGAGTGGCTCGAGCAGGTTCCACAGCTCGTGAGCACCATCGCACAGAATCACGATGGGAAGGCCGGGATGCCGAGACCGAATCGCCAAGACGTCGCTCACGAGGGTCTCCGCCAGCATGTGGCCGAAGGTCGGCTCTCTGCCGTAGTGAATCGTGTCGAGCACCTTCCCGTCGCCGTCATTGAAGGTGACGGTGCCGGACCAGGCCATACGGTACACGCGGCTGATCGGCCGCTTTGGAGCATCCTTGCGAGGCCTACCGCGAGGTCGCTTGCGGGGCTCCTCGAAGGCCATGGAGGAGCGATCCAGCGCGATCGCGACGCTCTGCGTCCCCTCGGGCACCGTTGCCGTGTCGATCAGGACCTGCTCGATGTCGGCGCGCTCGGCAACCACAGCGGCACCCACCGCATGTCCGATCTTCTCGAAGCTCGCGTGCGAATACGGCAGCCGCTTCTCGAGCTTCGACATCGCCTCGGCCTCCCGCGAGGTCCCAACGGTGAGTCGATGCGCCATCGCGCGCGCCGCTCCCGGCAGCCAGTTCCCCTGCACCAGGCCGGCTCGCAACGCGACGGGATCGACCGTGGGCGCGTTGCGCTCACCGAGCGGGCGGTAGAGCGAACGCTCTACGACGGCCACGCCGGGGAACCCGGGATAAGATCCCGGGTAACGGCCTACCCGTGCGTGCAGGCGCCCGCCGATCATCACTCGCTTCGCGTCGACATCGAGGCAGCGCAGAAACTGCTCAAGAAACGCTAGCTCCAGGGCAGCCGCCCTCTCCCCCGCCACATCCTCGACCGCTACCATGTCCACCGACCGCCCCAAGGTGGTTCCTCGTTCCGCAGCGCTGAGCGCCTTCGATGCTGCCATCAGCGCATCTGCAAGGCCCTTGTGGTGCGCGGGAAGTTCGACGACGATCTGGCTCACGGGGCATCCTCCTTAGGATCTAGACACCCGAAGGGTCGGCTCTGCCCCGTTTTCCTTCAAGCCCACCTCGAAGATCGTTGCCCTTCCGCTCAGGATGGGATCCACTCCCCCT
>DRLC01000345.1 GCA_011053145.1 Planctomycetota bacterium | reverse complement strand
TTCCTCCCCGGCGGCGGCTCCAACTCCGGCTCCTCCCAAAGCACGATTCTCGACGCGTTCTCTCGGCAGTGAGAGGCGTTCCGGGCGTGGGCCGGGGTGCTGCCGGGTCGGTCGAATCTGGAGGGAATGGTTCCGAGTCCGTACAACCCCGGGACGATGCTGACGCTCGGTGCCGCTCTCGTTCTCTTTCCGCTCGCCTTCGTCGGCGCGGGTCAAGAGGACGCCCCGGGGGTGTCGGCGACGCAGCGCCGATCGATCGAAGAGCTCTTCCGGGTCGATGCGGGTCCGCGTCGACCCGGGTATGCGTTCGGGGTCGTCGTCGGGGGTCGGCTCGTCCTCGCGGGGGGAAGCGGGTATGCGGATCTCGGGACCGGGCGGCTCATCGGACCGGCCACGCCGTTCCGGCTCGCGTCGGCGTCGAAGCAGTTCACCGCCGCGTGCGCGCTGCTGTTGATCGAAGAAGGTGAGCTGCGCGAGGAGCAGACGATCGGGTCCGTCCTCCCCGGATTCGAAGGCCTGAACCCCGCGCCGACCGTCTCGGACCTGATCCACCATACGAGCGGAATCCGCGACTACCTCGACCTGCACTGGCTCCGGGGCGAGGAGGAGACCTTCACGCCGACCGAATCGCTCGCGCTGCTCGCCCGCCAGCGCTCCCTCGCCTTCGCACCGGAGAGCGCCTACGCCTACTCCAACTCGAACTACTTCCTGCTCGGCGCGATCGTCGGGAAGGTGAGCGGGTCCTCCCTCGCGCGCTTCGCGCGCGCGGGGATCTTCGACCCCCTCGGGATGAAGGCCACGCGCTTCGTGGACGATCACCGCGAGACGCCCCGGGACGCTGCACGCGGGTACTGGCGAGGCGCGGACGGCTGGGAGATCTACGAAACCGAGCTCGACCACGTGGGAGACGGCGGGCTCTACAGCACGATCGAGGACCTCGCGCGCTGGGCGGCGAACTTCTCGGATCCGCGTCTGGGATCGGGAAGCGGGTTCCTCGAACGCGAGCTCTCCGCACCTCCCCTCCGGGACGGACGCTCGAACACCTACGCCTTCGGTCTCGCCGTGGAGCCCCTCGCCGACGGGTCCCGCCTGATCTCCCACGGGGGCTCCTTCGCCGGCTATCGCTCGGCCTTCGCGTACCACGACGCCTCCCAGACCGCGGCGATCGTCCTCGCGAACTTCCCCGCCGCCCGCACCGAGGAGTTGGCCGAGTCCGCACTCGCGGTTCTGGGAGTCCGCCTCGAGCGCGTCGCGGTGCCGGACATCGACCCCGCCGGCCGCGCCCCGGTCGGTGTGCGCCGGGGACCCTCGGCCCTCGCGGGCTCGTACCGATGCTCCGAACTCGACACGACCTGGGAGCTCGAAGCGAAGGGGAGCGCGATCGCGGTTCGGGTCGACGGAACGCCGCTGGTCGAGTTCAAGCCGGATCGGAGGGGCACGGGATACCGCGCTCGGGACTACCCCGGGATGCGACTCGTGCCACTGGCGGAAGACTCGTTCGCCGTGTGGAGTCGCTACCTCGGGCGGCTCGAGTTCCGCCGGATCCCCTGAGACGGATTCCGGTCCGGTTCAGAACGGCGAGCGGTCGCCCGGGGGCGGCGGGGGATCGCGTCGCTCGGGGGCGGGGGGCGCCGGGTTGCGGCGCTCGGGGGCGGCGGGCTCGGGCGCCTCGGGCCGATCCGGGGGGGCGGGGGTGAGGGGTTGTTCGCAGACCTTTTCGCGCATCAGGCGACCCACTTTGAACTTCACGACGCGCTTCGCAGGGACCTCGACCTTCTCGAGGGTGCGCGGGTTCTGGGCACGGCGGGCCCGGCGTTCGCGAACCTCGAAGACACCGAACTCGCGGAACTCCAGGCGATGGCCGAGGGCGAGCTCGTCCACGATCTCGTCCAGGAAGGACTGCAGGATCTCCTTCACGACCACCTTGGTCTGGCCGGTGCGGTCCGCGATCCGGTTCACCAGCTCCTTCTTGGTCGTGGTGTGGGTTCCAGAGGGCGTCATTCCTTGCGGCTCTCGAATCTTCCTCCACGGACCCCTCGGGCCCGAGATCGGGAGCCTAGGAATCGCAATATCCCTTTGTCAAGTAAGAACTTGCGACGATCAGAGCTCAGTTCCTGGTGCGCGGGAGCTCCTCGAGGAGCAGGGTCACCGGACCGTCGTTCACGAGCTCGACCTCCATGTGCGCGCCGAACCGCCCGGTCGCGCAGCGCACCCCGTGGCCCTCGAGCGCGGCCACGAAGCGGTCCACGAGGGGGCGCGCGAGCGCGGGAGGGGCGGCGCGATCGAACGACGGACGGCGCCCGCGTTTGCCGTCCGCCGCGAGGGTGAACTGGCTCACCACGAGGAACGCCGCGTCGTGATCGAGATCGAGAACGGAGAGGTTCACGCGGCCGGTCTCGTCGGCGAAGAAGCGGTACCGCGCGACCCGCGCCGCGAGCCGATCGCAGACCTCCTCGTCGTCCCCTTCGAGCACGCCGAGCAGCAACAGCGCCCCCGCGCCGATCTCCCCCACGGTCTCGCCGTCCACGCGCACGCGCGCGCGTGTCACGCGCTGGATGACGAGCCTCACGGGGAAGCGTTCGCCGAGGCGGCCTGGACTTCGCGCTCCAACCGCGCGAGCCGCGTTCTCGCGCGGAGCCGCAGGAGCAGCGCGGACAGGTCGAGCTCCTCCACCGCCCCTCCGGCTTCGACCGCGCCCGCGGCCTCCGTCTCGGACTCCGCGACGAGCCGCTCCCACGCCTCGCGCTCCTTCTCGGCATCCCCTTGCAGGCCGAGGAGCATCGCCTCGTGCACGAGCGAGAGCAGATCATCGGGATCGAGTTCACGCGCCCGGCGTGCCGCCGAGAGCGCGAGCGCCCTTTGATCGAGGTCCTGGAGCGCGCAGGCGCGCACCAGCTCGGCCCGCGCGGGGTCCACGAGCGCGTCCACGCGCACGTCCGAGAGAATCGTGAGCGCATCCTTCGGCTCGTGGTCGAGCACCTCCAGTGCGGCGAGGTCGACGAGCGCCTCGGCACGGGTGCTCGGTTCGACCAGCGGATCCTCCGCGGTGCGATCCAGCCAGACCTCGAGGGCCCGAATCGCGCTCTTCGTCTCGCCCGCGCCGGCGAGGAGCGAAGCCTCGAGCCGCAGCGTCGGAAGGTGCCCGGGATCGCGCCGGAAGGAACGCTTCACATCCGCGCGCGCCTCGGGGAAGTGGCGTAGGAGCGCGTGCCGATACGCCCGCCCGTAGTGGACCCAGACGCAGTCGGAGTCCACCTCCGCGGCGCGGTCGAGGGCCTTCAGCGCGCTCTGGCCGTTGCGACGCAGGCGGGCGGACAGGATGTAGTCCTGGGCCGTCGGCCGCGCATCCGCCCGCTCGAGGTAGATGTCGGCGAGCACGTCGCGGGCGTCGAGTCCGTCGGGCAGCCGAAAGCCTCCCACCTCCTCTCCCGCCTCGAGGAGCCGAAGCTGCACGTCCTGGAAGAAGATCCGAACGGGAATCAGCTTGGGGCGGCGCTCGGCGAGCGGAAGGACCAGGTCGTGCGCCGCGCGGGCGTCGCCCCGATCGAGGTCCGCGCGCGCCTCGCGCAGGACCGGAAGCCACCCCTCGGGGACTCGGTCGTAGACCCCGGGGCGGGAGCGGTAGGTCCGCGTGGAGGAACAGGACGCGAGAAGTGCGAGGAGGAGGAGGCCGTGGAGGAACGCGATCCGAACCTGGAAACTCTTCACCCCTTCGTATCCCTCAGGGAGTCCCCGACTCGCCGCGGACCACGAGACTCGCACCTCGCTGCGGCTCTCCATCCACCGGAAGGATCGCGGCATCGCCGATCGCGCGCACGATCACGGGCACGTCGCCCGGGCGCTGCAGCACACGGATGCGCCGGAACGCGACGATCGACCAGGCGTCGAGCTCGGCGTGCAGCTCGCGACCGCCGACGCCCTCTTCGAGGTTCGGGCGCAACTGCACCTCCTGGAGGAGGCCGTCGGGCGTCGTCCGCGTCGTGAAGAGGTAGGCCTCGGGATCCTGGCGGATCGCGACGTGCTGGAGGAGGTCGCTCGGTCCTTCGATCGTGACCTCCTCGGCCACGACCGCGGTCGGCTCGAGGAAGCGCGTGGTGAAGGGACGCTCCCGGGAGAGGTCCCTGGGGGGCCGGGGCGGGCCCTCTTCGCGCTCGGGGCCCGCGCAACCCGGGGCGAGGGTCGCGATGCAGCCGAGCCCCAGGAGAAGGACGGTCGGGACGCGGGAAGTCGCCATGGGAGTTCGAGGCTTGGGGTCGCGGTTTCGGAGAGGGCGGCTCAGCGAATGCCGGCAGCGCGGTAGGCACGGTCGAGGGTACAGCTCGCGCGCTCCCGCGCCACCTCCGCGCCGCGCCGTAGGACCGCCTCGAGCTCGCCGCGGTCGGCGAGGAGCTCGAGGCGACGCTCGCGGGCCGGGCCGAAGGCCGCGTCCATCGCTTCGACGAGCCGCACCTTGAGGTGGCCGTAGCCCGGCGCATCGGGGCCGCCGGCGCGGACGCGCTCGCGCCAATCGGCGAGCTCGGGCTCGTCGAGGAAGAGGGCGAGGAAGTCGAGGAGCAGCACGCCGGCGGGATCCTTGGGTTCCGCGGGCTCGCGGCTGTCGGTGAGGATGCGACCGACCGCCTTCTTCAGCTTCTTGCCCTCCTCGAAGATCCAGATCGTGTTTCCGTAGGTCTTGCTCATCTTCTCGCCGTCGACCCCGGGCACCTTCGCGAAGAGCTCCGCGGCGGGGAGCCTGCCCTCGGGGCGCCGAAAGACCTCGCCGCCCTCCACCGAGGCCCCGTAGCGAGCGTTGAAGCTCTGGGCCATGTCCTGGGCCATCTCCACGTGCTGCTTCTGGTCCTTGCCGACCGGGACGACCGAGGCGTCGTAGGCCAGGATGTCGGCAGCCATCAGGATCGGATAGGTGAACAGGCCGACGCTCGGCTTGACGCCGTGGGCGAGTTTGTCCTTGTAGGAATGGGCGCGTTCGAGGAGACCCATTCCCGTGACGCAGGCGAGCAGCCACTGGATCTCCGTGACCTCGGGCACGTCGCTCTGGCGAAAGAGCACGGCTCGCTCCGGATCGAGACCGAGGGCGAGGTAGGTGACGGCGACATCGACGACGTTCTCCCGCAGGGCCTCGGGATCGCGCGAGGTGGTCAGCGCGTGCAGGTCGGCGATGAAATAGAAGTGCTCTCCGGCCTCGTCCTGGGAGACGAGGTGCTGGCGGATCGCTCCGAAGTAGTTGCCGAGGTGCGCCTGTCCCGAGGGCTGAATCCCCGACAGAAACACGTTGCCCTCGCTCCAAGGTTTGCCGGCGGCCATGTCGGGGCGGAACCTAGCAGGGGCCGGGAGCGGGGACAAGCGCGAGAGACGCCGTGGGAAGCGCGTTTCCGGGGGTCCGACCCACAGGGGCCCATCGTATGTGTCGCGTGCACGGGCGCGGTCGCGGGACCCTTCCCTTGCAACGCCCCATCGCCCCCCATAGACCTAGCCCCATGTCGGCTCGCCCCGAAGTCCCGCCCCGCGATCCATCCCCCCTCGTTCCGCTCCGCGGGCCGGGGCTCGTCCCGCTCGTTCGCGCGCTCGTCGCCCTGCTGGTCGCCGGCTTCGCGAGCTGCGCGGCCCCGGACTCCGACATCCACCTCGCTCCGCTCTACACGCGGGCGAACACCGCCGACGCGGCGGTGGAACAGGAGGCCCTCGGGGGATTCTGGCTGCGCCGCACGAACGCCTCGGACGGCGCGCTGCAGTGGACGCGCTACGGCCCCCTCTACAGCACCTCCCCGCCCTCCCCTGACCCCGAGACCGGGGAGCCGCGGGAGGGATACCTCAGCTACTACCTGGTCCCTCTCGGCCAGGCGAAGAAGGTGCGCGACGAGAGTTCCGCGCTTTTGTTCCCGCTCTTCATCGCGGGCCGCAAGCCCGACGCGGACGGGGTCCAGACCTTCCAGCTCGCGGCCCTGCCCGGACTGCTCCTCGAGAGCAGCGAGGCGAAGGGCACGCAGTTCGGGATCTTCCCCCTCTGGGGACGCTTCAAGGACTTCCTGACCTTCGATCGACTCGTCTTCATCGCCTGGCCGCTCTTCGTGTACGCCGAGCGCTCCGAGCGCGTCTCCTACCACTTCCTCTGGCCGTTCGTGGGCTGGACGAGCGGCGGCGGCGAGCACAGCTTCCGGATCTTCCCGCTCTACTCCCACACGCGCTGGAAGGGTCGCTTCGACCGCTACTTCTTCCTGTGGCCGTTCTTCCACTACCAGCGCAACCACCTCGGGGGTGGTGGCGAGGAGCCCGAGACCAAGTGGATGTTCTGGCCGTTCCTCGGGCACACCGAGCGTGGAACGTTCGATGCATGGACCGTGTTGTGGCCGTTCTTCGGCTACTCGCGGGATCCGCGTTCGGGCTTCTGGGCCTTCGACGGGCCGTGGCCGCTCGTCCGCTTCCAACGCGGCCCCGACGGCGTCTCGCGCTCCCGCGTCTGGCCGTTCTACTCGCACACGGTGGCGGATGGGCTGGACGCGACGAGCTTCCTGTGGCCGATCATCCAGTTCCGCCACGAGGTCTCGGAGACGATGCGGCGCGATGGGGCCTACGTGATTCCGTTCTGGCAGTCCTGGGATCGCATCGACCTCGAGAGCGGCGAGACCTCCGCGTGGCGCAAGTTGTTCCCGCTGTTCCAGTACGAGCGCGAGGGGAGCTGGGAACGGGGCTCGTTCCCGACCCTCGACCCCTTCTGGCGCAATCAGCTCATCGACCGGCACTACGCGTGGATGTGGAAGCTGTGGGAATGGGAGAACGGTGAGGACTGGCACCGCGAGCGCGCCTGGCTCGGGCTCTATCGCCGCGAGCGCGGGCTCGGTGAAGACCGTCGCTCGCTCACGGGACTCTGGTCGAGCCGGCGCTACCGCGACGAATCGGACCGCGCGGTCAAGGAGACCTCACTCCTGTTCGGGCTCGTTCGCTGGCGCGTGACGAAGGGCGGTGGATTCGCCATGCTGATGCCCGCCTTCCCCGGACCCGGCTGGCCGGCCCACGGCGCGGGCCATCTCGATGCGCCGAGCGAGGCATCCGAAGACCGTCCGGCCCCCAGCAGCCCAGCACCTTGAAGGAGATCTTCGAACCCATCCAGGCCGCCGGCTATCGCGTGGACCTCTTCCTGCGGGTGCTCGCGAGGCTGCACCACACGCTCAAGCGGCGCGCGCTGCTCTTCGACCAGCTGTATGTCGGAGGGATCAAGGTCCTGCACGTGGTGCTCCTGGTCGGGGTTTCCATGGGGATGGTCGTCTCGCTGCAGACCGGCATCGAACTCGCCCGCATCGGGCAGCAGAACAGCATCGGGACCCTCGTGGCGCTCTCGATGACGCGCGAGATGGGGCCGTTCATCACCGCGATCATCCTGGCGGCGGCGACGGGCAGTTCCCTCGCGGCCGAACTCGGCACGATGAGCGTTTCCGAAGAACTCGACGCGTTGGAAGTGCTCTCGGTCGACCAGACGAGCTTTCTCGTGGTACCGCGTGTCGTCGCCCTCGCGATCCTCTGCCCCACGCTCACGATCCTGTGCGACGCGGTAGGGATCATCGGGGGAGGTTTCGTCGCCCACTCTCAGCTCGGCGTGGAGTTCTCGCTCTACTACGACACCGTGCTCGATGCGATCCAGGAGCCCGCGCACCTGATTCCGCTCCCGAAGGACGTCTACTGCGGCCTGTTCAAGGCCTTCGTGTTCGGGATCGTGATCTCGGTCATATCGTGCGCCGCGGGGATCAAGACGCGCGGCGGCGCGCTCGCGGTCGGCGCGGCGACGCGCGCGGCGGTACGCGACTCGATCATCCTCGTGATCATCCTGAACTACCTGATGACCTGGATGTTCTACAGGCAATGAGCACCCCGGAGCCCCAGGTCGACCGAGAGGTCGTGATCCGTTACGAGCGGGTCTGCAAGAGTTTCGGCGAGAAGGTCGTGCTCAAGGACCTCTCGTTGGATGTCCACCGCGGGGAGACCCTCGTCATCATGGGCCCCTCGGGGATCGGCAAGTCCGTGACCCTGCGGCACGCGGTCGGACTCCTGCAACCCGATTCGGGACGGGTGCTC
>DRLC01000344.1 GCA_011053145.1 Planctomycetota bacterium | reverse complement strand
GTCGGGAGAGGGTCCATTCGAACTCGGAAGGGGAAGGCCGCTCCAGACGGTCGAGTTGTCCAGATCGTCGCGCACGGAAAGCTCTCCCGATTCCAGGACCACGAGCCTGGTCGTTCCCGGGATGTTGAGGGTGCGTGTGACGGGGCCCTCGAAGGTGCCCAGGGTTTGCCCATTGGCGAGGTCGATGAGGCGTAGCCCGATCAGGTTGTTCGTGAAGGAGGAGTCTTCGCGGACTTGGAGTCGCCCGGGGACGGGAGACTCCTGCAGTCTCGCATCGGAACCGGGAACCGGTGCGGGGAGTTGGAACGATGAGACCACCTCCCCGGTTTCTGGATCGAGGAGCTGGATCTCTCCGGTGAAGAGCAGAACGGCGATGCGCGAGAGGGAAGAAACCCACGTGGCGTCCACAATCGTTTCCGTATAGGAAACGGCGAATTCCACGCTGTCTCCGAGGGCGTCGAAGGAGGTCACGTGGGGGGGACCACCGAAGATGTCGCCGTTCCACAGGATGAGGACCCGCGGGGGAAAGACCGTCTTGCGCAGGGGCTGACTGATCGCGATCCCCGACGGGCCACTCGCCCACGCCCGGGCGCGAAGTGTCGCGCCGGTCAAGGAGCTATCGGGAGGGAGGGTGAGAGATAGCTGTGCAGAGCCCGATCCGTCTAGCGTGAACGGAAGGTGGACCGAGTTCGTGGAGAAACCGGCGAGGACCAGGTGGGGTTTCGGTGAGGAGGAACTCGCTCCGATCTCGATGGCGAGTCCCCCCCTGGAGAGGGGAGTGCCCTGGAGGGCAAAGTGGATTTCGTCCCCCAAGCGGAGCGGACTCGCATCGATCCGCAGAGGCGGAGCCGACTGAGCCCAGGCGGAGCCCACGAGGGAAGCCAAGCCGAGTCCGGAGACGAGGAGGCGAGCAAGACGTGCGAGGAGGAGAATCGGAGTCATCGGGAAGTCCTTCCGGTGGAGGAGGCGAGGAGGGCGAAAGGCGGGGAGACGCAGTATGGCACGCGGTTCTCGAAAGGAGGGGAAAGGATCCCGCGCGTGGAGGAGACCTTCGAGCGGCCCACGGGGAGGGCTCGGATTGCTGGGGAGCCTCGAGGTTCCGATCGGAGTCGGGACCTAAGGAAGAGGAGGCTCGGCGCCTGTCCGTTCGCCCAAGACCTCACCTTCGTGTGACCCACCGCGTGCCGAAGTCGGGGCTGTGGAGCGAGGCGATGAAAACAGCTCCTGCGGGGTGTCATCTGATCGAGGATCTCGTCGGGGTAGGGGCCAGGCCGTCGGGCACCGGGTGTCGAGTCGATCCACGGGTCGCGCATGTCCATCTCGATGGCTCCGAGCATGAAGAGTTCCTGAGGATGCGAGTCGTCCCAGGATCTCGCCGAGATTCGTCGCAGAACGCTCAGGGAGCTCCCCCCAAGACGAAGGCGATCTCTGCTGGTCCCCGCTGATGCAGGCCCGCTGCAGCCAGTGGTTCACGATCTCGTCCCTACGGGATAGGCGTCTCGCATCGGTTCCGGGGACGGACCGCCGGCTCCCGACTCTACAGGCGTCTTGGGGCGCGGCTGTTCGTGGCTGATCCAGCACTAGCGACCCAGACGAAACCTGGGAGCGTCGGAATTCCTGGGGTTTCGCGAATCTCCCCGGGCGCGGCTTGGATCTACGGGGGCGAAGGGCAATGGGGCCCTTCTCCCTGCCTCGGAGAATGAGTCATGCTTGCCAAACTGCTGCCCAGGAACGAGAACAAGGTGGACCGTGCAATCCGGGTCCTGCTCGGGATCGGCCTCCTCGCGATCGCTTTCGTCGGACCGAAGACCGCGTGGGGCTACATCGGGATCGTGCCCCTGGCGACCGGGTTGCTCGGGAGTTGTCCCCTGTACACCCTCCTCGGCATCGGCACTTGTCCCCTTCGGAAGTAGAGAGCGACCGTGAACTCCTGGCGAAAGCGGCCCAAGGGAACCGGGCCGCGTTCGAGGAGATCGTGGCCCGTCATGGGGATGCGATCTGGCGTTTTCTCCGCGGTCTCGCCGGAACCGACGAGGCCGCGGAGGACGCGTTGCAGGAATGCTTCCTGGCCGCGTGGCGGGCTCGCGGTTCCTTTCGGGGCGCAGGCTCCGCACGGTCCTGGCTCCTCACGATCGCGCGCAACGCCCTCTACCGGGCCCACCGCCGTCGAACGAATGAGCCGTCCCAGTTCGACTCCGTCGAATCCCTGGAGGAGCTCGGCCCCGCCGCGGGCTGGGGTGCCGAGGGGTCGAACGAGGATCTCGAGCGGCTCGAGAATCGCGAGTGGATCGAGGCGGCCCTCGGACGCCTGTCGGATCGCGACCGCGAGATCCTTCTCCTGCGGGACGTCGAAGGACTCACGAATGAAGAGGTGTCCCGCTCCCTCGGCCTCTCCATCCCGACGATGAAGAGCCGCCTGCACCGCGCACGCCTGCGCTTGATGGCCGAACTGCGGAGGATGGAATCCCGTGAAGGGTGAACGCGAAGTCGCTGGGATCCGCTGCGGCGAGGTGCTGGAGTACCTGCCGGACTACGTTGCCGGAGATCTTCCGTCCGAGGTGCGGGGCAAGATCGAACAACACCTCTTGGAATGCGACGTTTGCCGGCGCTTCGGACGTCGCTACCAGGGAACCCTCGAACTCCTGCGTGCGGGGATCGGGCGAGGAAGTTCCCCGCCCCCCCGCTGGAAGGAGCGTTTGGCGCGGCGGCTCGACGAGGAGTCCTGACCCGGCGCCGATCAGCCTCCGAGTCGGAACCGGCGCGGCTCGCGCACTTCGAGTTCTTCCTCGCCCTCGGTGATCACCAATTCCCGATCGAAGGGGACGTCCTCGAAGACCTGGGTCTTGCCTGTCTTCGGCCAGAAGATCTCGAGCCGGACGATCCGCTCGGCGGGGCCGAGGCCGACGTTCTGGGTCATCGGGTTGCAGCCGAAGCTGCCGCCGGTGGAGACGGTGTGGTAGAGCTCGTGTTCGCCGTCCTCGTGTTCCACCGTGACGTGGATTCGGGAACCGATGCCGAAGCGGTTGCTCTCCTTGCCGACCAGGCGGACGTGGATCCAGTGGTTGCCGAAGCCGGGGTTCTCGAAGAGGACATCGGTGTAGCGGTCGCCGAGATAGGCGCCGCCGACCACCTCGAAGACGTCTTCGTCTCCGTCGCCGTCGATGTCCGCGAACGAGACGCCGTGCCCCTTCTGCAATTCTCCGAAGCCGCCCGGTGCGGTGACGTTCTCGAAGCCCGTGCCGCCGAGGTTGCGGTACATCACGTTCGGGATCAGGCCGTCGTAGAACGGATAGCCGGTGCCCAGGTAGCAATCGGGATAGCCGTCGTTGTCGAGGTCTCCGAAGTTCGCGCCCATCGTCAGGGAAATGCGATCCATCCCCTGGGCCTTCGTGACGTTCTCGAAGTGGCCCTTCCCGTCCCCCTTGAAGAGACGCGGGAAGTCGGCGCCGAGGCCCGCCGGGTCCTCCCCCAGCGTGCTCGCGACCACCGGCGCCAGACGAAACCCGTCGCCCGGCGTGCCCTGGTCATAGCTCGCCACGTAGATGTCGAGATGACCGTCGTTGTCGAAGTCCCAGAACCAGACCGGGAAGCTGTCGAGCGGCCAATCCACGTGCGCCTTGAACGCGATGTCCTCGAACGTGCCGTCGCCGTTGTTGTGGTAGAGCCGGTTCGGCGCGCCGATGTTCGAGACGTAGAGGTCGGGGTAGCGGTCCTCGTCATAGTCGCCCCAGGCGACGCCTTTCGCGTAGTAGGGATTCGCGACGCCGGCGGCCTTGGCGATGTCGACGAAGTGGCCGTCATCGTTGCGGAAGAGCTGGCCCGGGTGGGGGCGATTGGGCGTGCCCTCGTTGCCGATGTAGAGATCGAGATCCCCATCGAGATCGAAGTCGGCCCAGCTCGCGGTCTGCGTCGGATAGCCGACCTCACCGAGCCCGGAGAGGAAGGTCACGTCCACGAACCGACCCCCGTCGTTGCGGAGCAGCGAGTTCAAGATCTCGCCGCCGCGCCCGAAGATCCAAGCACCGCGGAGCACCAGGACATCCACGTCCCCGTCGTTGTCGAAATCCGCGCTCGAAAGGTTCAGGCCGCCGACGATGCCGACGAGTCCCGCCTCCTCCGTCCGCTCGGTGAACGTCCCATCCCCGTTGTTGTGGTAGAAGCGAAGCTGACCCTGCGTATCCCACGACGACGACATCACGTCGAGGAGCCCATCCCCGTCGAGGTCCTCGACGATCGATCCGCCGCTCAACCCGAAACGGTTCAGCCCGGCGGCGGGCGCGACATCCGGGAAGTTCGGGAAGTCCGCGGGCGGCGCCAGGTACTCGGACGCGATGCGCTCCTCTTCGCTCAAGGAGTCCGGCCATTCGCCGAGCGTCATCGCCATCACGTTCAGGAGCCAGCGCGCGCACAGCTCGAGTCCTCGATCTCCGGGATGATTCGAGAGCGCCTTGCGGTACCACAGAATCGCGTTGCGTGATCCGAACGGGTCCACGTGCACCCCGTCTCCTTGAATCGGGAGGATGCAGCTGCGCTTTCCGTGGTGCCCGACGCAGTTCGCGGTCTCCCCCAGGCGCATGTACGCCACCGCGATCGCGTACTCGAGTTTGACCGCGAACGGAGGCCACTCGGAACGGTCGAAACGCTGCAACGTTTCGTGGCTCGCGAGCAAGCTCTCGATCGCCTCCTCGTTGTGTCCGAGCCGCAGGAGGTTCTGGCCGATCTCGTACTGCAAGAGCGCGATCGTCTTCGGCGAGGTCTTTTCATCCGCCTGCTCGAGCATCTTCTGGAAGCGCAGGAGCTTCTTCGTGCCGAGGTAGGAGTTCGCGACATCGCGCTCTTCGTGCACCTTGGCGAGGTAGGCGAGCATCCGCTCGTGGCCCTTGCGTTCGGCCGCGATCCGTTCCTCTTCGGCGGTGCGCTGCCGCCCGTTCTCAGGGGTTTGGGGGCTCGCCGCGGGGACGAGCGCGAGGACCAGGGCGCCGTGGAGGACGGCGGCGCGAATGGGACGCGGAAACGGAGTCATCGGGGCCTCACGGACGTTCGGGGGCGGCACGCGGATAGCGACCCCAGTCTACACTGCGGCTCCGAGGGATCGCCGCGAACGGGGTCGGGCGAGTACCATCGAGTCGCCCTGTCTCGCGCAGGTTCCTTGATTGAACTCAAGCCACGAACAGATCCTTTCCGCGCCCGAGGAGCGCGGCGGGCAGCCCACAGGCCTCGCACGCCTCGAGGCGGCTCTGATCCGGCACCGAGGCCGGGTCTTGCTCTTCGTCCTCCTCGTCGCCGCCGTCTTCCGGGCCGTCTATTTCGCGCAGGTCTCTCGGACGCTCGGGTTCGCGCGGCCGATGGTCGACGCGATGGACTACGAGCGCATGGCGCGCGGGATCGTGGAGGGGAGTTGGCCGGGGGACTCGGTGTTCTTCGTGGATCCCCTGTACGCCTATTGGATCGCCGGCTGGAGGGGGCTCTTCGGAGGCGGGACGAGCGGGATCCTCGTCGGGCAGATGATCGTGGGCACGATCGGGGCGGGCGCGATGTTCGTGCTCGCCTCGCGCTTCCTGCGGCCGGCCGGAGCGCTCATGGCGGGGCTCTTCGCGGCGACCTACGGGGCCCTTGTGTTCTTCGAGGCGCTCGAACTCAAGACCTCCCTCGCGGTCTTCGGGGTGACGGGATTCCTGCTCGCGCTGGTGAAGGCACGCCGCAGCGCGAATGCGTGGAGCTTCGTGGCCGGCGTGGTGCTCGGCGCGGGAACGCTCCTGCGCGGCAACCTCCTCGCACTCGGGCCGCTCGGGGCGCTCTGGTTGGTCTTCGCGGGAGAGGGGAAAGGCCGCTGGAAGAGGGTGGCGGCACTCTGCGCGGGCACGCTGCTCGCGCTCGCCCCGGCCACCGTTCACAACCTGCGCGCGGGCGACCTCGTCCTGACCACGTCCAATCTGGGCGCGAACCTCTACACCGGGAACGGCGCGCACAACACGACCGGCAGCTACGTGCCTCCGCCCGGCGTGCGCGCGAGCCCGGTCTTCGAGGAAGAGGACTTTCGGCGCTTGGCGGAAGAGGCCGAGGGGCGTGAGCTCGCACCCTCGGAGGTCTCGCGCCACTGGGTCGCGCGCACGCTCGCGGAAGCGCGCGAGGACCCCGGGCGCGTGGCCCAACTCCTCGGCAAGAAGGCGCTCCTGTTCCTGAACGCGGTCGAGATCCCCGACAACGAGAGCTACGGGAAGACGCGCGAGGAAGTCGCGATCCTGCGCGCACCGCTCCCGAACTTCGCGTTGCTCCTCGTTCTCGCCGCGGCGGCTGTTGCACTCATCCGCTGGCGGCCCGAACACGTCCTCGCGCTCGGGGTGTTCTGCATCGTCGGCCTGACGGTGACCGTCTTCTTCGTGAATGCCCGCTTCCGCATGACCGCGGTGCCCGGGTTGATCCTTCTCGCGGCGGCCCTTCCGGAAGGAATCGCGCGGGTCGTGTCCGAGCGACGCTTCGTCCGAGGTGCCCTGGCCGTGGTCCTCGCCGCCCTAGCGCTGCGCGTCACGACCCTCGACGTCTACGACGTCAGCACCACGATGCTCGACTACAACGACGCCGTCCTGGCGCTCGAGGCCGGCGACCTCGACCGTTCGCTGCGAAGCCTCGAGCGCGCCATCGACGAAGAGCCGAAGAACTGGCGCGCGGAGATCCTGCGCGGTGACGTCCTGCGGCGGCAGGGGGATTTCGTCGCGGCCCGCCGTGCCTTCGAACACGCCACGCAGCTCGCGCCGAGGGCGGGAGAGGCCTGGGTCGAGTTCGGGCTCTTCCTTTCGGTGCGGGGAGAACTCTGGGACGCGGAGCAGGCGCTGACGAAGGCCCTGCGCCTCGAGAGCACCGACCCGGTGGACCGAGAGCGCGCGACTCTACAGCTCGCCGACGTGGAGCGGCGCATGGAGAAACTCGAGGCGGCACGCTCGCGCTTGCAGGCTTTCCTCGCCGAGCGTCCACGCCGCGCGCAGGGCTGGTACCTCCTCGGTCGGGTCGAGTTGGATGCCCACGAGGCGGAGACCGCGGAAGCGGCCCTGCGGCGCGCGGTGGAGCTCAAGCCCAAGAGCACGCGCTTTCGCGCCGAACTCGCCGACTTCCTGCGACGCACCGGTCGGCGGGAGGAAGCGCGCGAGCAATACCGCGCGCTCCTCGAACTCGACCCGACGAACGAGTCCTGGCAACTCTTCCTCACGACGCTCGGCGGATAGCTATTCGTCTTCCGCGGCGCCTGCGTAACCGAGGGCCTCGAGGCGTCGGCGCTCGGCATCGTCGAGCGTGCCTTGCGATGCCGGGTAGCGCGCGGCGAGCGCGCGGCTCGTCGCGAGGATGCGATCGAGTTCGCCGCGCAGTTCCTCGACCAGGGTCGGATCCGCATCCGTGAGCACGTCGCGGCGCTCTCGCGGATCGGCATCGAGGTCGAAGAGGAAGTCGCGACCACGTTTCACATCGCGGACGAGTTTCCACGGACCGCGCCGGACCATGACGAGGTCGCGCTCGCCGTCGCGGACCGTGAGGCCCTCGGCGAAGGCGACGCGAGGGGGCTCGGCCGCGCCCTGGAGGAGCGGGAGCAAGCTCGTCCCCTGCGCGGCGATCGGGGCCGGGAGCCCGAGCGCGTCGAGCACGGTGGGCAGGACGTCGACGCCCCGTACCGGCTCGGCGATGCGGGCGGGCTCCTGCCCGGGAAGGCGGAGCAGCAACGGGATGTGGAGCAGCTCGCGGT
>DRLC01000343.1 GCA_011053145.1 Planctomycetota bacterium | reverse complement strand
GTAACCCGCCATGACCTGGGGCCCGGCGAGCAGGAGTTCACCTTCCTCGCCGACCGGGAGCACGCGCTCGGGATCGTCCACGTCCACGACGAGCGCGTCCGTGTCCGGGACCGGCACGCCGATCGAGCCGATCTTGCGCTTTCCGCGCAGGGGATTCGCGTGGGTGAGGGGCGAGGTCTCGCTCATCCCGTAGCCTTCGATGATGTGGGAGCCGGTCAGGGACTCGAAGCGTTCGAGCACGTCCGGTGCGATCGGAGCGGAGCCGCTGATGCAGTAGCGCACCGTCGAGAGGTCGGCGTCTTCGATTCCGGGATGGTGATTGAGCGCGTTGTAGAGCGCCGGCACGCCAGGGAAGATCGTGACCCCGTGCTTGGCGATCCCGCGCACCAGCGCCTTCACATCGCGCGGGTTCGGGATCAGCACGAGCGTGCCCGCGGCCACGACCGAGAGGTTCATCGCCACGGTCAAGCCGAAGACGTGGAAGAGCGGCAGGCACCCGAGGAAGACCTCACCCGCGAAGGTGCAGTCCGAGAACCACGTCCAGCACTGCTGCGCGTTCACCGAGAGGTTGCGATGGGTGAGCATCGCGCCCTTCGAAACCCCGGTCGTCCCGCCGGTGTACTGGAGCACCGCGACGGCATCGAGGTCGAGCTCCGGGGACGGCGGGTCGCCCGAGGCCCCGCGCACGAGCTCCCGGAAGAAGTGAACGTGGGGCTCGGGTCGCACCTTCGCCCAGGCGGGCGGATCGAGCCGCTTGAGCTTGAAGGGGGCCAGGAGGTTCAGCGGGAAGCGCAGGTACTCCGGGATGCGAGCGAGGATGAACTCCCGGACCCCGAGCCGCTCGCGGACCCTGCGCACGCGCTGCTCGAAGAGGAAGTCCGTCGTGATCCCGACCGTGACCTCCGCGTCGTTCCACTGGTGCTCGAGCTCGCGCGCGGTGTAGAGCGGGTTGGTCAGCACCACGCGCGCGCCCAGCCCGAGGGCCGCATAGGTGGCGATCGGGACCTGGGGGAGGTTCGGGAGCTGGATCCCGACGCTGGTCCCGGGGCCGACGCCGAGCCGTGCGAGCGCGACCCGGAAGCGGCGCACCTCGTCGAGGAGGGTGCGGTAGTCGAGCGAGGCGTTCTCGAAGACGAGGGCCGTGCGATGCGGGGCACGTTCGGCCGCGCGCTCGAGGTAGGCCGGGAGCGTCAGCTCCTCATAGGGGACCGACGCGGGGACACCCTCGTCATAGGCGGCGTGCCAGGGTCTCGCTTCCATGGAGCTTGCAGCCTACGCAATCGTCGGCCGTGTTTGCGTGCAAATGCGTCCCGCCGGGGAAGAAGCCGAGGGCCGAAGACGCGAAGCGCCGCCGGCCCTCGGATGCACGCAGGCGGGAGGCATCCAGAGGGCCCTCCTCGTCCGGTCGCGTGCGTGGACAATCCTCTATTCGGATCCTTTGCCGACGAGCTGAAGCGTCCTTCCGTTCGGCACCAGGTCATGGGCCTCGATCAGCGCGCCCGAGGCATCGCTCGATGCCTCGAGGGGAAGGGCGACCGCCGAGAAGCGCTCGGCGGCGGTGAGCTCGATGCGCCCGCGCGAGTCCGTGCGGCCGCCGAAGCTCCAGGAGTCCTCGTCCCGTCCGCGAACCCAGACCCGGGCGGGGATCGGGCCGGCGCCGGTTCCGACCTGGACGGCGACGCGCGAACCCGACGGCAGCACGACGGTCCCGAGTTGCGCGGCGAGCCTCTCGGGGAGCACGACGGCGCGGGCGAGGTGCGCGCGGGTCGGGTCGGCGATCCGCAGGACCGCGGGGGTTCCATCGGTCGCGAGGCGGAACGTGCCGTCCGCGGACGAGAGCGTCCAGCCCAGCCAGCGTTCGCCGTCCCGGCTCCAGGCGGAGACCAGCGTCGCGGCCAGGGGCTCCCCGGCCTCGTCGGCGACCCGGCCCTCGATCGTGCGTGCGGCTGCGAGCGCGACCTCTTCGGGCAGGGCCTCGGGCTCGGGGAGGTCGAGGAGCCAGCGGGGGGCGAGGGCGTCCTCCGTTCTCGGCAGCACGGCGACGTGGGAGCGGGGGGGCAAGAGGACCTCGGCCGTTCCGCTCGCGTCGGTCATGGCGCGCTGGATCACCTGCGGTTCGCCGCGCGCGTCGATCACCCGCACCTCGGCGCCGGCGACCGGCGCCCCGGCCTCGTCGGTGACGTGGACCGTGCGCGGCGTCCCTCGACCGAGGCGCAGCTCGAGGGTCGTGCCCTGGGCGCGGTCGCGGGCGAGGACCCACGTGCCCGTACGCATCGAGGCTCCCTCGTCCCAGGCGAAGACGTCGAAGCGCTCCGGAGCGTCGCTGAACGCGAAGCGACCGTGGTCGTCCGTGCGGACGCGCTCGACGAGGATCCGGCGGGTGTCGTCGAACAGGGCGACCTCGGCTGCGTCGACACGCGAACCTTCGGCGTCGAGGACCACCCCCGCGATCGCTCCGTCCGGCGCACGGTAGCGGCCGTAACGGGGAACCCCCATCCAGGCCATCGTCGAGAGGCCGAGCACGAGCAGGGCCCCCTGTTCCAGGGTGAGTCGCTTGCGCGTCATCGCGACGCCCCCTCGTCGGCGGATTCGGAGGCGAGCAGCTCCCCGAGCAGGATCGCGGAGCGCTCGGAGCGCACGATCGACTCGGCGACGAGCACCCGCTCGAGCTCGGACCGCACGGGCGCTTCGACGGCCGGGGGCTCCGCGGCGGGGGCGGTGTCCCGGACCGGCTCGGCCCGGGCGAGGAGGGTCCCGAGGACCACGAGGGTGGCGGCGCAGGCCGCGCGACGGGGTGTGTGCTTCATTCTTCTGGTGGGGTCACGGGGAGGAGACCCCACCCGCATGTCGGACGGAGACCACCCGGGGCTTGAGCGCGGGGACCGGGGCCGGCACGGAGGACTTACGTGGAATCAGCCCTCGGTGGGTTCTCGCCCTCCAACGCATCCTCCTCCGCCGCGTAGCCGAGCGGTTCGCGTCCTCCTTGTTCCACGGCCCCGAAGAGGAGAAGCTGCCAGCCCCATGACGAACGAAATCCACCCCACCGCAGCGACCCACGCTCCCAGCGACCCCTCGGCCCTCGCGGACACGATCGCGCGGGAGAGCGCCTGGGTCGACGCGATCCGTGCCTCCCTCTCGGAGGTGATCGTCGGGCAGGAGGACCTCGTCCACGGCCTCATGATCGCGCTGCTCACCGGAGGCCACGTCCTCTTGGAAGGGCTCCCCGGGCTCGCGAAGACCCTGGCGGTTTCGAGCCTCGCCGGCAGCGTTCACGGCAGCTTCGCGCGCGTGCAGTTCACCCCCGACCTGCTTCCCTCCGACCTCGTCGGGACCGAGATCTACAACGCGAAGGAGATGAGCTTCGAGGCGCGCAAGGGGCCGATCTTCGTCAACTTCCTCCTCGCGGATGAAATCAACCGCGCCCCCGCGAAGGTGCAGTCGGCCCTGCTCGAGGCGATGCAGGAGCGTCAGGTCTCGATCGGCGGGGAGACCTTTCCGCTCCCGCGCCCGTTCCTCGTGCTCGCGACCCAGAACCCGATCGAGCAGGAGGGCACCTACCGCCTGCCCGAGGCCCAGGTGGACCGCTTCTTCCTGAAGCTCCTCGTGGACTACCCGAGCGAGGAGGAGGAACTCGAAGTGCTCGGCCGCATGGCGACCACGGGGCCGCCGCCCGAGGTGAGTCCGATCGTCGACCTCGACACGATCCTCGCGGCCCGTAAGTTGGTCGATGAGATCCACGTCGACCCGAGCCTCACCCGATACATGGTGCGGCTCGTGCGGGCCACCCGAGATCCGGTCGCGAACGGGCTCCCGGAACTCGAAGGCGAGATCCAGCTCGGCGCCAGCCCGCGCGCCTCGATCGTCCTGTCCCTGGCTTCGCGCGCGAACGCGTTCCTCGAGCATCGCGGCTACGTGACCCCCACCGATGTCAAGCGCGTCGCTCCCGACGCGCTGCGTCATCGCGTCGTGCCGAGCTACGAAGCCGAGGCGGAAGGGCGTGACTCCGATCAGCTGATCGCGCGTCTCCTGGAAACCGTTCCCGTTCCCTGAATCCCGTGTCCGCGGCAGGAGAGCAACCGCGACGCGACGACGACCGGACGCCCGGCCTTGCGCCGGAGCTGATGGCGCGCGTGCGTCGCATCCAGATTCGCACCCACCGCATGGTGTCGGGGGCACTGCAGGGTGCCTACCGGTCGAACTTCCGTGGGACCGGGATCGAGTTCGAGGAGGTGCGTCCCTACCAACCCGGGGATGAGGTGCGATCGATCGACTGGAACGTCACCGCGCGCACCGGCGAGCCCCACATCAAGACCTACCAGGAGGAACGCCAACTGCTGTTGCACCTGGTGGTGGACGCAGCGCGTTCGATGGAGTTCTCGAGCACCGACCGCAGCAAACTCGAGGTGGCGGCCGAGGTCGCGGCGCTGCTCGCGTTCGTCGCAGCGCACAACCAAGACCAGGTCGGGCTGTCGCTCGCCTCGTGCTCGGACCCGCGCCACCTTCCGGCCGACCGGGGGACGCGCCACGTGCTGCGCATCGTGCGCGAGGTCGTCGGGGCGAGGTCCGCGCCGAGCCGTGCACCCCTCGGGGACCTGATCGAGGAGCAGCTGAAGCACCTGCGGCGTCGCTCGCTCGTGTTCCTGATCTCCGATTTCCTCGGGATCGAGGACCGGGAGCATTTCGCCGATGCCCTCGCACGCCTCGCGCGGGCCCATGACGTTCTGTGCGTGCGCGTGTTCGATCCCTTCGAGGAGGAGTTGCCCGATGCCGGGGTCCTGCTCCTCGAGGACGCCGAGGGCAAGTCGTGCGTCGAGGTCGACACCTCGAGCGCGCGCGTCCGCGCCGCGTGGAAGCGCGATGCCGAGGAACGGCGG
>DRLC01000342.1 GCA_011053145.1 Planctomycetota bacterium | reverse complement strand
GCTGCAAGAATCACCTGCGCGCCCGCCACTGCAACGATTGCGGCAAGCGCCTGCGTTCTTCCCGGGGCGTGCAGGACGAGCGGGGGCGCACGCGGCTCTATGCCGACATCGCGCACCCGATCCACCAGGGGGCCCGGGACCAGGTCGAGTCCCGTGTCCTCGAGGCCTACCGGGCGGAGCTCGAGCGCTCGAAGGAGGAGGGCTACGTCGCACATTCCTTCGACGACCTCGACTACGATTCCTACGACCGAGCCCAGAGCGCGGACTGACCCGGCGCCGGGAACGCCGCGGAGTCGGCGATGGGTGGAATCCCCGCGGGCGCGCACTCCCGCATCCGTATCCTTGGGATCGCTCCCGCACGGTCAGGGGGCGGCACGAACGAGGAAGCCATGAGCGATTCGAACGCAGGGAACGGAGCGAGCGATTGGAATGGGGCCGAGCTCGTGGGGGTCCGCGTCGCCGTGCTCGGCTGCGGTGCCCTCGGGAGCGCCCTCGCCCTGGAACTCGCGGCGGCCGGCGCGGTCCCGATCCTCTGGTCGCGCACCGCGGGCCGAGCCCAGGCGCTTCTCACGCGCCTGGAGGGGGAAGGAGAGGTGGCGGGGAGCGCGGAGATCGCGATCGAGGACGCGGAGCTCGTGCTCCTCGCCGTGGCCGACGATGCGCTCCCCGGCTTCGCGGAGGAGCTCGCGGCCGGGCTCTCGGCCGCCGCCGCTTCGGAGCGGGCCCCCGCCGGCCGGGCGGTGCTGCACCTGAACGGGCTGCGGGGGCCGGCGGTACTGGAACCCCTCGCGAAGCTCGGGGTTCCCGTCGGCAAGGCGCACCCGCTCCTCGCGGTTCCCCCCGAGTCCGGTGCGCCGCGCACCGGACGGTTCCGGGGTGCCTCCTTCGCGATCGCGGGGGACCCCGAGGCGCTCGGCTGGGCGCGGCGGCTCTGCGGCGCGTTCGGAGCGCGGGTCCTCGAACTCCAGGGGGACGCCGAGGAGGCATCGGCGCGCCTGCACGCGGCGGCCTCGCTCGTCTCCGGGGGTCTGGTCGCGCTGTTCGACCTCGCTCTCGAGGCCGCCGGGGATCGGGGCGCGCGGGAACCCCTCCTCGCTCTCGTGCGCTCCACGCTCGAGAACCTCGAGGAGACTGCTCCGAGCGAGGCGCTCACCGGCGCGATCGCCCGCGGTTCTCTGCGGACCGTGGACCGGCATCTCCAGGTGCTCGACCCTCCCGCGCGCGCGGCCTACCGGACCCTCGGGCTGCGCATGCTCGAGCTCGCGCGCGAACGCGGAGCCGGGAAAGGGGCCGACGCGCTCGCTCTCGCTCGGCTCCTCGGCGCGTAGACTCTGGGGGCATGGCCACCGTCGTCTCGCTGATCGCCGACCGTTTCGAGGAGCTCGCGCGCGCCGCGCTCGATGGGGCGAAGCTGGCGGACCTCGTCGAGGTGCGCCTCGATCGGATCGGGCATCCCGGGCGTGATGCGCTCGCGCGCCTCGCGCGTGAACTCCCCAAGCCGCTGATCGTGAGCTGCCATGGGGCCGAGGCCTACGGGAGCTTTGCGGGTTCGCTCGACGAGCGACTGTCGATCCTCCGGGACGCGGCGGAGGCGGGCGCGCGCTTCGTGGACATCGACTGGCGCAATTCGCTCGAACTCGGCGAGGTGCCCGCACCGTGCCACCGCATCGTCTCCCGCCACGAACGCGAGACGCCCGACAGCCACGCCGGCTTCGATGCGCTTCACGCCGAGATCGAGGCGGTGCTCTCCGAGGGCGATCTCACGAAGCTGGTCACCGAAGCGGGTTCCTGTGACGACGGGATGCGCATGCTGAATTGGCTGCGCACGACCAAGGGGGTGATCGCGTTCTCCTCGGGCGAGGCCGGGCGCTTCACGCGACGGCTCGCGCCGATCTTCGGTTCGCCCTTCACCTACTGCGCGCCGGCGGCGCGCTCGGGCCTCGGCCCCACGGCTCCCGGGCAGATCCCGATCGACGAGTGGCTCGGTTTCGTCCCTCCGGGCGGCATCAGCCAGGAGACCGCGATCTTCGGCGTCGTCGGCAACCCGATCGGGCATTCGCTCTCGCCGCGCGTCCAGGGCATGGCGCTCAAGGGGGCGCGTCTCGACGCGGTGTTCGTGGCGTTCGAGCCCCGGGAGTTCGCGCCGTTCTTCGCGCTCGCCCAGGACGAGAACCTGCGCGGGCTCGCGGTCACCGCGCCGTTCAAGGAGGATGCCTTCGCCGCTGTCGAGCGACGGGACGAGGCGGCCGAGCGCACGGGAGCGGTGAACACCCTCGTGCGCGACGAGCACGGCTGGCGGGGCGCGAACACCGACGTGCCCGCGGTGCGCGAGACCCTCGCCGAGGGCCTCTCGATCCACGCCGCACGCGGGGGGACGGGCCCGAGCGCTCTTGCCGAGACGCGCGCGCTCGTGCTCGGTACCGGCGGTGCCGCGCGCGCGGCGATCCACGCCCTGCGCTCGGTGGGGGCCGACGTCTCCGTCGCGGGGCGCAGTGCCGAGAAGGCGAGACACCTCGCGGAGAGCTTCGGCGCGCGGGCGCTGCCCTGGGACGCCATCCCCGAGACGCGCTGGGACGTGCTCGTCCACGCGACCCCGGTGGGGACCCTGGACCTGGGGGCGGAGACCGGGGCGGCGGGGGATCCGGGGCCGGTCATCCCGGAGGCATGGATCCCTCCCGGAGCACTCGTGCTCGATGCGGTCTACCGTCCGATCCGCACCGAGCTCCTGCTCGCCGCGCATCGGCGTGGGGCGACACCGATCCCGGGTGCGGAGTGGTTCCTTCGCCAGGCGACCGTGCAGTTTCGGCTCTTCTGCGGCACCGACCCCGATGCCGAGCTTCTGCGGAAGACCTTCGAGCACGCCCACGAGGACGACATGCGGCTGGCCGCGGGGGGATGCCCATGAGCGGGCGGGCGACGATCGCGCTGATCGGAATGCGCGGCGCCGGGAAGACCACGGTGGGGCGTGCGCTGGCGGAGCTGCTCGCCGTTCCGTTCGTCGACCTCGACGAGAGCACCCTCGCCTGGGCCAGGCGAGTCGGCGTTCGGGCCGGCGATGTGGGGGAGCTGCTCGTCCGGGTCGGGGGATGGACGTTCCGCAGGATGGAGGCGCAGGCGCTGCGCGCTCTCCTCGAGCCCTGCCAGCGCCTGGTCGTGGCCACGGGCGGAGGGACGGTCGAGGACGCCGATGCGCGCGCGTGGCTGCGCCGGGCCGCGCGTGTGGTCTGGCTGCGCGCCGATCCCGCGCGGCTCGCCGAGCGCATCGGGAGCGATCCCACTTCGCGTCCGGCCCTGGACGGGCGGGATACACTGGCCGAAATCCCGACCGTCCTCGCCCGTCGCGAACCGATCTATGCCTCCCTCGCCGAGGTCGTCGTCGACAGTGCCGCGGGACCCCCGGAGGAAATCGCGGCGCGGATCCGGGAGGCCCTGTGAGCGCAGGGATGCGGACTCGCTGGTGGACTTCGCTCGCGATCGCGCTCCTCGGGGCGGGCGCGTGCCTCGCGCCGCGGGAGCCGCCGCCGGAGAGTTTCTCGGCCGACGGTGCGCCCGCCGTGGATGGAGGGGGGGCGGGCGGAGGATCGGACGAGGTCTCCGGGGACTGCGGGGCCGAGGTCGCCGTGGAAGGGGAGGCGATCGCGGAGTCCAACGAGGTCCCCGCCCCCGCGAGGGATCCCGCTCCCGCGTTTCTCGCGACCCTCGGTCGGGGCGGACTCGATGCGCTGCTCCTGCGGGCGGGCTGCGCTCCGCTCGCCGGGCTTCCGGCGCAGCGCGAGGCGAGCCGCCGCGCGGCCCGGGACGAGGCCGCCGCGCGGATTCGCTCCGCCCTCGCGAGCCAGGCGGGCGGGGACCTGTTCCACGGCAGGCTGCGCGCCGTCCTCGCGGCTCCGGACGGTGAGGCGGGCGAGCTGTGGTGTGCGGCCGCGCGCGTCGTCGGTCGGGTCGGCCTGGTGCGCTTCGCGCCGCTGCTCGCTCCCCATCTGGGGACCAGCACCGAACGCGGGGCGGCCGCCGCGGAGGGGCTGCACGAGCTCTTCGGGATCTGGTTCTCGTCCCCCTCGGACGCAGAGGCCGCGATCCACGCGCTGGAGGGCGGTGCGAGCGCGAGCGTTTGGCGGGAGGCGCTCGCCGCGGCCGAAGCGCGCGGCCATCGGTTCCTCGAGGGCTGGCTTCGGGCCGACCCGCTTCGCGCTGCCGCGCTCTTCGGCGACGAGGATCCGCTCGTGCGCGCCCGCGCGGCTCGGGCCCATGGAGAGGGGCTCCTGGCGGGGAAGTTGGAGCGCGGGCCCGGGATTCAGGCACTCCTCGAGCGCGAAGAGGTGGAGTTCGACCCGCGCGCGCACTTCGAGTTGACCCTCGCACTCACCGGCGTGCTCGAGCACGGGGCGAGCGTCGAACCGGACGTCCTTCGCCTGCGCGACCACCTGGCGACGATCCACGGCGGAGACCGCGCCCTCGCGGCGGCGCGAGCGATCGCCCGCCTGCCCTTCTCCCTGGATCCGGGGGACGCGGAGGCCGCGGCGAAGGGGATGGACCTCTCCTCGGGCCTCGACCTGCTGGGGGGTCTCCTCGCGAACCTGACCGCGGAATCCTCGTACGATCCCGACCCCGCCCTCGAGTGCCTCTTCTCCCTCTCGGCCCTGGCCGATCGGGCCGAAGGGGCCGGGCTCGAAGGGGTCGTTCGCTCGAGCCGAGCCCACGACACGGTGCTCGGGCTGCTCCTCGAGAGCCGCGACGATGGAGCCGGTTCGATGGACCTCGCTCGGGCGGCCGCGGAGACCTTCGCGTCCTTCGCGCGCCCCGGCGATATCGCCCACCTGCTCGCGATCCTCCACGATCCCGCGACCCCGGCGCCGGTCGCCCACGCGCTGCTCGGGGCCCTGCGGCGTGTCCTCTTCGCGAGCGATCCCGCGGACCCGATCGCAGGCGAAATCCTGGCCGAGGTGGCCCGCCTCAGCGGAAGCGAGAGCCCGGACCTGCGCCGCCGCGCGCTCGAGCTCTTCGCGGACGAGGGGGCCGCGCCCTACCTCGCTCCGCGCGCCCCGGAGTTCTTCGACTTCCTCGTCGAGCGACTTTCCACGGAAACCTCCGCGAGTCTGCGCCGTCGGGTCCTCTCGCTCTTGGCCCGCTTCGGCCGGCCGGAACTCCTCGGAAGGGTCCTCGAGGCGCCCACGTTCGATGCGCTCGCCGCCGACCCCGCTTCCCTTCGGGACCTCGCGGCCGCGTGCCTGGCACTCGCGCGCGGGAAGGCGGCGGCGACCCTCGCGGCCGCGCGGCGCATCGCGGGAGAGGGCCGGGTCGCGAGCGCGCGCACCCGCCAGGCCCTGCGGCTGGCTGCATCCCTCGCTCCCGCGGATGCCAAGCGGCTGTCGCCGGGCGATCACGTCCGCGTTTCCGAGTGGGCCTGGCGGCTGCACCTTGCCGGGGACCCGCTGCTCGCCCCGATCGCGGGGGCGGAGTTCTCCCCCGAGATCCCGCGATCGTTCCTCCGGGCCCTCGTGGACATCCACCTTCCGGCCGCGGGTTCGAGCCCGCCACCCTCTCCGACCCTGCGCCCTTCTGTCCGGGCCGCGCTCCGCGCCCTTGCGCTCGCGAAGCTCGCACTCTCCGCCCCCGCCGAATCGGGGGAGAGCGAGGCGATCGGCTCGGCCGACGTGGAGGCTGCATTCGCGGAAGCGTTCGAGATCGCGGACGGCGACCGGGGGCTCGGCGCCCTGTTGCTCCGCGACCGAGCGCGGTTCCGCTCCGCGATCGGTGACCGCGAGGGGGCGCTCTCCGACTACCGGGAACTCTCGCGCACCGCATCCCTCGAACTCCCCGACCTGCGCCGCGCGGTGGATCTCCTCGGGCGAGCCGACGACGCCTCGATATCCCCGGCGCTCCTTGCCGAACTCTTCGAGCGGCTCGTCGCGATCGTCGAGCATCCGTTGTGGCACTTGGATCCGCTGCCGCTGCGCCTCGAGGACCTCGATCGCCTCGTGCGCGCCGCTCGCCGGCTCGGTCCTCCCTCGACCACACGCGCGGCTGCGATCCTCGAACACCTCCGAGCCGCCGAACCCTCTTCCGGCGCCCTTCCATCGGATGCACTCACCCGCCTCGGCGCCCTCCTTTCGGAAAAGGAATCCACTTCCTCCACGTCCGGGGGTTGACTCGATCCTCTCGGCGACTACACTCCCCGGCCTGGTCCGCGGGGTGGAGCAGTCTGGCAGCTCGTCGGGCTCATAACCCGGAGGTCGTAGGTTCGAATCCTACCCCCGCTACCAACTCCCAAGAGAGGACTTGGCCCTTCCCGGCCGGGTCCTCTTTTCCTTTCGTGGGTGGGAGAATCTCCGCCCGAGGATGGGAATCGAACGCGTGCCCGCATGGTCCGCGGGAGGCTAGCCGTGATTCTTCATGAGCCTGCACCCCAGACTTCGCAATCGACCGCCTTCGGCGGTCTCTCGTCCCCTGACGGCACTTTGCGACTCCTGCCGTCCCCGTCGACCCGTCAAGGGGGATCCCCTTTCAAGGGATCCACTGGATCCCTTGAATCCGCTTCGCGGACCGGGGCCTACCTTGCGGGGTCAGGAATCGCAAAGCACCATCAGGAAACGAGTTGCTGTGCCTGGTGCACAGGCTCATGAATAACCCGGGCTACTCGTCGAGGTTTTCCTCGAGGATCGGGGTCAGCTCGAAGCGGCGGCTCAGGATCCAGCGACCGACCGGGGTCGTGGGGTCGCCGGAGCTGTAGTTCTTGAGCGTGTTCGCGAAGAGCCAGTACTTGCCGTCGACCTTCTCGGCGGTGGTGACCTGGAACTGATCCCAGCGGTACTCGTAGTAGGAAATCGTCGCGTTGACCGAGCCGGGCTGGATCCAAGCCTCGCGCCGGACGTGGGAGT
>DRLC01000341.1 GCA_011053145.1 Planctomycetota bacterium | reverse complement strand
GGTCGTGAAGAAGTACTCCGACTTCATCGAGTACCCGATCCGTCTCGTGAGCGAGGATGAGGACGGCGAGGAAAAGACCGAGACCCTGAACTCGCAGAAGCCCATCTGGACGCGACCCGCGAGCGAGATCAGCACCGAGGAGCACGCCGAGTTCTACCGTCACCTGACCCACGACTGGAAGGAGCCCCTGGCGACGATCCACTTCCACGCCGAGGGGACGAGCGAATACACGGCGCTCCTGTACATCCCGCGCGAGCGGCCGCTGGACCTCTTCGATCCAAGCCACGCGAAGAGCCGCGTCCACCTCTATGTGAAGCGCGTCTTCATCATGGAGGACTCCGAGGAACTCTTGCCGGTCTGGTTGCGCTTCGTACGCGGCGTCGTGGACTCCCAGGACCTGCCTTTGAACGTCTCGCGCGAGACGCTCCAGCACAATCGCCAGATGGGGCGCATCCAAAAGCGCCTCACCAGCAAGGTCCTGGACACCCTTTCCCGGCTCCAGCGTGACGACCGTGACGGGTACTCCTCTTTCTGGGACGCCTTCGGCATCGTGCTGAAGGAGGGGATCTACTACGACGCGGAACGCGCCGAGGAAATCGCGAAGCTGGCGCTCTTCGAGACGACCCACACACCGGAGGCCGGGGACGCCGAGCCGGGGGAGGGCGAACCAGGCCAGGACACGCGGACGACCCTCGTCGAGTATGTCGAGCGCATGCCGGTCAAGCAGAAGGAGATCTACGTGCTCGTCGCGGACGATCTCGCCCACGCCAAGCGTTCCCCGCACCTCGAGGCCCTGCGCGCCAAGGGATTCGAGGTCCTGCTGCTCACCGACCCGGTGGACGAGTTCTGGCTGCAGCGCCTGACGTCGTTCGCGGACCATCCGATCCGTCGAGTGGACCGGGGCGAGGTGGACCTCGAGGACGAGGCGGACAAGGAGAAGCGCACCGAGAAGGAAAAGGAGTACGAATCCCTCCTCGAGGCCATCCGCAAGGAGCTCTCCGAGCACGTCGAGACCGTCCGTTTCACCGGCCGCCTGCAGCAGAGCCCCGCCTGCCTCGTGGACCCGGAGAACGCTCTCCCTCCCCAGCTCCGACGCATGCTCCGCGAGCAAGGCCAGAGCGTCCCCGAGGACAAGCGCATCCTCGAACTCAACCCCTCGCACCCCCTCGTGAAACGCCTCGCCGATCTGGCCGCGGACGAGGCCCACTACGACCGGTTCGCCGAAGCCTGTGAGCTCCTCCTCGGCACCGCCCTCGTCACCGAGGGCGCCACTCCCCCCGACCCAGCCCGCTACGGCGAGCTCGTTTCGAAGCTCTTGCTCGCCTGAAGGCCGGGGTTCCGAGGACCGCGCCTCCGCCGGAAACGGCGGGGGCGCGTTTCCACGGGCCTCAAGGATCGAGCGCCGTAAGGTCCTCGTTGGAGTTCTCGAGAACGATCGCGCTCAGGCGTCTCTTGCTGTAGCCGAGGTCCTGGCGTGGGTTCCTCCCGAGAATGTCCTTGCGGATCGCTAGGGTCAGGGAGGCGAGGGATTCATGGAGCTGGGGCATGTCTCCCTCGAAGCTGTGGTCGCGGGAGAGCCGGTTGATCGTGTGCAGCAACGACTGGTACTCCTGGAGCACCTCGGCGGAAGCGATGACCGACAGCTTGTGGGTGATGAACTGGAGTCGAATCGTTTCCCGGTCGGTGAACTCCTCCGAGAGCGACATTTCCTCGAGGAGGTCCAGGAGCTGCTCGTAGGTGCGCGTCTTCAGGTCGAGATACCGAACGTTCTGCTCCTTCTCGATCTCCACCGCCGTCTGCTTGTTCAGGAGGAGAGAGGTGATGAAGATCGTCGCCACCGTCCCGAGGATGATGATGACGATCTCCTGCGTGAACGGGAACTGATCGGACGCGTGGTACGCGATGCGCATGAACGCGTACCCGGCGACCAGCGTGGCGAGGGATAGGAGGATGTAGGCTAGGTTCTTCGACTGCACGTGCTCTTCCGCTCCTCCTGGTGGCGATCCGAGGGAGTTCCGGTTGCGAGGCGACGAATGTGGGGCGGCCAGGGTAGCGAAGCTTCCCGCGTTCCGGATGCTTTGCGCGTGGAAGCCGCAGAGTTCGGCTACGGCATCTCGGCGAAGACCAGCTCGGTGGTGATATGGGCGGGATCGTCGCGCCGCAAGAGGCCGAGGGTCGGAGCGTAGAGGGAGCGGATCGTGCCCCGTCCGATCGAGAGCGCCCGGGATGGGGAGGCGCCGAAGATCGCTCGGAAGGCGTCGAAGGCTGCCGGATGGACCAGGAGACGCGCGGGGGGGGAGAAGGTCGAGGGTGGAGACCAGGAAACGAGATCGCCCGGATCCGAAGGGGTGGACAGATCGAGGAGTTCGGAGCGCACGACGTCCTCCTCGAAGAATCGTGTCCCGATTCGCAGGATCCGGATCCGTCGGGAACCGCGCTCGATGCCGGCGGCGTCGTGGAAGTGCTGCTCGATGATGCGGCTGTCGTCGACTCCCGCGGGGGGCGAAGGGTCCGCCAGAACCCGGTCCCAGCGCCAGCTCTCCTCGCCGTCGACGGTCCGCGAGTGATAGAGCGAGTGCGTGCCGATCGGAGCCGGGAATCCGTGGCCTGCGGAGAGGAAGCGGCCGCGCAGGAGTACGTCCTCGCGCCAGGTGCCCTCCTCCGGTGCCGCCGCCTCGGGGCGCGGCTCGAGGAAGGGGCCCTTGCGGTCGAGGAAGATCGCGCGGGCGAGGTCGAACGGCTGCACCGCGTCGAAGAGCTCCGCGAAGCGCGGCTCGCTCCAGAGGAAGAGTGCCCACTCATGGAGGTGCGGGAATGCGGCGAGCGCCTCGAGGTCCAGTCGCTCGCCCTGGTCACAGGTGCCGAGGGCGTCGACGTAGGTGCGAGCGACCTCCTCGATGCGTCGTGGGCCGAGGGCTGCCGCGAGGTCCGCGATCTCGGAGGGCGCGGGCAGGCGATCGTCGGTGAGCTCCGCGAAGCGCGCTTCGAGTTCGGAGTTCACCTCGCGACGAAGGTCCCTTTCGCGCTCGGTGGCCGAGGCGAGGTTCGCTTCGAGGGCGGTGAGGAGCGACGCGCTCTCTGCGGCCTCGCCGTTCTCCGCTTCCCCGGCGCGGAACTCGAGCCACGCGGGTGCTGCGGCGCGAAGCCCGGAGAGTGCGGTGTGCGCGCGGTCGAGGGCGCCCCGAGCCTCCTCGAGAAGCGGGGCGGCGAGGAGCGCGTCGGTCGATGCCGCGGAGGCGGCGCGGGCCAGCGCATTCTCGGCATAGGCGATGGTGGCAAGCGCGTGCCCGTCCTCGAGGGAGCCCGCGATGTCGGTCGCACCGCCGGTGTCCCCCGCGCCGAGGTGGGCGAGGTAGCGACGCACGGCTTCCGCCGTGCGTGCATCGGGACTCCGGGCCTCGCGCTCCGCGCGCAGGCGTTCGAGTTCGGCCGCGGCTCTGCGTTCGGCCTCTCGAGCTTCCGCCTCCATGCGGAGTCGCGCGGCCTCGGCCTCGCGGCGCCGGGCCGCTTCCGCGGCGAGGCGCTCTCGGGTCGCCTCCAGGTCGCTGTCGAGCTGCTGCTTCTCCTCCTCGGCCTGATTCACGCGAGCCTCGAGATCGGCGCCGCTCGTCCGGAGCGATTCCGCGGTATCGCGCGTGCGCGTCACCTCTTCGGAGAGTTCCGAGAGCCGTCCCTCGAGGGCGGCCTTCTCCGCCTCGAGCGCGGCGCGACGCTCGCGTTCGAGCCGCGCCGCTTCCTCGGCCTCGCGGGCCCGGGCGGCTGCCGTTTCGTCGATCGTCGCAGGGGCGGCGAACGCTTCGCCGATGCGCTCTCGCAGAACGAAGGCGGCCAGGGCGCAGGCGGCGAGTGCGAGCGCGATCCAGAGGGGGGAGCGGCTGGGCCTGGCCGGGCGCCACTCCGGGGTCTCCTCGATCGCGGCGCGGAAACTCGCTGCATCCGGAAAACGTTCGGCGGGATTCCGGGAGAGAGAACGATCGAGCAGACGGCGCGCGGCGGGGGAGAGCGATGCCGTGGAGGCCGACGCCTCGCTCCCGGCCCAGTCCGAACCGTCCTCCGCGACCCGCATTCCGGTCAGGAGTTCGGCGAGCAGCGTCGCTACGCGCAGGCGATCCGCGGCGCCGTCGCCCGCCTCGTCCGGGAACAGGAACGGCGTGAGGCCGTGGTCGGTGAGGCGGACGCCGACCCCGAAGGGGTTGTCCTCGGACCACGGGACGCGGTGCGCGAGCAGGACGTTCTCCGGGGTCAGACTGCCATGGGGTGCCTCTTCGCCGGCGCGTTCGAGGACCACCAGGATCTGACGTGCGATCTCGAACGCGTGTCGGGGCGGAAGTGCGCCGACCTTGTCGGCGAGTTCGCGCGCGTTTTCCCCGTCGATGAGGTCGGATGCGAGCCAGATGCGCCCGTCGTCATCGATCCCTGCCTCGCGCAGCGGGTTCTCCCCATCCTTGGGAAGATGCCGCGCGGCTTCGACCCACGCTTCGAGGCGTTCGCTCGTCTCTTCTGGGGCGGCATCGGGATCGGGCGTGACGAGCTTGATCGCGACCGCTCGCCCCTGCTGCTCGAGGTCGCGCGCGCGGAACAGTTCCCCATGGGGCCCGGCGCCGATGCGCTCGATGAGTTCGAAACGCCCCGCAACGATCTCCGGGGTGTCGTCCTCGAGGAGCACGAGCTCCTCTTCCTCGTCCCCCCCTTCGAAGTCGGCGGGGAAGAAGTCGGATTCTTCTCGCTCCTCCTCCTCGCGCAGGAGGCGTGCGAGGACCTCGAGCTCATCCCCGCCGGCCTCGGCCGGATTCGGCTCGGATTCGGTGGGGGCGGGCTCGGGCGAACCTTCCGGCGGAAGGGCGTCCGGGTCTTCGCGTTCTGTCATCGGTGAGAAACCCTGGTGAGGGGGAGCGGGACTCCCGATGGGAAGTCTATCCCAGGAGGATGGGCTGGGTCCCGGCTCCGGGGGTCCTCTGACACGGAAAGGCTTTCGGGGGTCCGGGGGGACGGTTCGCGAGCGCGGCCGACCAGCGGCATCCGCGGCCCCCGCGCCGCCCGGGTCATCGGCCCAACCGGCAGGCCTCGCGTTCTACGCGTTTGCGCGCACCCAGCGATCCAGGCGCCGGGAGAGGAGGCTCGCCTGGATCTCGGCGGGATCTCGGGCGCCGAGATACTGGGCCGCACCCTCCAGGAAGGCGTGGGCCAGGGAGACGAGTCGCCAGCGCAGGCGCTCGAGGGGCCCGAGGGGCTGGGCGTCGAGGAGATCGCGGTAGACGCGCACCTGCCCGCGCCAGCCGCTCCGTACCGCGCGCCAGGACGGCACCGTGCGCAGATCGAAGAGTTCGCGCAGGTTCGCGTGGTCCATGTAGAGCCGGCGGAACTCTCGGAGGAGCTGGAGGTTGTGGGAGTGCTCGACCTCGGCGCTCGGCTCGAACGCGATCGCGCCGCCCGCGAGCAGGACTTCGCGGGCCCAGGCCACGTCCTCGCCGAAGTCACGCTCGGGGTAGGGGATGCGTTCCCAGGTGGAGCGGCGGACCGAGGAAGCGACGTCGTCGAAGCACGAGGTGAGGTAGCGCTCGATCGGTGGCAGGCGCTCGAAGAGGGCGCGGGAAGCTTCGGGATCCCCGGGAGCGAGAACCGAGAGCGTGGGCGTGTCGCGCGACGCACTCCACCGGCGCAAGCGTTCGCGCAGGATCGGATCGCAGTCGGGTCGTGGGTACTGGCGCGCGTACACACCGTCGACATTCGCGGAGCGGTAGGGACCCACGAGGTTCGCGATGTAGTCGGGCCCGATCGGGATCGCGTCCTGGGTCAGGAGGCAGACGATCTCTCCGCTCGTTTCGGAGATTCCGAGGTTGCGCGTGCGGCCGTGCTGGAACGTGTCCTTGGGAATCTCGAGGACACGTGCGCCGGCGGCGCGCGCGGCGGCCACCGTGCCGTCCGTCGAACCCGAGTCCACGACCAGGAGTTCGATTCCATCCTCGATGTTTTGGGATGCGAGGGCGACCAGGAGTTCACGGAAGCGCGGGCCGCCGTTCCAGGTGGGGACGACCACGGAGATCCGTCGCTCTTCGGCGTGGATCGCGCTCGGCCTGTCGCTCGTCCTGGACCTCGAATCCATCGTCGCGGGTCCGGCTCACGCCGAACCTCAGCCCTCCTCGGCCTCGGCCGCGAGGCGTTCGGCAAGGGCCGTCGCGGCGATCGTGCACTGATCGGAGTTGAAGTAGTCGTAGTGACCGAAGCGGCCGAGGGCCTCGATCCCCGCTTCCTCGCACCACGCCAGGGAGCGCTTGCGGCGAGCATCCAGCTCGTGGTCGTAGACGATGTACGCATACCGCTCGACCGAGCGGTCGGTGAACAGCACCTCATCGCGCTTCAGGAGTCCGGCGTGTTCGATTCCGGCCAGGACCTCGCCTTCGAGTTCGGGGCCGGGTGCTGCGGCGCCCCCCGGGAAGGTGACCTCGAAGAGGAAGCTGGTCTTTCCCTCCGGGGCGTTGCCCGGCGAGTAATTCGACATGT
>DRLC01000340.1 GCA_011053145.1 Planctomycetota bacterium | reverse complement strand
GTCCGCGAGCTGGCTCGTGCGGGCCCCGTTCTCATGGTTGGAGACGGAATCAACGACGCACCGGCTCTTGCCTCCGCAACCTGTGGGGTTGCCATGGGAGCTGCGGGAACGGATGCAGCCATCGAAGCGGCGGACATCGCGCTCCTAGCGGACGACCTCAGCAAGCTGGTCGAAGCACTGCGGATTGGACGCAAGGCGCGACGGGTGAGCCGGCAGAACATCGCCTTGGCCCTACTAGCCCTCGGCATCCTGATTCCGCTCGCGGTCACTGGATTCATCGGAGTGACGCTCACCGTGGTGGTCCATGAAGCGAGCGAACTCCTGGCGGTTGCGAATGGGCTGCGAGCCGGGCGTGTTCGAGGATGCGAACCTGCCGGTCGATAGCCGGCAGGACCCCGAGCATGAGTGAGAACCTATTCCGAGTCCCGAGAACCGCCTTTCCCCGCTCACTCCCACGAACTCATTCGATTTTCACTCGCTTCAGCCTCAAAGCATTCGTGAGGACCGAGACGGAACTGAAGCTCATCGCCGCTGCCGCGATCATCGGGCTCAGGAGCAGCCCGGTGAACGGATAGAGCACGCCGGCTGCGACGGGAACCCCGACCGCGTTGTAGGCGAAAGCGAAGAAGAGGTTCTGGCGGATATTCCGCATCGTTGCCCGACTGAGCCGGATGGCGCGGGCGATCCCGCCCAGGTCACCCTTCACGAGGGTCACTGCGGCGCTCTCCATCGCGATGTCCGTCCCGGTCCCCATCGCGATTCCGACATCGGCTTTCGCCAGCGCCGGCGAATCGTTGATCCCGTCTCCCGCCATCGCAACGCTTCGTCCCTGAGCCTGAAACTGCTCGACGATGCGCACCTTGTCCTCCGGTAGACACTCGGCGACCACATCATCGATCCCCAGTCTGTGCCCGACCGCCTCCGCGGTCTTGCGGCTGTCCCCGGTGAGCATCACGATACGGATCCCTTCGGATCGCAGGTCCTCCAGCGCGGCGGGGGTCGATTCCTTGATCGGATCGGTCACCGCGAGCAGCCCCGCGAAACGACCGTCGACCGCCGCGAACATGACCGTCGCACCGTGCTCGCGCAGCTCGTCGGCGCGCTGGATCGGAACGTCGGAGGACACGCTTTCGGACTCCATCAAAGCACCGTTCCCGACCGCGACGCGCTGCCCCGCCACAGTTCCGACGACCCCTTTCCCCGTGACCGAATCGAAGTCTTCGGCGTCGAGTTCCTCGCAGCCGCGCTCCTTCGCTCCCGCGACGATCGCTGCTGCGAGCGGATGCTCGCTTCGGGTCTCGAGTGCCGCTACCAGCGACAGGAACTCCTTCTCGGAGCGCCCCTCCTCCGGAATCACTTCCGTGAGCGTCGGTGCGCCGACGGTGAGCGTACCGGTCTTGTCGACGACCAGGGTGTTGACCCCGCGCAGCGTCTCGATCGCTTCCGCGTCTCGGAAGAGGATCCCGGCGTGGGCCCCTCTCCCGGTCGCCACCATGATCGAGACCGGTGTGGCCAAACCGAGGGCGCACGGGCATGCGATGATCAGGACCGCCACCGCGTTGATCAGCCCGTAGGCGAGCCGCGGCTCCGGACCGAAGAGTCCCCAAACCGCGAAGCTGAGGATCGCGATCACCACGACGATCGGCACGAACCATCCCGCGACGACATCCGCCAGACGCTGGATCGGTGCGCGCGATCGCTGGGCCTCCGCGACCATCGCAACGATCCTCGACAAGAGCGTCTCGGATCCGATGCGCCGCGCCTCGATCAGGAGTCCGCCGGTGCCGTTCACCGTACCCCCCACCACCTCGTCCCCAACCCCCTTGCGAACCGGCATCGGCTCCCCGGTGATCATCGACTCGTCGACGGCGCTCGAGCCCTCGAGGACCTCGCCGTCGACCGGGATCGCCTCTCCCGGACGCACCCGCAAGCGATCTCCGAGCCGGACATCGTCGAGCGGGACGTCACGCTCGCGGCCATCCGCTTCCACGCGACGGGCGGTTTTGGGCGCGAGGTCGAGCAGGCTGCGGATGGCTTCGCCGGTTCGACTTCGGGCGCGGAGTTCGAGGACCTGGCCGAGCAGGACAAGGGTCACGATGACCGCCGCGGCCTCGAAGTAGACCCCGACCTCCCCCTCGCTGCCCCGGAACCCGCCGGGGAAGAGCCCCGGCGCGAAGAGCGCGACGGTGCTGTAGCCGTAGGCCGTAGCGACGCCGAGCCCCACCAGGGTGAACATGTTCAACTTCCAGGTACGGACGGACACCCACGCGCGAACGAGCAGCGGCCAGGCACACCAGAGGATGACCGGGGTGGTGAGGAGGAACTCGAGCCAGAGCTCGAGTCCCGTGCCGATCGTGTCGTCGATCCAGGTCGGGGCGAGATGCTGCACCATCGCCGCCAGGAAAACCGGCACGGTGAACACGGCCCCGATCTGGAACCGCCGCAGCATGTCCAGATACTCCGAATCATCTTCGTCCCCGCCGACGAGGGGTTCGAGCGCCATCCCGCAGATCGGACAGGAGCCCGGTCCCTCCTGCCGGATTTCCGGGTGCATCGGACAGGTGTAGGTCCCGCCCACATCTGCCTGCTTTCGTGTCTCCGGCGGTCCCCCTTTGGCGAGGTAGCGCTCGGGGTCCTCCTCGAACTTGGCCATGCAGCTTCCCGAGCAGAAGTGGTAGCGCGTCCCCGCGTGCTCGCGGGTGCCCGCTGCCTTGTTCTCCTCGAAGGTCATTCCACAGACCGGGTCTTTCGTCATCGCTTCCATCCTCGCCCTCCTCGCTTTCCAGGGTTCCTTCGCCACGGTCGACTCGACTCTCTGTTCATGCTCACAGTGCCAGGAACTCCCAGCCATAGATCAAAGAGGCGCCGAGGTGCCCCACGACCGAGACCAGGAGGACCGTCAGAAGGAGCAGGCCCCGGTAGAGCCCCTTTCCCCGTCCACCCCTCGCACGCCACACACGCTCCCCGGCCCAGAGGGTGAGGAGGGAAACCCCCGCGGTCGTCACCCCGAGCCAACGGTGGTAGAGGAGTAGCTTCGCGGAGAATCCCGTGTACTCCCTCGCCATCTCGATCGCATCCGCCCAGCCGAGAAGCGCCGCCGCAACGGCGGCCAGAGCGCCGCCCCACAGGCAAAACCGCGCGACGAAAGAGAAACGCTCTCCCCGACCGAGGAGCGCGAGAAGTTCCGCGAAGGCCGCCGCGACCAGGAGCCCGATCGGAAAGTGCACGACCATCGGGTGGTAGCGGCCGAGCCATTCGATCAGGCCCACGGCCGCATCTCCGCCTCCTTCTCCGTGCTCGTGGCCGTGCTCCTCCTCTTCCTCGGCGTCATCGTGTTCTTCCGCTTCGGGGTGGGCGTGGTCGCCTCGTTCCTGCGCCTCGTCCGTGGAGACCCGCAACGGAGGCAGGTTCCCGAGGTATGCACTCGGCTCGGCGCGGAACTTCTTCAGGCACTTCTGACAGCACAGGTAGACACGCCGGCCTTCATAGTCCGTAAAGATCTCCGGTTCGACCTCTTCGTCGGTCAGGACCGGACACATCGTGTTCGTAAGGGGGAGAGGTGCTTCCTCCGGTACGGACTCCGTCACGGGCGGTGCGTGTCCGGCGCCCGCGTCGCCGTGGTCATGCTCCTGAGCGGAGGCTGTGGAAGCAGCCCACGCACAGAGGACGATCGAGAGGAGGAGAATGCGGAAGGAATGGAACATGGTCGGGTCTCGAATGGACTTCGCTATGCGGCCGACTGCACGCCCCGCACGTTGGCCACCGCACGGGGGAAGTTCTCCGCCGACACTCGGAACCCGCAGGCCGCGGGCGTGGAAGAGTGAGACGGACGGCCCCTCGGGAAACGCCGGACCGGTGTACCCGGGAACGGGTGCACATCGGCCGACCGACCGGGAACCGCGGCACGCTCACCGCCCCCGAAAGGAGGGCGGCCCAGGGCTCACCTCAAGTAGGTGCAGTTCAAAACGAACAGCGGTCGACTCGGCCTCGGAACCGGCCCCCCCGGGGGATGGACCCAGTCCGTCTTCGGCACGAGCTCGATCCATGCGAGCAGAGGCGGGTGCGCAAGAGCCGCAAGGGACTCGGAGCTTTGCGTCGCCCCGTCCTTCGCCACCTCGAGCGGCTGCACGGGCGCGGAGGCGCAGTGGCATGTGTCATCCCCCCCGCACGCTCCGTGATGTTCCTCCCCATGCTCGTCTCCGGCCGCGTGATGCCCCCCGGCCCGCGCACGATGTCCCCCTTCCACCGCGCACTCCTCGATCGACTCTCCATGGGAGGCGCACAGACAGACATTCCTACCGGCCCCCGAGAAGACGAGGAGCAGGGTCAGTGCCCAAGTAAGAGCTCGCGATGCAGTTCCCATTGCAGGAGGGCGGCGCAAAGCCGTCCGAGGCCATCCGTCATAACGGAAACCATCGGCCGAAGCGACCCCATGGCTTGGGTACGTTCTCGCGACAGCCTTGGGATGGGTTTTTTGGCGTTTTCTGCTCTTCCCGTGTAAGTCCCTTTCCCGCGGAACTGCGCCGGGGGCGTGGCTCTGCCCGAGGCTGTGCGGATCCACGCTGGGTGATGCCCGGTTTCAGCGTCCCCCGCGCCAGGGGTCTCCGCTGGCGAAACTGTGAAAGTGGCGCTCGAGGACCGGGGCGAGCCCGCTGCCCGGGGCCTCGCGGGCGAGGGAGAGGCCGTGCTGGATCGCATCGAGGGCGTCAGCACCTCGTCCGGCTTCCATGTAGGCCGCGGCCAGGGTGTCGAGGACGATCGGGTCGGAATGGTTCGTCGAAGCGTCGAGGTGTTCGGCGAGCTCCACGGCACGTGCCCCGTCACGGAGTGAGGGGTCGGGGTGGGTCGCGAGGATCCAGGCGAGGCCGTTCAAGGCCGTGCGCTCCTCGGGTGCGAACCGCAGAGCACGCTCGTAGAAGTCCTTCGCCGCGAGGGTCTCCCCGCGGCGTGCGACGGTGGCGCCGAGGGCTGCGAGGGCACGGCCGTCGCGAGGATCGAGGTCCACCGCGCGGCGCAGGTGTTCTTCCGCGGATGCGCCCTCCCCCAGCGCGGCGAGCAGCATCCCGAGGTGACGATGCGCGACCGAATAACGCGGGAAGAGTTCGAGCGCGCGTTCGAAGGAGCGCCGGGCTCCTTGCGTGTCGCCGAGCAGCATCTGGGCGACACCGTAGTTGTTGTGGGCCACCGGATAGGTGGGCTTTCGCGCAATCGCCTCGCGATGCAGTTCGAGCACGCGCTCCGGTTCGGCGTGTACGTCGAGACTCGCTCCAAGGGCGGTCAACGCCTCGGCACTCTCCGGGACCGCCTCCACCACCGCTTGCCGCCACAGCATCTCGGGCCGCTGGTCCTGCACCTCCCAGTGGTAGAAGAGCCCGAGCGGAACCACGAGCATCGACCACTTCGATCCGTGCACGGCCCAGCCGGGCAAGAGTCCGCCGAGGCGAATGTCCTTGCCTCCCTCGATCTGAAGCCCCTCCCGGATCGAGTGCTCTCGCACCTTCCAGATGAACCCGTCGAAGTAGAAGTGCAGGAGAGCGGAAGCGGCGAGGATACCGAGCACGGTCTGCCGGACGAAATCGCTCGAGATCTTCTCCCCGAAGAAACCGAGCGATCCGTAGGCGACGACCAGCCCCACATACACGCCGACGAGCGTCGCCCGATTCCGGAAGAGCAAGCGCGAAAAACCGCCGACCTCCGGATCACGCTCGACCCGAGCCCGGTTGAACGTCCAGACGAGGGCGAGGTACTGCACATCGTGGAAGATGTTGAATAGGGCGATCCCGAGAAGGAGATTGTCCACGACCGCCATACAGAACCACCAGAAACCGAAGCTCGTCACGAAGAGGGCCAGCTTGGCGGGACTCGGCATGACGCCCCTGCGAAGGAGCAAGAGCGTATGCAGAACCCAGGCGGCGGTCGCCACGACCAGAAGCGCCCCCAAGGTACCGCGCAGCCCAGCGACGAACCCATGGGAGACGAGCGGCCCTCCGGTCTCATACCACATTTCCAACAGCGCCCCGAACCGGCTGTCGGAAAGCGCCAACGGCGCGGCAAACCACGCCAGACAGAGCCCTTGATCCAGGATCCCCGTCAAGCGCCCGACCGAACCCACCTTCGCGTCATAGATCCGCGCGAACCCGAAGACCTGCATCATCGAGTGCCAATTCGTCCAGAAGAACGTGACGAGCAGGACGCCCTCGAGATTGCGAACCGAGAAGAAGATGCAGATCGGAACCAGAAAGAGCGGCGCGAGGAGGAAGCGCACGCGGAAGCGCTGGAAGAGCCTTCGATCGCCGTAGGCTCGCATCATGCCGGGCAGGTGGTGCCCCAGGGCGCCGAAGGCTCCGGCATACAGGAGGAGTTCCTCGATCCCGGGACGCCCCAGTCGCAGGAACACGAAGGGGAGCAACAGGAGCGGAGTCGCGATGTAGAACGCGAGATCCCGCAACGGCCCATCGATCCACAGGTTGCGACGCTGGCGCACCGAGGGCGCGGCGGACATCGTGGCGGCGGGGGGAGGCATGGGGGCTGCGGAACGGAAGCGGGCTCTTGGGAGGATACCCCGGTCTCGGAGATCCGCCACCGTGCACCCCGAACAGCAACGCACCCCCGGCCTCCCCCAGGGCGGCCCGGAGCCTAGCTCCGTTCCACCGTCCGGGGGCGACCGGGGGTGCATCCCAGGTCACCGCTGGGGCGAACTACTTCTTGGACTTGCGCTTCTTCGACTTGCGCTTCGTCGTCTTCTTCGCCGGAGCCGCCTTGGCGCCGCCCGCGAAGTAGCGGGTACCGCCTCGGGTCCCGGTCGTCTTCAGCATCTTGTCTTCGACGAGCAGGAAAGCGGGCCGGCGGGCGTCCTTGGTCACCAGCCCGAGGGCCTTCGCGATCTCACCCAGACGCTGGCCGGGGTGGGCCTTCACATGGGCGAGGATCTTGTCCTTGAGGGCCTCGACCTGTGCGGCGGTGCGACGAACGCGCTTGCCCTTGCGGGCCCGCTTCGGAGCCGCGGAGGACTTGGCCTTGGTCACCTTGGCCTTCTTCTTGCCGGCGGGACGCCCGGGCTTCCTGCGCGGGGCTGCGGGGGCTTCTCCGAGGAGGGCCTCACGAACCGCTTCCAGGGCGGCGGCACGAATCATCTCGGTGAGGTCGCCGACAAAGGCTTCGACGCGTGCCTGAATTTCGGTCTCAATGGACTTCATGGATCTTTTCCAAGTTGTTGTTGTTGGGAGGGCTATGCGAGCGGACGGGATCGCAATGCATAGGGCCCGAGGATGCAAGTGGGAAAGCCGGCTTTGACGATACTCATCCCGAAGCATTCGATGCCCCGGACGGGCGCGAGTGCTCCGCGGAGAGGACTTTTCGCCCAATCCACGCCCCGAATCGAATGCGTCATCGATCGATCGGACCCTGTGCGCCCGTTCAGGCACGAGCCTCGGCACGCAATCGGTCCAGAATCACATCCAGGCTCCGTTCGCCCAGCCATTTCCCCCGGTCCTTCGAAACGAGCTCCCCCGCCTCCCAGACACGCAGGAGCTGCTTGATTCGCCCCAGGACCTTCATCGCCGCCGCCCCCCTCTCCTCCCCCAGCCTCAGTGCGTATTCGAGCAGGAACCCGGCGGCCTCCTCACGCCCCACTTCGCGATCTAGGAAGACCCAGGGATTCGCAAGAGCAGCCCGACCGACCATCACGTATTCGCAGCCCGTTCTTCGGCGAAGCCTTTCGATATCGAAGTGGGACTCCACGCCCCCATTGCCGCAGACAGGAATATCGACCGCCTGCACGGCCCGGGCGATCCGCTCCCAGTCCCCTGGCCCGCGATAGCCCTCGGCACGCGTGCGGCAATGAACGGAGAGCAGCGATGCTCCCCCCTCCTGCACGGCCAGCGCGATCTCCTCGAGGGCGCGATCGTCCTCCCCCCCGGACCGGATCTTCGCGCTGATCGGGATGCGGTCGACCTCCGCCACGCACCGCCCGACGAGATCCTCGATCGCTTCGGGTCGATCGAGCATCGCGGATCCCGCGCAGGAACGCAGGGCGCCCTTCGCGGGGCAGCCGAAGTTCAGGTCGACGATCGGCGCGCCGACCCCTTCCGCGCGCCGCGCAGTCTCGGCCACCGCCCCCGGATCGGAACCGAGGAGCTGCAATCCCACGACGGCCCGCACGCCCTCCACGGACGGCCCCGAGGCCGGGCCGAGATGCGCCAGAATCCTTCCCGAGCGAATCGGCGCAGCGCTGACGCGCAGGAATTCGGTGAAGACTCCCCCCAGCGCCGAAGGCGGGTTGCGTGAGAGCACGAGCCGACGGAAGACCGGGTCGGTAACGCCCTCCATCGGAGCCAGGAGGGTTCTCGAAGGAAACGGGAGCGTGCTCGGACTCACGGTCGTTTCGGCCTGAGGAACAGGTCCGGCACGCGGTTCAGAACGTGCTCGGTGAGGGTGTCCGGTCCGCCCCAGATGGGCATATGCCGGCCGATGCGCGCAAACCCATCGTAGAGCAGGAACCTCGCGAGATCGTCCCCTTCCGAGGTCGAGGAGTAGAGGATCTGGATCGGAAAGGCGAAGTTTCCGAGCACGGGCAGGATCCCGATCCCGAGGGCGACCAGCGGTCGCTCGTGTCCGTGGCGGAAAGCTCCGAGGACGCGTCCCGAAGTGTAGATCGTGCGCGCGATCGGCCCCCCGGCGATGAGCCCGATCGCGAGGGTTCCATCGCCGATCAGGGAGGCGCCCCAAAGCGCCGGCAGGAGCCAGTACTGGATCGTCTTGACGAAGGGTTTGATCGCGAGGTGCACGCCGAAGTCGGTCAGATAAACCCCCGCCTCGCCCGAAGCGAGCTTGATCCGAAGGTGCCTCGCTCCGGCGACGTCGAGCTGGCCGCGCTGCTCCCAGGAACGGATACGGCCGGCGACGAAACGCCGCGCCGCGAAGGCGCGGTAGCGCTGGGAAACGATGGCTCGTCCCAAGCTCCGCGCGAGCCGCCCCCAGGGGACCCCCCCGAAGAATGTCCAAAGACGGCGAGCACCGCTCCACGCCGCGCGGCCCACGGATCGCAGCAGCCGGCGCGAGTCGGCGAGATACCAGCGGACGGGCCGCGTGCGGTAGTACTCCGCGCATTCCTCATCGATCGCCCCCCGCGCGAGCCGATACCCGATCATGCGCTGGAAGCGCGCCAGGCCCTTCCAGCGCTCCTGCCGGCCCCGGAGCACCCGCGCCCGGCGCCGCAGCCCGGTGAGCCCGCCGGATCCGAACGCGTCGGTGAGCTCCTTCGCGTGCAGGTCCAGCCACGCCTCCAGTCGCTCGCAGTCCACGTCGTCGAAGAGGGGCCGTCCGTAGCGAACCGAGCGCGGCAGATAGAATCGGAGGAGAGCACGCGGGTCGAGCGGGAAGAGCGCGGGGACCCCGGACTCGAGGTCGATCCAAACCCAGCGCCCGGGTCGCGCGAAGCGCGCGCCCCCCTCGCCCTCGAAGAGGAAGTTGTTGAGCGCCACCGGGTTCCCGTATCCCGCCTGCCAAACCGCGCCGTCGAATCCTGCCTCGAGCAATCGCTCCGCGAGCGGTTCCTGGACCTCGCGAACGAGCTCGCGCACGAACCCCTCCCCGCGCATCCGGAGCGGGTGGTGTAGGGGCGGCGGACAGCCCGGCGAGAAACGCGTCTGGAGTTCGAAGCAGCGGGCAGCAGCATTCCACCGTACGGCAGTGCTCTCGGCGACCGCCACGCGCCCCTCCGACCACAACGGAACGAGGCGCGCGAGGAGACGACGGCGGTGGTGCGCGCATAGGATCGCGTCGCGGTTCCAAGAGTACGGATTCGGCGCACCGAGGAACGCCAACTGCACGAGCCGGGTCAGTCCCGTGGAGGCGAAGAGCTTCCGGGCCACACGACCTCCGCGCGAGTCGCGACCGAGGAGCACCTTGGCGCTCCGCCCGCGCCCAAGCTCGCGCTCTGCGTTCGGAGCGGTCTCTGCGATCGAGGCGTCCATCGGGAGACGAGCCTACGAACCGGCCGCCCCGCACACGATGGCCGGTCGACTCAGCCCCACCAATTCTCGCCCCACAGGGCGAGGTTCAGCATCGGCCAGGCGAGCTGAGGGTACTCCGTCGGCTGGTCTCGGATCTCGCGCCGCAGACCCTCCGCGAAGATCGCTCGCGAAAAGCCCGAAGTCTCGAGGTGGTGTGCCTGCGCGGAGAGCCATTCTTGAAACGGGAGCGGAAACGACGCCTTCGGTCGGCGCAAGATCCCTTGGGGCAACTCGTCCGCGAATGCGCTCCGAAGCACCTCCTTGCCGAGGGAAGCCCCGGGGTCCTCCGGCGTCCCGGCGCCGAACTTGATCCGGAAGGGCAGGCGCTCGGCGAGTTCGGCCACGCCGATGTCGGCGAACGGAGTGCGCCCCTCCACGGAGGAAAGCATCGTCGCGCTGTCGAGCCGCTGGAGCAGGACCGAGAGGTTGTTCTTCCGCTGGAACCGCAGGTGCGCTTCGCCGACATGGGCGCCGGCCCCCGCTTCGCGCCGGCAGAGGTCGAACTCCTCCTCATAGAATGCGACCAGCGCACCGTCGTCCTCGAGCGAGCGCCAGAGGTCCTCTTGCAGGAGGTGGTGCTTGAATGAGATCGGAGTCCAGGAGGCCGCCTCGAGGTGGTAGCGCCCGGGGCTCCGAGGGTCGCCGGGGTCGGCCTCGAAGCGCAGGGCCGACTCGATCGCGGGTCCGTACCCGCCGAAGAGTTCGTCCGCGCCCTCCCCGCTGATGGCGACGACAAAACCCTTCGTAGCTAGGTCGCGCGAGACCTGCTGGATCGCTACCTCGTTGGGCGTGCTGAGGGGAACGCCGAGGAACGAGACGATGTTCGGCCAATCTCGCGCGAAGTCTTCCCCGTCGCAGGGAACTTCGTGGTGCACCGCACCGAGTTCCTCCGCGAATCGGGCTGCATGTTCGAAGTCCGGGGACGGCGAAGCCCCGGCGCACCAGGTGTGGATCGGACCACGGTCAGCGCGCTGTTCGTGGGCCGCGGCGAGCGCGCACAGGATCGAGCTGTCGAGCCCGCCCGAGAGCAGGGCGCAAACCGGAACGTCCGACCGTAGGTGTCGCTCGAGTGAGTCCTCGACGGCCGCTCGCACGGCCTCGCGGGCGCCCTCCTCGGTCCAACCGTCCGGCTCATTCGCCACCGCGGGTTGGAACACGTCGGCCCGAATCCGCGAGCGGACCGCGTCGAACTCGACGACCTCTCCGGGGCAGACCGCGAGCACGTTCTCGAAGAGCGTGTTGCGGCCGAGCACGGTCCGAATCGTCGTCAGATAGGCGCTGACCATCGCGAAGTTCGGACGCACCTCGATTCCGGGATGGGCGAGGATCGCCTTCGGTTCGGAGGCGAAGGTGAGCTCGCGATCTCCGATGTGGTAGTAGAGCGGCTTGATCCCGAGGGGGTCGCGCGCGAGCAGGAGGCGGCCTTCGAGCCGATCCCAGAACGCCAGTGCGAACATCCCGCGCATGCGCTGGAGCGCGTCCTTGCCCCAGGCGCTGAGGGCGAAGAGCACGGTTTCGGTATCGCACGCGCTCCGAAAGCCACCCGGGACGTGTCCGCCCGCGAGCAGATCCGCCCGCAGCTCCTCGTCGTTGTAGAGCTCGCCGTTGTAGACGATCCGATAGCGTCCGTCGGGCGTCGCCATCGGCTGGGCGCCGCGCGGCGAGGGGTCGAGGACGGCGAGGCGGGTGTGCGCGAGGAGGGCGTTCTCCTCGAGCCAGATTCCCGAACCGTCCGGACCGCGGCGGCTGATCTCCTCGAGCATCAGCGCAGCGCGTTCCAGCGAGACCGAGGGGACGCTCCCGCGGAGCGCCAAGATTCCGAAGATGCCACACACGGGAGCGTCTATCGGGCGCTGTGGCCGATCACGCGAGCCGATTCTCGGCCGCACCCCCGGAAAGGATTTCCCCCCTCGCGCGCCCCCTCCGAAGGCCCGAGAAGGCTCGCGGAACGGCGTTCAGGCCGGGTTCGCTCCCGCCATCCCTGTCTCGATTTCGAGACGGGCGAGGTCCTCGGCCACCGCATCGATCGAGGTTCGCCAGAACTCGCTCTCCCCGAGCTCGATCCCGAACACGTCCCGCAGGGTGTCCTCGGCGGTCGCCCGTCCGGTGCGTCGCAGGAACTTTTCGTAGCGCGCATGGAACCCCTCCCCCTCGCCGCGCGCCCGCAGCCGCAGGCCGAGACTCAGGAGGTACCCGAAGGTATATGGGAAGTTGTAGAAGGAAATCGAAGTGAGGTAGAAGTGCATCTTCGATGCCCAGAACCAGGGATCGAGACCGTCTTCCGCAAGCGCATCGCCGTAGGTCTCGCGTTGGGCGTCGAGCACGAGCTCGGAGAGTTCCGCTGCGCCGAGCTCCCCCGTCGCCCGACGTTCGTGCAAGGCGAGTTCGAAGCGCACGCGCATCCGAATGTTCAGGAGGTAGCTCGTCGCCTGCTGCAAGCGTGCGTTGAGGAGGGAGGCGCGGGCCGCGCTCGAGAGCCCCTCCTCCGCGAGCAGCGCGTCGCTCATCAGGTGCTCCGCAAAGGTGGACGCGGTCTCCGCGAGCGTCATCGGGTAGCGACGCGAGAAGGGCCGCTCGTCGCGCAGCAGCCATCCGTGCCAGCCATGGCCGAGCTCGTGCGCCAGCGTGGCCACATCACCGGTCGAACCGGAGTAGTTCAGGAACACGCGCGGCTCGCCCAGGACCTGGGAGGTGGAGCAGAATCCGCCGGGACGCTTGCCCGGACGCGGGGTGTGATCGATCCAGCGCGAGGCCACCGCACGGCGAGCGAACTCGCCCAGGCGGGGGTATTCCGCCGCAAAGGCTCCGAGGACGCGCTCGACCCCCTGTTCATAGGGAATGCGTGCCGCGGCCGGGTCGCCCTCCGAACCCGGAAGCGGCGCCGCGATGTCCCAGACGTTGAGACGCTCCTGCCCGAGGAGCCGAGCCTTCAAGCGCAGGAACGAGCGCGGAACCTCCGCACGCTCATCGACCGCGGCGAGCATCGCATCGAGGGTCCTGCGCTCGATCGAAGCCGCATGGAGTGCGGGGTCGAGGACGTGCTTCACGCCACGCCGGCGCTGGAGCGTGAGGCGCTGGCCGACGATCGCGTTGAGGCACGCGGCGACGACATCCGAAGCCCCCTCCCAGGCAGCGCTCGCCCCCACGAAGGCCGCGCGCCGGATGCGGGGATCCGCATCTTCCTGGAGCGTGCGTGCCGAAGCGATCGGGTGGGTCTCGCGCGTGCCGTCGGGGCGCTCGAGCTCGAAGGTCAGCGCGCCCGCGAGCTTTCCGTACAGCCGCCCCCAGGCGGAGGCGCCGTCGAGATCGAGCTCGGTGGCGAGGGCTTCGAGCTCCGGTTCCATCCGGAATGCTTGGTCTTCGCGCAACCGACCGAGCAGGAATGCGGCGGGGGCGACATCCTCCCGCGCGACGAATTCCTCGAACGCCGCGTCGTCCAGCTCGCCGAGCCGCATCCGCACCCGGGCAAAGCACGGTTCGAGGGCAGCTCGCTGGGCCGCCGCCCACGCGGACTCGCGCCGCAGGTCCGCGTTCGTGCTCTCGACCGCGAGGGAACAAGAGAGGTAGGAGCCGATGTGCTGGGTCCGCGCCCAGACCCCCTCCAGATCCGCGATCGTGCCGGCCCAGCCGTCCGGGTCGGCGGAGATCGCCGCGAGCGCTTCCACGCGTTCGACGAGGGCTTCGACATCCGACTCCAACGCGGCGCGGAAGTCCCGGTACTCGGGTCCGAGCGGAGTCGGGAAGAACGGGGTGAGGTCCCATTCGGGATCCGATGCGGACTCGGTTCGGGTCTTGGACGGCGTGGCTGTGGGTCCCATGGGACAGGTCGAAGAGTCGTTGTTCGAACGGGACGGCAGAGCCACGGCGGCTCCGTTCCCCTCGCTGGAGAGTGTAGTGGGTCCCGGCCCTCCCATCCCCCCGATGGAGCCCACGAATCCCGAGCGGGGTGGTAACCTGGAGCCGCCCTGCCTCCCGCGAACCCACCCGAGGTCCAAGAGGTCTCCCATGCGCTCCTCCCAAGACGCCGTGCGACGCCGGACGATGCTCCCCCGAGGCTCCTGCGCCCTGCTCGCCCTGTTCGCATCCCTCGCCTGCGCCCGTCCCACCGCGGCCCAGTGCGCGACGAAGAAGCTCCTCGCCGCCGATGGTTCGGCCGGGGACAACTTCGGCGTGAGCGTCGCCATTCAGGGCAGCGCCTTGATCATCGCGGCCTACCGGGACGACGACCTCGGCGTCGACTCCGGCTCGGCGTACATCTTCGAGGACCAGGGCTCGGGCTTCGTCCAGACGCAGAAGCTCCTGCCCTCGAGCGGCGGACCGGGAGACTTCTTCGGGCTCTCGGTGGACTACTCCGGGACCTCCACGGTCGTCGGCGCGGCGTTCGACGACGACGCGGGATCGAACGCGGGCGCGGCGTACGTCTTCGAGCAACAGGGCGCGGCCTGGGTCGAGACGGGCAAGCTCCTCGCGAGCGACGCCGCGCCCGCGGACCAGCTCGGTTTCTTCGTCGGGATCTCGGGCACGACCGCGGTCGCCACCGCCAACTTCGATGACGATCTCGGCATCTCGTCCGGATCGGCCTACGTGTTCGAGAAGCAGAACGGCGAATGGGTCCAAGCCCAAAAGCTCCTCGCCTCGGACGGCGCGGCCGGGGACCAGTTCGGCTATTCGGTCGCGATCGACGGCACGACGATCGTCCTGAGCTCGCCCTTCGACGACGACCTCGGCGTCGACAGCGGAGCTCTCTATGTCTTCGAGCGGCAGAACGGCGTCTGGGTCGAGACCCAGAAGCTCTTGGCGTCGGACGGCGCGGCCGGGGACGCCCTCGGGCTCTCCGTCGAGATCGATGGAGACACCCTGATCGCCGGAGCGCCGGGGGAGGACTCGCGCGGGGCGGACGCGGGCGCGGCCTACGTGTTCGAGCGCGTGGGCGGAGTGTGGAGCGAAGCCGCGAAACTCCTTCCGAAGGGGGCGGCGGCCGGGGACGGCCTCGGCGGCGTCTCGGTATCGGGCTCGTTCGCGGTCGTGGGTGCGTCGAAGCACGATGCGCTCGGTACCGATTCGGGAGCGGTCTTTGTCTTCCGCAAGCAGGGCGGCGCGTGGGTCGAGACCGACGAGCTCCTCGCCTGCGACGGGAAGGCCGGCGATCGCTTCGGATGGCAAGTGCGGATCAGCGGCTCGACGCTGCTCACCGGAGCCATCCATGACGACGACAACGGCGCGGACTCCGGCTCGGCCTATGTCTACGACCTCTCGACGACCGGATGCGGAGCGGCCCGGGTCGGCTCGCGCAACGCCGCTCCGAACCTCGATGTCCTGCGCGCGAGCGACCCCGTTCTCGGGGAGGATCTCGTCTTCACGATCGACACCCAAGGCTTCGCCTTCGCGACCGTGCTCGGCGTGACGATGCCCGCGTCGCGCCGACTCGACAACGGCTACTGGGCGTTCATCCGCATCGACAGCCCGATCGTCTTCCGCCGGAGCTTCCTGCCGGGCCCGATCGCGACGGTCTCGATCCCGATTCCGCTCGACCCCGCGCTGTGCGGCATGAAGACCTACAGCCAGGCCAAGCTGCACGACTCGGGGCCCGGTCCGTTCGCACTCACGAACTCCCAGGACCTGACGCTGGGCTGGTAGCTCGGCTTACGGATCGTTCTTCGGGATCGCGCAACCGCGCAGGCACCCGCCGCCGCGGGCAAGGATCACCAGCGCGCCCACGAAGACCGCGATCGGGAGCAGGATCGGTGGCTCGTCCGCCCAGTCGAAACGCAGATGCGCAGCGAGGGCCCCTGCCATCGTGCCGAGTGCGAAGAGCGCCCCGATGCGGGGCCTGAAGTTCGCGAAGAGGAGCAGGCCCCCGACCACCTCGGCAATCGGCGCGAGGATCGCGGTTAGCTCCGGGAGCGGGAGCTTCGCGCCTTCCAGGATCGGCGCCATCGGCTCCACCCCCGTGAGGTGCAGGAAGCCGATGCCGAGGAGCGGGAGGCTGATGAGGATGCGTAGGATCGCGATGGCTTTCATGGGGGCAGCCTGGGGGAGCGAGCGCGGGCGCATACGCTGCGCGCCGGCCGCGCGTGACCTCCGGCGCGCGTTTCTCGTGCAAGGAACCGCTCAGCGCACATAGCCGAGGCCGCGTAGGGTCTCCACCATGTCCGCCTCCAGGGTCCAGGTCTCGCTGGGATCGAGGAGCTTCGAGAGGTCGGCGGCACGGGAGAGTTCGGAACGAAGGACCGGAAGGAGTCGGCCGACGGTCCGCGGGTCCTCGGCGGAGAGGTCGCGCTCCTCGGCCGGGTCGCTGCGGTGATCGAAGAGCAGCACCCGCCGCGTCTTGCCGCCGCGGGTCAGGAGGTGGAGCGCCTCCCCGTCGGCCGTCCGAAGCGTGGACCAACGCAGCGGCGGACCGTCGGTCCAGCGACGCGCCGCCTTCCCGGCGGCGACCGGCGGGCGGCCGCGCAGGGTCTCGGCGAGCAGCACGCGTTCGGGGAGCGAGCGGCCGGCGCGGAGCGCGGGCGCAACGCTCACGCCCTCGATCGGCATCCGAGCCTCCGGGAGTTCCAGGAGTTCGAGCGTCGTCGGCAGCACGTCCACGAGGCTCGTGGGCTCGGAGCCCACCGCGGGCGCGTCGGCGAGCCAGGGCACGCGGAGGATCATCGGGACCTCGAGCACTTCGCCGTAACAGGTGCTCGTGTGCCCCGTCCCCCCATGATCCAAGAACTCCTCGCCGTGGTCGGCGACGACCCAGATCATCGTCCGGTCGGCGAGGCCGCGCGCCTCGATGCCGTCGAAGAGCACGCCGAGCGCCTCGTCCGTGTAGCGGATCTCACCGTCGTAGAGCGCGACGAGGTGGTCGAAGTCCGCCTCGTCCATCCCTGGCACGATGTCCGTCCGATCGTGGATCGAGGTGCCGTCCTCGCTCCCCGCGTAGTCGGGATCGAACGCGCCTGCGAACTCGTCGGGCGGGTTGTAGTCGTAGTGCACGTCCCAGTAGTGCAGGAACAGGAAGAACGGGCGTTCGCCGATACGATCCAGCCAGGCGAGGGCCTTCGCGGTCACCTTCGGGGCCACCTTCGCGGCGCGCGCAGCCTCCGGCGTCTCCCCCACCAGATCGATATCGTACCCATGAAAGCCTGCATCGAGGCCGAACTCCGGCCGCAGGAGCGGGGCGCAGACGATCGCCTGGGTCGCGAAGCCAGCGGATGCGAGGGAACGTGCGAGGGTCTGGGCGCCGCTTCGCAGTCGTAGCCCGTTGTCCTCGATGCCGTGGGTCATCGGGTAGAGCCCGGTGAAGAGGGAGGCGTGACTCGGAAGGGTCCAGGGGCTCGGAGCGAGGGCACGCGCAAAGCGTGTCCCCTCCGCCGCCAGGCGGTCGATGCGCGGAGAGGTGTCGCGCCCGTAGCCGTAGCAGCCCAGGTGGTCGGCGCGCAACGAATCGATCGAAATCAGGATGACGCTGCGCGCCCCTTCGGCTTCGCCGTTCCCTCCGCAGGAGGCGATGAGCCCAACCCCGAGGATCGCGATCCCGATGGTCCATGTCCGCATGGCGCGCGATGGTACCGCTCGGGAAAACACGATCCCGTTCCATTTCGGATGGAATCCCGCGTCCCGGGGACCCCATGCCGATGCCGCCCCGGTACCATCCCGCCACGATGACCTGGCGCAGCGAATTCGAAGCGAAACGGACGACCCCCGATGAGGCCGCGCGGCGCATCCCGCGCGGCCACCGCATCCTGCTCAGCTCGGGAGCCTCCGAGCCCCTCGCGATGGTGGAGGCACTCGTGCGCAACGCGGAGCACTTCGCGGACAACGTCATCGAGCACCTGATGACGCTCGGCCCTGCGCCCTACGTCCAGGAGTGCTACCAGGAGAACTTCCGGCACAACGCGTTCTTCATCGGCCCGAACGTACGCCGGGCAGTCCACGAGGGCCGCGCCGACTACACGCCGGTATTCCTCAGCCAGATCCCGGGCCTCATTCGCTCCGGCCGCATGCCGGTGGACGTCGCGATCGTGCAGTGCACGCCGCCCGACGAATACGGCTTCGTCAATCTCGGCGTCTCGGTCGACATCCTCCTGGCAGCGATCGAGTCCGCGAGCCTCGTGATCGCCGAGGTGAACCCGAATGTCCCGACCCTGTTCGGTGCGGGGTATGTCAAGGCCGATGCAATCGACCTGTGGATCGAGAACGACGTCCCGCTCGTCGAGGCGCCGCGGCACGAGCTCGACGAGGCCGCCCTCGAGATCGGGCGCAACGTCGCGAGCCTCGTCGACGACGGCTGCACGCTGCAGATGGGCATCGGGCAGATCCCCGACGCGGTCCTGCGCGCGCTCGAGCACCACCGCGACCTCGGTGTCTGGACCGAGATGTTTTCCGACGGCGTGCTCGACCTCATCGAAGCCGGGGTCATCAACGGTAAGAACAAGACGATCCACCCGGGCAAGATCTCCTCGTCCTTCGCGTTCGGGTCGAAGCGCCTGTACGAAGCGGTGGACCGCAATCCGACCTTCACCTTCCACCCCTCCGACTACATCAACGACCCGATCCGGATCGCTCGCCAGCACCGCATGGTGGCGATCAACAGCGCGCTCGAGGTGGACCTCACGGGCCAGGTCTGCGCGGACTCGATCGGGACGCTCTTCTTCTCCGGGATCGGAGGGCAGGTGGACTTCATCCGCGGCGCATCGATGTGCAAAGGGGGCACGCCGATCATTGCGATGCGCTCGACCGCAAAGGGCGGCCAAGTCTCCCGCATCGCCCCGATCCTCTCCCCCGGCGCCGGCGTCGTGACCTCGCGCGGAGACGTTCGCTTCGTCGTCACCGAGTACGGCGTCGCCGACCTGCAGGGCAAGAACATCCGCCAGCGGGCGCGCGCGCTGATCTCCATCGCGCACCCGGACTTTCGGGCCGAGCTCCTGAACGCCGCGAAGGAACGCCACTACGTGTTCCACTTCGAGCTGCCCCCGAAGGGGAGCTACCCCGCCCACAGCGAGCGCCTGCTCCGGACCGTCGGAGCGCACAAGGTCTTCCTGCGGCCGATCCGCTCCACCGACGAGGACAAGCTGACGGAGTTCTTCTATTCGCTCAGCGAGACGACGGTCTACAAGCGCTACCTCCATATCACGAAGCGCTTCAGCAGCCGCGACATCCTCGCGCTGGTGAACATCGACTATTCGAGCGACATGACGCTCGTCCTCGAGACCCAGGAGCCCGGCAGCGAGTCCCGCATCCGGGGCATCGCCCAGTACTTCAAGGATCCCGAGACGAACTTCGCCGAGGTGGCGTTCATGCTCGCCGATGCGTGGCAGGGCAAGGGCTTCGGCCGGGAGATGATGAAGCAGCTCATCGAGGTCGCGAAGCAGCACGGCGTCCTCGGCTTCACGGCGAACATCCTCGAGACGAACCTCGCGATGCTGCAACTCTTCCACGGCTCGGGGCTCCCCGTCGAAACGACCCGCAGGGAGGGCTGCTACGAGGTGCGCATGCCCTTCGAGAAGGAAGCCCAGGGGATCGAGGGGCTCAGCGCTCGAGCGGGCGGTGAGCGCCCCGAGCTCCCCGCCTGAGGAAAGCGATTCCCCGGGAAGCAGGGCCTCGGCGATGCGGTTCGCGGACACCCTCCTCGCCGTCCCGAGCTCGGAGGGAAAGGAGGGGCTCGGGGAGGAGGGAACGCTGGGGACGGGGTACGATTCCCATTCCGTGGTCCAGGGAACGAAAGAGATTCGGGCTCCCGGCGTGTTCGCGCGTCGCGGCTTCGTGTTCGGTCTGTGTGCGGTCGTGTTCCTGGCCTCGGCCTCGCGCTTCCTCGACCACACCGTCGACGACGCCTACATCGCCTATCGCTATGCCGATCACTGGGCGCGCGGGTTGGGGCCGGTCTTCAATGCCGGGGAGCGGGTCGAAGGGTATACGGGGTTCCTGTGGGTCGCGCTCCTCGCTGGCGGCCGAGTTCTCGGCGTCGCTCCGGCGACGCTCGCTCCCATCCTCGGGGTCCTATCCTCGCTCGCGATCCTCGCCCTCCTCAGCGCGTTCGGGCCGAGCCCCAGGCGCCACCCGATCGCCGCATGGGTCGCGCCGCTCCTGTTCGCGGCAAGCCCCGTCTTCGGATTCTGGGCGACCGGCGGCCTCGAGATGTCGCTCTTCGCTCTGCTCGTCCTCGCGGCGGGACTCGTCGCCGCGCGGGGCCTCGAACGGGGGCGGCTCCCCGCCACGGCTGCTGTTCTGTGCGCGCTCGCAGCCCTCACGCGCCCCGAGGGGCTCGGTCTCTGTGTCCTGGTCGCATCCTGGGCGTTGGCCGCGCTGCCGGATCGGCGCGCACGTGCCCGCGACCTCGGCCGCTTCGCGCTCGTGCTCGCGGTCTTTCTCGTCCCGCACGAACTGTGGCGCATCTCCTACTACGGCTATCCCCTCCCGAATACCTACTATGCGAAGGTCGGCGGTGGGATCGCCCAGGCGCGGCGCGGATTCGCCTACGTCGCGCGTTTCGTCGAGCGCTCCTCCTTCTCCCCCGTTCTCGTCCTCCTGGCGCTGCCCTTCGCCCGCCCCTTTCGGTCACGCGGGCTCCTCGCCGCGCTCGGCCTCGCCTTCGTCGGCATCGCGATCGCGGTCGGCGGAGAAACGATGCCGATGTACCGGTTCCTCGCGCCGGCGCTTCCTCCGCTTCTGCTCGTGAGCGCGTTCGGTTGGGCGCGGCTCGCGGAGCGCCTCGGCCCGACACGTCTTCTGGGCGTCCCTCTCCTCGTCGGGGTCGCGACCCTCTCGGCCCTGCCGATGTTCTCCGGTCCGGACCGCGCCTACCTCGACCAGAACCGAGAGGAGGTCGCCTGTTGGCGGGCGATCGGAAGCTGGTTCGGGCGCAAGGTCTCTCCCGACGCAACGATCGCCGTCGTCACGGCCGGGGCGATCCCCTACTTCTCCGGTCTCGAGACGATCGACCTGCTCGGCCTCAACGACGAAGCGATCGCACACCACCCGGTGGAGCACATGGGCGCCGGCCCCGCCGGTCACGAGCGCCACTTCGAGGAGTACGTCCTCGATCGCTCCCCGGAATACGTGGTGATCGGAGCCTACGGCCTCTCACGCGACAAGGTGGCGACGCGCGGGCTCGTCACGCCGTACTTCGCCGCGGAGGTGGGCCTTCTGGAATCGGAACGCTTCCAGAACGACTACGTCCTGCGTCGTGCACGCACCCCGGCCGGGGATTTTCCGTACTTCGCGCGGCGAGACGTCGCCGTCGAGCGCGCCGCCCCGGGCAGCAATCGTGCGCTCGCCAGCGAGGAGGATGTGTGGGTCTCGGGTCGGGAGGGCCTTTGGGCGAAGGCTCCGGCTCCCTCGGGCGAGGTCTCCGACGAAGCCGCCGCGCTCGAGGCGATCGGTTATGCCCAGGGCTTCGAAGAGGCGGGTGCGGAGAGCGGCGTGGTGCTCTTCGACGCGAAACGCGCGCAGCCCGGCTGGAACCTCGCGGCGTCGGGGCACGCGCCCGAGGCGACGCTCTTCGACATGCACGGCGAAGTGGTCCACCGCTGGCAGCATTCCTACGACGAGCTCCCCGGCGCTCTCTCCGACGCTCCGCCGGAGTCGTCGAACGCCTGGCGGCGGGTCGCGCTGCTTCCGGACGGGTCTCTGCTCGCAATCTACGAGGGTCTCGGGCTCGTGAAGTTGGATGTCGACTCGAAGCTTCTCTGGTACCACGCCGGGCGCGAACACCACGACCTGGAGGTTCTGGCGGATGGACGCATTCGGACGCTGACCCGCCGCGCGCGCGTCGTGCCGAGCATCGACCCCGATCACCCGATCCTCGAGGACTTCGTCACGACCCTCGACGCGGATGGACGTGAGCTCCGGAGCGTGTCGGTCCTCGAGTGTTTCCAGCGCTCCGAATACGCCGATCTCCTCGCGAAGAGGCTCTACAGCGAAGGGGACATCTTCCACACGAATACGGTCGAGACCCTCGACGGTCGCCTCGCCGAGAAAGCCCCCGCATTCGCGGCCGGGAACGTGCTCCTCTCGATGCGTCACCTCGACGCGATCGCGGTCGTCGATCTCACGGAGCGCCGCGTCGTCTGGGCCGCGACAGGCCCCTGGCGCCGGCAACACCAGCCCACGGTGCTCGACGACGGCAACCTCCTGCTCTTCGACAACGCGGGCTACCGCGGCGCCTCCCAAGTGATCGAACTCGATCCTGTGACGCTCCAGATCCGCTGGGCATGGCGCGGCCGACCCCCCGAGTCGTTCTTCAGCATCTACTGCGGATCGAACCAACGCCTCGCAAACGGCGACACCCTGATCACCGACACGTGCAGCGGCCGAGCGTTCGAGGTCACGCCCGGGGGCGAGGTGGTGTGGGACTATCGCAGCCCCCACCGCGCCGGGGAGCGTGACGAGCTGGTCGCGGCGCTGTTCGAGGTGGTTCGAATCCCGGCGGATTCCCCCCTCGTCGAGTGGTTGCGATGAGCGATCCATCCTGGGTGTTGCCCGATCTGGCAAAGCCAAGCCGGGCGACACCCAGGATGGGTCCGACTCAGACCGTCACGCCCACCGGCGAGAAGGTGTGCTGCGGGAAGATCACCGCGAGGTCGCTCGCGCCGACTCCGAAGTGTCCGGCGAGGATCTCGCCCAGGACATCGCGGTAGTCGGTCGTGATCGCCAGGTCGCCGTCATCGAGCTGCGACGGGGCGAGACCCGGCCACGAACCGAGGACCTGTCCCCCCGCGACACTGCCGCCGAGGACGAGCATCGCGTTGCCGTGCCCATGGTCGAGACCGGTGCTCGAGTTCTGCTGGACACGCCGGCCGAACTCCGACTGCACCACGAGGGTCACATCGTCGATCTGCCCGAGCATGTCGAGGTAGAACGCTTCGATCGCGCCGGTCAACTCGTTGAGCTGCGCGGCCATCGAGCCCGTAAGCGGCCCGAGGTTCGCGTGTAGATCCCAGCCCGCCATGTCGATCGTGATGACCTCGACTCCGATCTGGGCCTTGATGACCACGGCGGCGTTGCGCAGCTTGTTGCCGAGTGGGGTCGCCGGATACTGAACACCATTCGCAGGCACGTACCCGGTGAAATCCACGTTTCCGAGCAGGTCGATCGACGCGAACGTGTCCAGGGCCGCGCTCCCCACCGGCGGCGGCGTCAGGGCGTACATCTCAGCGAGGAGGTCCGAGCGTTCCTGGGCCGAGATGGGATCCCCGGGAAAGAGGAAGTTCTCGGGGTCGGCGATCGGCAGGGTCGAGTCCGCCCCGCTCAGACTGAGCGGCACGATGTCCTCGAGGGCCACCCCGCGCAACACGCCGAGCGCGGAACGGCTCGCGAGGAAACGCGTGATCCATCCGTTGGTGACCGTGCCCGACGGAAGGCCCGTCTCGGCGAACTCCATCTTCGCGAACGCATCGAAGTGCGAACGGGTGGG
>DRLC01000339.1 GCA_011053145.1 Planctomycetota bacterium | reverse complement strand
TGCCGATGTGGTCGTCGACACCGACCTCGAAGGCCTCGACGATCCGATCCTGCTCGGTCCGCCCGGTGAGGATCAAGATGTATAGCTTGCGACCCTCCTCCGTCTTACGAAGCTGCCGACACAGCATCACGCCGTCCATCTCGGGCATCATCCAGTCGGTGATGACGACCTGCGCACCGTGCTCCAGATAGAGCGCGAGGGCTTCCTTCCCGTTGCCCGCGGTCATGACCTCATGCCCATCTCGCTTGAGAAGAGCGACGAGTAGGCGGAGCGAGACGGGGTCGTCATCGACGGCAAGGATGCGCAGGCCCTTGCGCTTGGCTGCCTTCGGGTTGGAGCCGGGCTTCGAAATCTCCTCGATCTCCCGTGCGCTGATCACGCAGCTCGTGGGAACGTGCAGGAGGTCCCCCCACTCCTTCCAGGCCTCGGCGACGGTGTCGAAGAGTTCGCACATCTGTGAGGCGCTGATCGACAACCCCTTGCAGAGCCTTTTCAGTCCGGGCCACAGGTAGGGCTGTCGCTCTGGGTCACTGACCAAGACCCGCGCCATGACTTCCGCGACGTTGAGGACTCCGAGGAGTCCCTTGGTCTGCGGACAGGCGAACTCACCGTCCGAAGTCCGGCCGTCGAAGTACAGGGCGACCTCGCTGAAGTGCTCGGGAAGGCCCCAGTCCTCGAGCAAGGCCGCGGCCACCTCCCGATGGTTGATGAACAGTTCCTCCTCTTCCTCGCGAATCAACGCGCTGCTCCCCTTGCCCCGTGCCCTCGCGAGGACCCCCGCGTACTGTTCGGGATGGACGCTCGCGAGTGCCAGCTTCCCGATCCCAACCAGGAGCCCAAGCGTAAACGCCTCCGGCCCCACGGAGATTCGCAGCTCGCGACCGATCGTCTCCGCCGCGACGGCCGTTGCCAGGGCACAGGACCAGAACTCGTCGTAGTCGAATCCCTCGCACTTGCCGGTGCGATTGCCCGAAACGACCGTAAAACTGAGTGCCGTATTGCAGACCGCCCGGAGCCCAACCCGGATCGCCGCGCTCCGAACGGACGTCAGCTTCGCTCCGCCGTGGTGGACCGAAGTGGCGAGCCGAATCACCCGGCCGGTCAACGCAGGATCCACCTGGAGCGCCTCGACGACGTCGTCGAGATCACACTCCTCATCCTGCGTCAGCATCAGGATCCGCATCCCCACGCTCGACGGTGAGGGAAGCTTTCCCGAATGTTTCAGCTCTTCGAATCGTTCCTTGAACATGCCTTCAGGCCTGGGGGGTCTCGGTCTCTCTCCTCTCTCGACGCAGAGAACGGACGAAATGGCCCACGCACGCAACCGTGCGAGCCCGAATCGTCCGGACGATCTTCATCGAATCTCCTCTTCGAGCGCTTCCTGAACACGCTGATACTCGCTGCGGACGTTCTGGATCAGCGATTCGACGCTCTCGAGCTGTTTTTCCCGTCCGGCCGCCTCGAGCTTCTTGAACATCTCCGCAAGGCGCAACGCACCGAGGTTCGCGGCGCTCGACTTCAGGGCGTGGGCAGCACCGCTCAGGGAGTCCGGATCCGCCCCCTCGAAGGCCTTCTCCAAGTCCGCCATTCGAATGGGCGTGTCTTCGAGGAAGATCTGAACGAGCTCCTCGAAGAGACTCGGCTCGTCGTCCCCGCTCAGATCGCGTAGGGATTGAATGGTCTCCATATCCAGGACGAGACCCTCGTCCTCGGAAGTGGTGTGCTGATCGTGCTCAGTCATGGCGTCTCGGTTGGTGTGGGTCCAAGTTGTGATGACTCTCGAGAGTGCATCCTTCTGCACGGGCTTCGAGAGGTAGTCGTTCATGCCGCAGGCGAGGCAATGCCTTCGATCCTCGGTGGTTGCGTTCGCGGTCAGCGCGATGATGGGAACCGCGCGTCGCTCCGGATTCGCGAGCATTCGGATCTCCTTCGCGGCGTCGAACCCGCTCAGAATGGGCATCTGGCAGTCCATCAGTACGAAGTCGAAGTCGGCCTCGCGCGCTGCATCGACGGCCTCACGCCCGTTCCTGGCGACCGTCACTTCGCAGTCCAGCTGCCGCAGGATCAGCGTGGCAACCTTCAGGTTGACGATGTTGTCGTCCACCAAGAGGACCCTGTACTGCGGGGGCCGCCTCGGGTCGAACTGAACTGCGGGCCTGGGCTGTTCCGGCGCTGCTGTCTCAGCGCTCAGTCGAGCTTGCCTGATACCCGTGGCGAGTCGATGCCGCCCGAGAGGCTTCGGGATCCACGCATCGATGCCGGACCGGGCCCACAGCCTTGGCGTGTTCTCGCGGCGGGCACCGTGCGCCAAGAGGCAGCTCACGCTGCGTCCGGGTACTGCGCTCCGAAGGAGACGGGCGAACTCCGCGCCCGAAAGCCCATCCTCGACCTCATCGAAGAGGACCACGCACTCTCCCTCGGTGAGAGAGAGGTCCTCGAGGATGTGCTCGATCGCCTCCTCTCCCGACCCGAGTGCTCTCGTGCGCAGCCCGAGCTGGCGGCCATAGCCCTCCATCACCCTCCGCGTCTGCTCGGTCCCGCCGGCGACGAGGAGCTGGCCCGTCAGCCGTCCCGATTCCTCTTCCTCGCGGGCCTCGATGATCTCGAATTCG
>DRLC01000338.1 GCA_011053145.1 Planctomycetota bacterium | reverse complement strand
GTCACGAACCGCATCGATGACCCCTCCTACGACGAGGTCAAGGCGATGGCGCGGCGCGTGATCGAGGTCCTCGGCATCGAGACGAGTGCGACCCACATGGAGTGGTTCTTCGGACCGAAGGGCCTGCGTTTCAGCGAGATCGGCTGCCGCCCGCCGGGAGTCTGCGTCTGGGACCTCTACAGCGCCGGCAACGACATCGACCTCTATGTCGAGTGGGCCAAGGCCATCGTCCACGGCGGCACCGACGCGCGCACCTCGCGCCGCTTCTCCACCGGAATGATCGCCTTGCGCCCCGACCGGGACGGCCGCATCAGCGCCTGCGACGGATGGGACCAGATGCGCGAGCGCCTCGGCGACGCGCTGATCGACTTCCACATCCCCGCCCCGGGGACCCCGACCCAACCCGTGGAGGGCGGCTACATGGCGAACGCCTGGGTGCGCCTGCGGCACCCCGACTACGATGCCCTGCGTTCTCTCCTGGACGAGGTGGGCGAGCGCGTGCAGTTACGCGCCGAGTAGATCCCGAGCCCGAGGTAGAATCGAGCAGAAGGGCTCGCCCTGTCGATAGCACGGCCAGCCTCGCCCGTCGATCCATGCAGCCCCGCCTTTCCCTCTTCCTCACGGCCCTCCTCGCCGCGTCGTCCGCCGTCGGTGGATTCGGATCGAGCCAAGAGCTCGGGGGCGTGCTCCCGAGCGAAGCCCTTGGCCTCGCGCCGCCCGCGGTCCTCGAAGAGGTGGACTCCTTCGGGACCGAGGAACTCGCCGTCCTCGACTGGACCAGTGAAGACCACGGTGCGTGGGAGCCGGCGGGTTCGGGCCGGGTCTGGAGGCTCGCACTCTCGAGCCCCGGAGCCGCACGCCTCGGCCTGATCCTCGACGGGTTTCAGGTCCCGCCCGGGGCCGAGCTCTACGCCCACGGCGGTGGTGTCGTGCGCGGCGCGTACACGTCCCTCGCGAACGATCCGGACGGTCTGCTGGTGATCGAGCCCGTACCCGGCGACCGGCTCGTCGTCGAATACTTCGAACCCGCGGGCGCGCTCCTCCCCGGAACGCTGCACCTCTCGGTGCTCGTCCGCGAACAGGAGACGGGCAAGAAACGTCGCCGGCGCGCCGGTCACAAGCCCGCCGCCGAACACGCCCGAGAGGACACGGAAGCCGACCCGCCGTCCCGTGACCGCCACGCCGCGGCCTGCAACGTCGACCTCGCCTGCCCCGAGGGCGAACCGTGGCGCACCAGCGCCCGCGCTATCGTGCGCATCGTCGCGGTGCGCGAGAAGTGCACGGGCGTTCTGATCAACAACACGGCGCGAGACGGGACGCCGTACATCCTCACCGCGGCGCACTGCGGCGACCTCCACAACGCGAGCTTCTACTTCAACTACCTCGCCGACGCGTGCGGAGGCGAGGAGCCGCGCACGCGCGAGGACCGGCTCTCCGGCAGCGTTCCCGTCGTCGTCGAAGACCTCCTCGACCTCCAGCTCGTGCGTCTCCTCGACACCCCACCCGCGTCGTTCCACGTTCTGTACGCCGGATGGGATCGCACGGGCGCCGTCCCGAAGAGCGTCACGACCCTGCACCATCCCGCCGGCGATGTGATGAAGATCTCGATCGAGAAGGATCCGCCGCGCAAGGTGAAGTCCCTCTTCAAGATCCCTCACTGGGATGTGGGCATCACCGAGCGCGGTTCCTCGGGCGCACCGCTCTTCGATCCAGCCCACCGCGTCATCGGTCACCTGCAGGGCGGCTCGGCGACGTGCGACAAGCCTTCCGGCGACCAGTACCGGCGCCTCGAGAAGGACTGGGTCCTGCTCGAGCCCTACCTCGACCCCCTCGGCGTCGGACCGGAGACCCTCGACGCGTTCGACCCCGACCGAACCCCGGAGCGCTTCACCCTCTCCCTTGCGGCGGTCGACGTCGACCCGTCGAGTTCCCGAACGCTGCACGTCCGGGGCACCGGCTTCTCCCCGCAGCTCCATCTCCTTCTCGACGGCAACCCCCTTCCGCCGACGGCCGGCCGTTACCTCACGAACTCGCTCTTCACCGTCACGCTCCCCGAACCCCTCGCGCCGGGCGCGCACGAGCTCGCCGCCGTGCTCCCTTCCGGTCCCGATTCGGTGGCGATCCAGTTCGACGTGGGGGAGTAGAACGCTCCGCTCCTCTTCCTTGGGCGCAGCTCACCTCTTCTTCGTGTTCGCCCGGAGGAGTCCGTGTCGTCGAAGGGCTTCGCGGATCCCGTCGTGGGGGAGGGCCTCGATCGTCCGACCCCGATAGCCCTTCATCGTCTTCGCTGCCACGAGGGCGTTCACGATCGCCTCTTCGGTTGCCCGCACCGCTGCTAGAAAGAGGGGATCCATCCACGCATCGGGCACGGAGGACAGCTCGAGCGTTCCGTCCTCCGCTTCGTCGGGCTCGCAGGTCGTGAAGGCGAGAAAGATGTCGCCGGACTCGGTCCCCGAAAAGCTGCCGCAGCGCGCGAGACCGAGGGGAATGCGTCGCGCCATGCGCCGGAGTTGTGTCGGGAGCAGAGGCGCGTCCGTAGCGAGAATCACGATGATCGAGCCGTCATCCCTGTCGGGCTTCCCTCCTCCCTCGGCGAGTTCTCGCCCGATGGGGATTCCCGCGATCCTCAGTTCACGTCGTTCGCCGTGGTTGGCCTGGACGAGCACGCCGACGGTGTAGCCTCCGTCCCCTTCCGAGAGAACCCGCGAGGCGGTGCCGATCCCCCCCTTGTATCCGTGGCAGATCATGCCGGTGCCGCCGCCGACGTTCCCCTCCGCGACGTTCCCGGTGTGGGCCGTTTGGAGGGCATGGATGACATCGGATTCTTGGAGTGCGAATCCCTCGATGTCGTTGAGCCAGCCATCCCAGGTCTCCGCGACGACGGGGAGTAGCACAGCGTGGTCGAGTCCGTCGGTCTCGAGGGACCACTTGGCGATTCCGTTGCAGGCGGTGCCCACGCCCAGTGTGTTCGTGATCGCCACCGGGGAGATCAGATACCCCTTCTCCTCGATGAAGTGTGCGCCGGTCATCTCGCCGTCACCGTTCTGGCAATAGACCGCCGCCGGAACCGAACGGATCTCCGAGTTGGCGAGCACCACCGTGACGCCGGTGCGAACAGCGCGGGACCCGTGCCCCGAGATCAACGTCCTCTGCCCGACGAGAACTCCCTCCACGTCGGTGATCGCGTTGAAGGCCCCGGGTTGCCCATCGAAGGGAATCCCGAGATCGCGCGCACGCTTCGGCGACGACTGCCCCGAACACAGGGCCGAGAGCGTGACGAAGAGGAGGACGCGCAGGCCGAACGGACAGGAGAGACGAAGCGAGTCTCGGTGTCGAAGCTTCATGGTCGGATCTAGGGCCGCAAGATCGGGGAAAGACGCCTCACCAGACTACCGCCTCTCCTGCGTCGCCTGGCGACCCGTGGCCGTAGGCCTCCGATGTCCCCGAATCCGTCGGCTTCCGCCCACGGAAAGAAGCGGTCCCACGGAACGGCGCCACCCGGACCGTCGTGCCGGGCGGGTTGCCCGAGGAGGAGCGCCGATTCTTCCCGGTCCAGGGGAATGCCGGAAAGCCGTCTCGGTATGCAGGGCCTCTTCGTCCCCCTTCCCGGAGCGACTCTCTCCGTCCTTCAGTCTAGAATCCAGGCCACCCATGATCGCTGCGAAGCCTTGCCCCTCGCCCTCTCGCCCGCACGTGCACGTCCTCTTCGCCCTCTGGCTCTTCGCGTCCTGCGCCGGGCCGGCGCCCTCGGCCCCCGCATCCGAGCAGCCGCCCATCGAGGACGCCAGGGTGACGAACGCCGCCGGCGAACTCGACGCGGTGCGGGCGGAGGAGTCCGCCGATCCGAGCGTCCAGGGGGAGGCACTGCGTCATCTGCACCGGGGTGGCGAGTACCTGGAGCGCGGAGACGGAGCCTCCGCTCTTCGGGAGTTCGAGCGCGTCCTCGAACTCGTGCCCGGTTGCCCGGAGGGGTACCTGGGCCGTGGGGTTGCGTATCTCAGCCTCGGGGAGATCGATCGAGGCATCGCGGATCTGGACCGGGTCGTCGAAGCCTACCCGGAGAGCGCCGATTCGTATTCGACGCGGGGCGAATGGCGCGTGGCGATCTGGGCCGCTCGGGGGTCACGGGAGGACCTGCTCCTGGCCGTGGACGATTTCACGAGGGCGATCGAGCTCTCGCCCGAGGGCGCGGACTTGTTCGCGAACCGCGGCAGCGCTCGCTTTCAGTTGGAGGACTACGACGGCGCGCGCGCGGATTTCGATCGCGCCCTCGAGTTGGCGCCGGGGCTTTCCGCGATCTACCACAGCCGGGGATCCGTCTTCGAAGCGCAGGGGGACGACGAGCACGCGCTGCAAGACTTCACGCGTGCACTCGAGCTCGATCCGGATCTCGGGATCGCGAGACACAGCCGAGGGCGACTGCTGCTCGAGCTCGGCGCTCTGGATCGGGCGATCGAGGACCTGGAGAAGAGGCCCGATCCTTGCCGTCACCTGATCGCCAGCTACCAAAGGCGGGGCGCGGAACTCCGGGAGCAAGGTGAGTTCGAGGCAGCGCTCCAGGACTTCGACCGTGCTCTGGCGATCGATTCTTCCATCGCTCCTCTCCATGGGGGGAGAGGACTGGTCCACTACCAGATGGGGTCCATCGAGGAAGCGATCCAGGACTTCGACCGAGCGATCGAGCTGGATCCGGGACTCCTTCCCGCATACATCAACCGCAGCAGAGCGTACTCGGCCCTGGAGGACTTCGACCACGCGCTCGAGGACCTGGACCGCGCGATCGAACTCGATCCGAAAGGCGCCGAGTTCTACGGCGATCGAGGCTGGATCCATCAGAAGCGAGGAGACCGGGAACAGGCCCTGCGGGACTACGACCGCGCACTGGAGTTCGATCCGAACCTCGAAATCGTCTACCACCACCGCGGCGTGCTCTACGACCAGATGGACGAGTCGGAACGAGCGCTCCAGGACTTCGCGCGAGCCTTGGAGCTCGAACCGGAGGATGCCGAGGTCCACATGCACCGCGCGGAAACCTACATGGGACTCGGAGATCCGGACCGCGCGATCGACGACGCAACGGCCGCGCTGCGGATGCTCCCCGAGAACGTCCGGGCCTACAGGGCCCGTGGGAACGCCCACGTCAAGAAGGGCGAGTACGATCTCGCCATCGAGGACTACACCCGCGAGATCGAGCTCTCGCCCGGGGAGATCGGCGGATACACGCGGCGTGGCACTGCCCAGCGATACGCGGGGCGCTACGACCTCTCACTCCAGGACTTCAACGCGGCCCTGGAGCTGGAACCCCACAACCCGAGCCTCTTCATGTGGCGCGGCTTCACCTACTGCGAGGGCGGCGAGTTCGACCTCGCGATCGAGGACCTGAACCGTGCGCTGGAGGTCTGGCCTGATTCCGGGGTGCTCCTGCGCTATCGGGCGATGAGCCTCCTCGGGAGGGGAGACGTGGAAGGAGCGCAGGCGGACGCGCAGCGCTGCCGTGAGCTCGGCGAGGATCTTCCCGAGGAGTTCACCGAACGCCTCGAGCGTGCCTTGGCGGACGCGGAACGATCTCCGGCCCGGGAGTAGGAGCGCGTCACCAGAGCCTGCCGCGCAGGATTCCATTGCCTCCGCTGCCGGCGAACAGGCGCGTGGGATCCGAGGGGTCCACGGCGATCGACTGGAAGTCGAGGATCCCGAGCCCATCGTTCACGGGGCGCCACCTGCGGCCGCGGTTCGTCGTGAGGAAGATGCCGCGACCGCTGCTCTCGTCGTGAAAGGGAGCGTCGGTGGTCGTCGCGAACAGGATGCGGCTGTCCAGCGGGCTGATCGCGATCGAGGAGACGTTGAGGTTCCCCGGGGGGCCGAAGCCGCGGTTCTCCAGGGTCCAGGTCGCGCCCGAATCGGTGCTGCGAAAGACGCCACCCGGGAAGGTCACGCCCAGCGTGTGGTCGTAGCCGCCGCTCACCGCCGTGTAGACGAGCGACGGGTGGCCCGGGTCCACTTCGATGTCCCAGACGTTGAGCTGGGGCAGCGCCTGATCGATCCGCGTCCAGCTCGTTCCGCCATCGCTCGAGCGGAAGAGGCCCCCTTGGATCGTCGTGGACGTCGTCGCCGTCTCGATCAGCATCGACTCGAGGCCGGCGTAGACGATGTTCGGTCGCTGGGGATCGACCGCCACCGCGCGGACCTGGAGGTTGCCTCCGACGCCGAGCCCCCCGCTGGCCGGGAACCAGCTCGATCCGCCGTCGACGGTCTTGTAGACGCCGTGGCCGTAGCTCGCAGCAACCAAGGTCCGGGGCGAGCCGGGGACCGGCGGCACCATCGCGATCGACCAGATCTGCGCGTTGGGGAGGCCGTTGCTGCGCGGCGTCCAGGTCTGCCCCGAGTCGACGCTCAGGACCACCTCGCCTTCGTTCGTCTCCCACCAACCCGTGGCCGCGTAGATCCGATTCGGGGACAGCGGGTCGATCAGGATCGCGAAGGTGTTCGAATCGAAGGTCATGCCCGAGGAGGTTCGCTGGAACGAAACGCCCCCGTCGGTGCTCTTCAGGAATCCCATGTCCCAATACCCGGCGTAGATCCGGTTCGGGTCGGTGGGGTCGACGGCGATGTCCTGGACGACGGTGGTCTCGAGTCCGCGCCCGCGCCACGTGCCTCCCGCGACCGGGTCGGTGTAGACCGGCTCCCAGGTGCCCCCCGCGTCTTCGGTGCGCAGGAGGTGGGTGGACGTGCCGAGGTAGAGGCGGCTGGGGTCGGTCGGATCGATCGCGAGGGCGCGGGCGAACGGGCCGTGTTGGCTGATCCAGCCGAGATTCGTGTTCTGGGCGGGGGGCTCGTAGTGCGTCACCCAGGTCCAGGAATCCCCTCCGTCGGTCGACCGATAGACGCCTGGGTTCGGCCACCACGGGTTGTGTCCGGCGTAGAGGACGTTCGGATCCGACGGGTCGATCACGAGGCAGGGGTAGTTGCTCGTGAACCCTTCCTCTTGGCCCAGCGCCTGGGGCAAGCCGTTGTTCTTCGCGATCCAGTGCGCTCCGCGATCCACGCTCTTGTAGACTCCTCCGCTCCACGTCGCCGTACCCGGTTCCGCCCAGAGCGTCGTGTAGAGCGTGTCGGGATTCGTCGGGTCGACCACCAGCGCCATCGCCCTCGGCGTCGCGAGCCCCATCCCGATGGAGGTCCAGCTCGCTCCGGCATCGGTGCTCTGGTAGATCCCCTCGCTCGTCGCGGCGTAGAGGACGCGCGTGTCCACGGGATCGATCGCGAGGGAGTACACCATCGCGAGGGGGTCGATGCCGGTGTTTTGGATCAGCGTCCAGTGTTCCGCGGCATCGACGCTCTTGTAGATCGCTCCCTTCACCCCGGCGGACTGCCAGTGGTAGCCGTCGAGGTCGTACCCGTCCCGCGGGACCCCGACACCCGCGTAGAGGATCCGGGGATCGCGGGGATCCACGACGATGTCGCTGATCGGTGCGCTGAACGCGAACTCATCGGGAGGGGGGAAGCCGTTGCGCTTCGCGACCCAGAGGTTGCCGCCGTTGACGGACTTGTAGACCCCACCCCGCGTTGCGGCATAGACCGTCCGCGGCCGCGTCGGATCGACCTCGATGTCCTGGACGTAGTAGTTCCCGAGCCCGCGGTTCTTGATCTCCCACGTCTTTCCGTGGTCGGCGCTCCGATAGATCCCACCGACATCGCAGGCTGCGTAGACCGTTCCGAGTCCGTCGTCCACGACGGTGATCGTGCTCATCCAACCGCCTCCTCCCGGCCCGATCGGAGCCCAGGTGATGCGGGGCGGAGCGTGCTGGGCGGCGCGGGACTGTCGCGACGAGACCGTCGGGAGGGAGGCGCGGTTTTGTGCGAGGGGGGCGCCCTCGAGGAGGAGCGGCCCGATGAGGAAGAGGCAGAGCGGAAGGGCGCGGGCGAGCTTCAAGGGGGACGGCAGGGGGCGAGGGCAGGGGGGAGGGAAGGTTGGATGTCTCGTTTGGACGGCTCCGGGCCTTGGAGGTTCCGTCGCAGTCCGGCGGATCGTTCGCCCCCGTTCTCCTTGCACCGGGCAGGGGAACGGGGGCGAGCGAAGGGGCGGCGGCGTCCTCGTGGCTCTCAGAACGCGACGCGGAGGCCGAACATCACACTGTCGGTGGAGAGGCTGTTTTCGACGGAGCTGCCCGGAACGGTCCCGAAGGTCGGGTGCGCGATCGGGCCTTCGATCGAGTTCTGGAAGCCGTGCCGGTAGCCGAAGTCGAAGCACCAGTGCTCGTCGATGCAGTAGGAGAAGCCGAGCGCGAGGTGCTGCTGGACCACCGCGGGGGCGGGGAGGTTGAACGTGGACTGCGCGTCGCTGATCGGGTTCTCGTTCCAGGCGTAACCTCCTCGCAGGGTCCAGTGGTCATCCAGCCTGTACTGCGCGCCGAAGGCCGCGACCAGGATGCTGTCCCAACCGAAGCCGGCGACCGAGGCGTCGGGCTCGAACCCGGATTCCTGGAAGCCGTCCGTGTTGCCGTAGTCGATGTAGCGCAGGTCGAGGTCCAGGACCCAGTCCTCGAAGCCGGTGTAGCCGACCCCGAACGATGCGATCGCGGGGAAGTCGAGGTCGAGGGACAGGCTGCGCGGGTTGCCGACTTCATCGGACGAGTTGAACTTGAACGTCTCGAACGACTGCGTCGACTTGTAGGAGGCGCCGAGGTTCCATCCGGAGGGGCCCCGGTACAGGACCCCGAGCTGCGCGCCGAATCCCCACGCGCTGTCGGCGTGGGCCGCGGAGGGATAGGTCGGGTTCATGTCCCCGTTCGCGTCGTCCGGGGGGGAGAAGCAGGCCGGATCGACGGCGAGCTGGGCCCAGTCGATCGTCGGCGCGAAGCCGACCGACCAGCGGTCGTTGACCTGGTAGGAGATCGTCGGGGACATCTGCAGCATCTGGAACTGCGAGTAGACCGACCCGAATCCGTTCGGCGGCGCCAGGAAGATCGGGTTGCTCGTGGAGGCCGGGTAGTCGACGCCGAACCCCCCGATGCCGACCGCTCCCATGCCGACCGTCCAGGGGCTGTCCGGGATGTCGTAGACGAAGCTGAAGCTCGGGATCGGCGAGGCGCCCGCGTCGCTCGAGGTGGAACCGGACATCGGGCCGGGCATCGTGACCGACGACCGGACCCTCGCGGTGGGGACCAGGAGCTCGAAGCCGAACTCGAACTCGGAACGTCCGAGGGCCGAGATCGACGCGGGGTTCCACATCAACGCGCCCGCCGCGTCGACGGGGGCGGCGGTGCTCGCCCCGGCCATCGACTGGTTGACGGGACCGATTCCGTTCAGGACGTGCCCGGTTTGCGCTGCGGCGGCGCCGGCGAGCAGGCAGAAACTCGCGACGCATGCGACCGTACGGGATGGGATGGAGATGGAGTGCTTCATGGCTGGTTCCTCGGTGGGGGAAATCGGGGCGCTCGCGCGCGCCGGAAGGTTGAGGATCGGGAAGCGGTCGCTCGGGCCGCGGCTCGCCGGCGCCACGCGGCGCGGGGCGAGGTGGACGGGGGCGGGACGCCGCGGGCTCGGGGCGGCTCCACGGGGGCCCTGCGAGCGGAACGGGGAGACGCCTCGGGCCGTCGACGCACCCCGCCTCGGTGGCGGAGGGGATCCTGCTGGCGGTCGTTCGGACGCCCTGGCAGTTCGCCCGACCGCTCTCGCCGCGCGCCGCGACGATCGCGAGCCGAAGCCCGCGCGGGAGGCGGCCCTCCCGACCCTCCTCCCGGACGCGTTCACGGCTCTTCCCCCTCGGTCGCTCCCTCGGCCCCCAGGATCGTCGCTCGCTCCCGCGCCTGTCGCGCGAGGGCCCCGCGCACCAGATCGCACGCCCGCCCAATCTCGGGTTGGGCGAGACGCACATACCGATAGCGCCCCTCCTTCCGACCCCGCACGATCCCCTCGGCGATCATCTTCGAGAGGTGCTGCGAAAGCCCGGTCTTCGCGAGCCCGAGCTCTTCCCGAAGAGCACTCACTCCCACCTCCCCTTCGGCCGTGTGCAGGATGTGCAGGATCCGCAACCGGGCGGGGTGTCCCATCACCCGCACGAGTCGAGCCTGAATCTCGAAGAGGCGCTCGCTTGGATCGGTATTCGGCATGGCGTCACCCGCACGAAGAGGTTCCGCAACTGCTCATCTGTAGGACTGCACGAGTGCCGAACCGATGGGCTGAAGGTCGTAGCAGTTCGGGGGGGGTACGGAGTCAGGACCATCCCCACTGACTCGACCCCGCATCCCCCCGATGAATGTCCCGGCGACGCAGGAGGAAACAATCCGGAGTCATCGCCTCTCCGCGGCCCGGGGGTAGCCCCGGCGTCCCGCCCGGGCGACCCACCCGGGGTAGGGGGATGGGAAACCGAGGGACCCCCAATGAGCGCGGGCTTCGCGGTGGCTCCAACTCCCCACGTGCGACTTCGTCCCCGGGCGCGTGCGAAGTTTCCCGCCGCGGTGGACTCCGAAGTTCGCGTTTTCCAGATGGCGCGTCTCCGGTCCTTCGCGCGTTCCTTCGGAGAGTCCTTTCCCTCACCTCTCCAATAGAATGACCGAAGCTCTCGGCCGTCGCCGGTGGAGCGCCCCACCCCCTTCACGCTTCCCTCCCGCGCTCCCCCGCGATGTCCTCCTCCCCGGATCCCCGCACTCCCCAACGCTGCGCCCCCGACAATCCCCCTCCGCCCTTCGTCCTCGGCGTCACCGGCAAGATCGACCTGCCCGGTTACCTGCCCGGTCCGGAGGGCGCGACCGAGCTCACGCCCGCGATCCGAGCGATGCGCGCGCGGGTCCTCGCGATCCTCGACTGGATCCGATCGCCGCGGGGCGCGCTCGATCCGGTGCGCGGGACGTTCGATGCGGAAGGGGCTTCGCGGGAGCCCTTCTGGAACGCGCGCGATCGCGTGCCGGTTCAGGTCCTCACCTCCCTCGCCCCGGGCGCGGACACGCTCGTCGCCGAGGCCGCGCTCGACCTCGCCGAGCGCGTCGGTCCCGGCCGCATCCTCGTGCGCGCCCCGTTGCC
>DRLC01000337.1 GCA_011053145.1 Planctomycetota bacterium | reverse complement strand
GGCGACCCCCATCGCGCCCTGGGCCGTCCCGGTCATGCTCAATGCGAGTCCGGTCTGCAGCGACACATCGATGAATCCCTTGCCCTCATCGTTGCGCCACATCAGGTTCCGAAGCACGTCGTTGACGACGTAGATGTCGACCCAGCCGTCCTCGTCGTAGTCGAAGGCGATGCACTGGAAGCCGAAGAGCTCCGGTCCGGCGATGCCCACTTCGACCGAGGCGTTGCGGAACGTCCCGTCCCCTTGGTTGATGTAGAAGCTGTCACGCGCGGGCTGCAGGCCGCGGGGCCCCTTCATCACGGCGATGTCGTCGTACTTTTGGGGAACGCCCGCTGCGGACGACGTGCGGTGTCCGAGGATCGTGCCCGTGGGGCGCTCGCGCAGCATCTTCTCCTCGTCGTAGTCGATGTAGTTCGCGACGTAGACATCGAGATCGCCGTCGTGGTCGAAGTCGAGGAACACCGCGCCCGTGCTCCAGCCGGGATCCGCGAGCCCCGACTCCTCGGTGACGTCCTCGTACTTCGCTCCCCCGAGGCCTCGATAGAGCCGGTTCGGTCCGTAGTTCGTGAGGTAGATGTCCGAGATGCCGTCCCCGTCGTAGTCGACGATGCGCACGCCGCAGGTCCACGTCGCGTCGTCGATCCCCGCTTCCGCGCTGTGATCGGTGAAGTGTCCGCTCCCGTCGTTGAGGTAGAGGGCGTCCCGGGGTTCCTTCCCCTCGACGAGGCCTTCGAGCAGCGAGCCGTTCGAGAGGTACGCGTCGAGGTCGCCGTCGCCATCCGCGTCGAAGAGGGCGACTCCGCCTCCGATCGACTCGGGGATGAAGAGTTTCTCCGGGCCCCCATTCACTTGGTGGAAGGAGTCGAGGCCGGATTCCGCGGTGGCGTCCACGAAGAAGAGCCCTGGCGTTCCTTCGGTGGCGGTCCCGCCATCGGTGATGGCACCAGCGGGGTCCTCGGGCGGGGATGCTTCACCACCGCAGGCGATCAGGAGCACGGAGGCGGAGAGGACGTGGAGCGCGGCGCGCGTTCGGGGGTGACTCATCGGGACTCGTCGGCGGAGTCGGACGGGGTGGTCTGGACTCGGTCGGAGGCGGGGAGGGGGAGGATGAAGCCGCTCTCGGACCTCTCCGGTCCGCGGCTCGCCAGGATCTCTACGTCCGCGAGTCGCGCGATGAGAGCGTCGTCTCCGGGGCTCGCGGCGATCGCGCGCTCTAGGGTCTCTCGTGCGAGGTCGAAACGCTGCCCCTGGAGTTGCACCTCGGCCAGCGCGGCCAGCACATCGGCGTCATGGGGCTTTTCATTCGCCTCGAGGTTGCGAGCGCGGAGGACCGGTCCATAGGCGTACCAGGCCTGGTAAGCCGCTTGCGCGGCGGCCGATCGCTCCTGATCGCCCTCGCGCGCGAGGACGACGGCGAGTTTCGAATAGGGGGAGGGGATCGTCCAGTCCAACTCGATCGCGCGCTCGTAGGCCTGCTTCGCTCCGGGTAGGTCGTCGCTCACTTCCCGCTCCATCCCGAGCAGGAACCACAGGGTCGCGTCCGCGGGCAGGAGCTCGATCGCGCGCTGCGCCTCCTCGGCCGCCCCGTCGAGTCCCATGTCCGCCAGGAGAAAGGCGAGCTCGCGATGTGCGGGGGCGTTGTTCGCGTCGAGTTCGATCGCGGCTCTGTAGGTCTCGACCGCCTCTTCCTGGAAGCCGCGGTCACGCAGGGCCTTCGCGAGCCAGTAGCGACGGTCCGAGCTCCGCGGGTCGTCCTCCACCGCGATGCGCAAGGCCGCGATCGCCTCGTCCAGCGTGCCGAGGTCGCGGGTCGGGGTCCCGACGACCACATCCGAGAGGTAGACCAGGACGCGGCCGAGGGCGAACTGCGCTCGCACGAGGGAGGGATCGAGCCGCACCGCTTCGCGCAGCTCCTCGGCCGCTCGGTCGGGATCGCGCGCGCGCATCGCTTCCAATCCCCGGGCGAGGGCGGCACGCGCCGCTTCCGCATTCGCGGGGGGGGCGGACACCTCGGATGGTTCCTCTCCAGACCGGCCTGCTTCGCTGCCGCATCCGCAGAAGAGCGACGCGGGCAAGAGGGTGAGGAAAAGCGCGGCGGAGAGGCGCCCTTGGAATCGAAGCGGCATCGCGGGTCGTGAGAGGGGAAGAGGAACGGGTCGGATTGTCTCGGATCGAGAGGGCGGGCGACTGGAGGTTCCCAGCCGGGGGGGAAAAGGCCGGCGGGGGCTTGAGCTTAATCAACCGCACGACAATTCCGCGCGCCGGGCACTGGAAGGCTCGACATTGACCGAACTCAAGGGCCGACGCGGTGCGAGGCCTCGCCAGGGGGGTCCTCGGGCACCGGGCGCAGCGGAAGGGCTGAGCGGGACCTGTGACGTCCGCCCGCGTGCGCGCGTCCCCGGCCCAACCGATGGCCGAGACTCAGCGTAGGCCACAGAGCTCGCTCACCCCTGGCTTTCCAACGAGGTCCGAAGCATGTCCGAGAAAACGAATCGCAGTGTGTGGCTCGCGCGTCGCATCGAAGGGTGGCAGTTGTCGAGTGCGAAGTGCGTGACCGGGATCACGGTGTTCCTGACGGTCACCGGCTTGGCCATCTACCTCCTGCCCTTCAGCGTGTTCAACCAACACGGGGTCCTC
>DRLC01000336.1 GCA_011053145.1 Planctomycetota bacterium | reverse complement strand
GGTGGAAGCCGCGGATGGCGCCGAGTACCGCGATCCCAGGTCTGGCGTCCGGTGTGTTGGAGGGAGCGGCGCTCGCGACCCGGGTGCGAGGTTGAGGTGTAGGCCCTGGCGACCCGCAGGGGCGCACCGCAATGGGGGGCCATCCGAGGGAGGAGCGCGCCCGCCCGAGACGGAATCCCTACCCCCCCCCCGTTCTTCGACCGGGTGGTAGGCTGTGGGGAACCCCTTCCCGGTTTCCCTCTCCCCCCAGGTCCATGTACGTCTCTCTCCAGCGCGCGGCGCTCCTTCTGCTGCTCCCCGCCCTCGCCTCCGCCCAGAAGCTTCGCCAGAGCAGTTCCCCGCCCACGAGGTGGGATGGGCTCGTGGTGGAGGTGCAGCCCGGAAGCTCGATCGCGAGCGTGCTCCAGGGCACGGGGCTCCGGATGGTCGCGTCGATCGCGGGGACCTCGACCTATCTGGTGCGAGCGCAGGCCGGGACCCCGAGGGGGGCGCTCGTCCCGCTGCTCCGCCAACTGCGCTCGAACCCCGGAGCGCGCTACGCCGCCCCGAACGCGCTGGGCTCTTCGCCGGAGTCGAACTCCTGCCGTCCCGGTCCGCGTCCGACCGCGCAGCCGTGTACCGTCGCGTTCGTGGACGGGACCCCGACCCTCGCGGAGTACACGGGTCAGCCGGCGGTCACGAACGTGCAGGCCGCGCAGGCCGCTGCTCTTTCGGGGGCGCGGTCCTCGATCGTCGCGGTGATCGACACGGGCATCGACCCCACTCACTCGGTCTTCCAGGGGCGCCTCCTCTCCCTCGGCTACGACTTCATCGAGGACCGTCCCGGCGCGATCGACATCGCCGACGGAAAGGACACGAACGGGAACGGCTCGGTCGACGAGGCCTTCGGCCACGGGACGCACATCGCCGGCACGATCGCGCTCATCAACCCCTACGCGAAGATCCTGCCCTACCGCGTCCTCGACAGCGACGGCATCGGCTCGGCCTTCCAGGTCGCCTGTGCGATCCACGCGGCGGTGGACACCGGGTGCGATGTCATCAACCTGAGCCTCAGCATGACCACGCGTTCGCGGGTGGTCCACGAAGCGATCGATCGCGCCGAGGAAGCCGGAATCGTCGTGGTCTCCTCCGCGGGAAACACCGGCGGGAAGGGAGTCACGTTCCCCGCCAGCCTCAACGACGTGGTCGCCGTCGCCGCGGTGGACGACGCGGACCTGCGCGCCCCCTTCTCGGCCTTCGGGCTCCGCGTCGGCCTCAGCGCACCGGGCGTCGGGATCTACAGCGCCTTCCCCGGTGAGCGTTGGGCCCGGTGGAGCGGAACCTCGATGGCCTCGGCCGTCGCGAGTGGGGTCGTCTCCCTGACCACGTCCTCGGTCCCCACCCTCCTGCCCGATCCGAAGGAACCGACCCTCGAAGCGACGGTCTCCCTCTCCTCGGCGAATCCCCTCTTGGTGGGGCTCCTCGGCACGGGGCGGGTCGACGCCTACGAAGCGGTCGAGGAAGCGCTCCAGCAGAACTGATCCCGTCTCCCCCCAGGGAAGACAGGGGAATGGAGCGGCGGCGGCGCGCAATTCCGGGCCCGAGGAGAGTGCATGGCTTTCGGAATCCGCGTCGCCGCCTGAAGGATCCCCGGCCTTCCTCCTCGAGGAGGCGTACCGGAGCAGCGAGTCGCCGGGCCCCCCACCGGCCCAATGGGGGTGACGGCCGAAGGAGGATCGGGGGATTCCCCGCCCCCGGCCCGGGACTCCTGACCAGAGAGGGAAGCCGCACCCGGGGAAATACATCCGGATTCCGGTTCCAGGGGGTGGAGGTGGCGCGGACGGGGCATCAATAATCGCTCTCCTCCCCGACTCCTCCTCCCCGACAGCATCCCCCACGCCTTGCCCCCCTCCGACCCAGAATCCGATGCCTGCCTCTTCGAGGCGGTCCGCGCGGGGGAGCCGGGCGCCTGGGAGCGGTTCGTCTCGCGCTTCGAACGCCTCGTGTTCGCGGTGCCCCTGCGCATGGGCCTTTCCCGCGCCGATGCCGAGGAAGTCTTCCAGGACACCTGGGTGATCCTGCACCGCCACCTCGCGCACATCCGGGAGCCCGCTTCGATCTCCTCCTGGATCCTCACCACCGCACGGCGCGAAAGCGGCGCCCTGATGGAGCGGCGCCGCCGGGAACGCCGGTTGGGGGGCGCCATCGGAGGCGAAGGAGACCCGGGCCCGCTCCTCGAAGCCTCCGACGAGGCGCTGGGCCCCGAGGAGGTGCTGGAACGGATCGAGGAGGCCGAAATCGTCCGCGAAGCGCTGGCCCGGCTCGACGAGCGCTGCCGCGAACTCCTCGGCCGCCTCTACCTCTCGAAGTCCCCCCCGAGCTACGAGGAGCTGGCCCGGGACCTCGGGCTCAAGCTCGGCAGCGTCGGCCCCACCCGTATGCGCTGCCTCGCAAAGCTCGCCGAGCGGCTTGCGCCAAGGTGAAGTCCCAGCAGAGGGCGTAGGGGTGATTGCCCAGGGTAGATTCCCCCGAAACCAGGCACGGAAACCGGGCATCACCCTGGGCAACCCCCCTCCGCCACCTTTTCTGTATTCCTGAAGCCTCTCCTCCCCTCTCCTTCGATGGCCGGCACGAGAGGCGCCCGGCCTCCAGGCTTTCCGAGACCCCTCCTGAACTCCGATGGACTGCCCCAGCTTCGAAACCATCCTTGCCGCGGCCGAGTCGGCGCCCGACGCGGAGCTCGCCCGGCACCTCGCAGCGGGCTGCTCTTCCTGCGCGGACCGCCTGGCGACCGCGCGCACGCTGTTGCGCGTCCTCGCCGCCGACCCCCTCGAAGACGTGCCCGCCGAACTCCACCGTCGCGCGGTCGCGCTCGGGGAGGGGCGGGACTCGCTCGGCGAGCGCATCCGGGAGTGGGTCGCGAGCTTCGTCGCGCCCCCGGCCGCGGCGGTGCCCGCGTTCCGTGGCTCCGCCGCCCCGATGCAACGGCTCTACCGGGCGGGCCCGTTCGAGGTCGACCTGGCGCTGCTCTCCGACGGCGTCCTCGTCGGACAATTGACCGGCGAGGAAGACGATCTTCCGGCCGGCGGCTATGTCGTGCTCTATGGCGACGGTCGGGCGGACACGAGCTCGCTCTCGGAGGATGGCGAGTTCCGCTTCGAGGGAGTCGCTCCCGGCCCCCACGTTCTGGTCGTACGATCCGGAGACGCGAGCGTCGTCGTCCCGGACCTCGAGATCGATCTCGGCTGACGCCACCCCTCCGAGGGGAGGCGCAGTGGGGGCCGCGTCGCTGCGTCCGACGCATGACCCTCACCGCTCTTCAACTCGCAGGCGATGAAGCCGGCGACGCATGGTCCAGGTTCTCGGCCCTCGCGCCGGGGGAACGCACCGCGTTGCTCGACGAACTCAAGGCCGAGATCGACCGGCGCGTGCGCACCGACCCCGAGTCCGCGCGCCCCCTCGCCGAAGCCCTCGTGCGAGGCGCGCGCGAGGCCGGCGACCGTCGAGCCCTGGCCCACCGCGCGCGCGCGGTCGTCGCGTACTTCACCGGCCACACCGCGCAGGCGGCCGCGGACTTCGAGGAGGCGGCGCGGCTCTATCTGGAGGAAGGAGATGAACTCGGCGCCGGGCGCGTGCGGCGTTCGCTCGTCGAGGTGTTGCTCTCCCTCGGGCGGAGCGAGGAAGCGCTTCGTTCGGCGGAACTCGCGCGGGCGAGCTTCGAGGCACACTCCGAACCGACGCTGCTCGCGCAGCTCGAGGTCAACGTCGGCAACGTCTACTTCCGGCTCGACGACTACGCGAAGGCGCGCGAACACTACGAGGCCGCGCGGGAGCGCTTCGAAGCGCTGGGCGACACGCTCGGCGGCGCCTTCGCGGCCTTCAGCCTCGGCAATCTCGAGACCGCGGCCTATCGCCTCTCGGGCGCGGCGCGCTGGTTCGCATCGGCGCGCGCGGCCTTCGAGGAGGCGGGCCAGACCGCCCAGGTGCTCGACTGCGACCTCTCGCTCGCCTGGCTCGACGCCGCGCGCGGGAACTTCGATCGCGCGGTGGCGGGGCTCGTGCGACTGCGACGCGAGTACGTCGAGTCGAAGCCCGCGGGCGTCGCCTACTGCGACCTCGACCTCGCGACCCTCTACCAGCGACTCGATGCGCGGCGCGATGCCCTGACGCATGCGCGCTCGGCGCGCGAGGCCTTCGAGGAGATGGGGCTCGAGTTCGAGCGCGCGCGCGCCGAGGCGATCGAAGGGGCGAGCCTGCTCGGGCTGGGACGGAGCGAGGAGGCGCACGAGAAGCTCGAGCGAGCCCGCGCGGACTTCGAGCGCCTCGGGAATGCCGCCCAGCGGGTGGGGCTCGACGTGCAGCGCGCGTTCCTCGAGGAGGGCGAAGAGAAGGTCGTGCTCGCGCGCCTGGAAGAAGCGCTCGGCGAAGCGGAACGCTCGGGTCAGAAACTGCTCGAGGGACTGGCTCGACTCGCGCTCGCGCGGGCGCGCCTCCTCGCCGGCGACGCACGCGGCGCGCTCGCGACCCTCGAACTCGACGGGCGGGACTCGGTGCTCGTCGCCGATGCATGGCGGCTCGCGGCGCGCGCGCACCGCACCCTCGGTGACATCGATGCCGAGCGGGACGCCCTCGAACACGCGGTCGAAGCGATCGAGGGATCGTTCGCCCACATCCCGACCGAAGGCGTGCGCATCGCGTTCCTGCGCTCGCGCCACGACGCGTTCCGCGAGCTGGCCTGGCTGCAGCTCGAGCAGGGGGACGGTGCCGGGGCGAAGAGGGCGCTCTCCCTCCTGGAGCGCAGTCGCTCGCGGAGCCTCGCACGGCCGGGCTCGATCGCCGGAAGGCGTCCGCCGGCCGAATACGAACGCGCCCGCGAACGCCTCGACCAACTGCTCTCGGCGCGACTCGACGCGGAACTGGGCTTCGGCGCGAGTGCCGAGGGCACGGGGCCCGCGCCTCCGTCGGCGGAGCTGCTCGCCGAGACCGAGCAGGAGGTCGTTCGGCTCGCGCGCGCGTTCGAGCGCGACCTCGGCCCCGCGCGTTTCGACTTCGAGGCCGAGGGCGGCGCCGCCTCGCTCGCGGACGACGAGGCCGCGCTCGTCTGGCTGCTCACGCCCGAGGGAGCCCGCGTCCTCGTCGTGGAGGCCGGCGAGGTGCACGCCGTCCGGCTCGAGCTCCCCCCTGGCGAAGTCCCCCTCCAGCGCGACCGCCTCGCGCTCCAGCTCTCGAAGGCCCGTCACGGGCGCGAGCACCTCGCCCGCCACGGCGCACGCATCCGCCGCGCGAGCGAGCGCGCGCTCGCCCGTCTCGGCGAGCTGCTCCTGGCCCCGGCGCTCGACGCCCTGCGCACCCGCCCGCGCTCCCTGGTCCTGGTCCCCTATGGAGAACTGCGCGGCCTGCCCTTCCACGCGATGCAGATCGCCGGCGATCCCCTCGCCGCGCGCTTCGACGTTTCGACGACCCCCTCCCTCGCCCTCCTCGCTCGCACCCGCCGCCGGGCTCGCGCGCTCCTCGACACCCCCGCCTCGCTCCTGCTCACCGGCACCGACGAGGCGTCACTCCCCGCGGTCGAACGCGAGCTCGGCTCGATCGAACGCATCCTCGGCCCACGCGCCCGGCGCCTTTCCGCGGACGCCGCCCACGACGCGTTGCGCGGAGGCGGCCCGTTCCGCGCGCTCCACGTCGCCGCCCACGGCGTCTTCCATTCCGAGCACGCCGCCTTCTCCGGCCTGCGCCTCGGCTCTCGCTTCCTCACCGCCCACGACGTGCGTCGCCTCGACCTCGACCTCGACCTCGTCGTCCTCTCGGGGTGCGAGTCCGGACGCATGCAGCAAATCGAGGGCGAGGAGTCCATCGGCCTCCCCACCGCCTTCCTCGCCTCCGGCGCCTCCTCCGTCCTCTCCAGCCTCTGGCCCGTCGAGGACGAGGCCACCGCCGACTTCATGGAACACCTCTATTCCCAACTCGCCCAAGGCCAATCGGTCGGCAACGCCCTGAGCATCACCCGCCGCGCCGCCCTCGAGCGCGAGGAACCCCTATGGAACTGGGCGGCCTTCGAACTCGCGGGACGCCCCTGACCCCTCCCGCCCGCACCCCGTTCCTCGAAGAGGCCGGCACGGCTGGCCTGGGGCACGACGAGCATCCGAGATACCTCAGGACAGGCGACGAGTGAGAATTTACACCGCTACTGATGCTCTGCCCCTGACCCCCTAACCAACCCAACCAAGACCTCGACTCGCGTGCCCGACGGCATAACGAAAACCTCGGCTCAACTGGCGCCGCTTGCAGGCCCACCTCTCCTCTGGGTGCCCCGCCTCCGACTACCCGCCCAGCATAACTTCCCCGCTGGCGCCGTTAAGTGGGACCGCGCCTCACTTACGCCCCCAAGGCATTCCAAACACGCTGAAAGCAATGGCTAAGAAGTTCCGTCGCCATGCGTATGCGCTTGGTAACAAAACGGAAGTCGGCGGCGGCCAAGCTATCGGAAATGTTATTCATTATAGCACGCACTTGATCCGATACAGCCGTATTCGATGCGCGGTTCTCCCAATGTTTCTTGAGCACTTCTCGATCTGTGATCTCGTCTGAGAGCACGTAGCCAGCCGAGCCGGACGTGAAAAAGTCTTCCCTATCGGTGTCTTCACGCCAGGATATAGGCGCCAACACTTGGGTCCATTCATCTGATTGCGGCACCTTGTCGACATCGCGATTTATCATCAGGGACAGAATCGCGCCATCAACGAGGTTTCCGTACGATGCGGGCGATGCCTTCTCCTTTGGATTAATCATATCCCATGCCTCCGCTACGTAGCGCCTTGCCTCACCCTTGGAATCAGTGAGCAGGCACACACGGCCCCTATACAGCTTGTTGCCGATTACCAAGTTTTTCCCATCCGGCGAGCTCTCTTGTCTTGCCATCATGTCGTCTATATGACTCAAGAGTTCGTCACGCTTTTCCTTATCTCCCGTGCCGTAAGCGCCTAGCTGCGC